>JBJKRE010000101.1:0-3538 GCA_046704825.1 Acidobacteriota bacterium
GCTGCTGTACAGGCCGGTGGTGTAGTCGTAGACGTAGCCCCAGGCCGTGTGGCCGTTGGGGTCGTAGTAGAGGTAGACGTACTGGGACGCGCCGGGCTGACTCCAGTACATGGTGCCACCGTTGTAGACGGTGAGCGTCCCCGTGAAGGTCATGCCCGCGTAGGGCCCCGACAGGACGGTCCACTGGAAGGCTCCGGTGTGGGCGTCCACGCACGCCACGGCCGCCCCGCTGTCGTCGTAGAAGCTCGAACTGTACACGGCAAGCGTGTAGGTCCGCTGTCCCGTGCACCCGTTCTTGTCGGTCACCTGGACCGTGAAGGTGTAGGACCCGGTGCCGCTGAAGGTGCCGGACAGGGTCCCGTCCGGCGAGAGCGTCAGCCCCCCCGGAAGGGTTCCGGAAAGAATGGCGTACGAGAACGGCGCCACTCCGGCGGAGGGGTGGAACGTCTGTGCCGGGTAGGTCTGCCCGTCCACGCCCGCCGGCAGGGTGGCCGGTGCGATGTCGATGGTGGGGCACACGACGTTCAGGGTGTAGTTCCGGCTGGTCGTACAGCCGTAGGTCGTGTCCTGGGCCTCGACGGTGAAGGTGAACGTGCCGGTCTGGGGGGGCGTACCCGACAGGGAGTCGCCGCTGAAGTTCAGACCGTCGGGGAGCGAGCCGGTCAGGACGAACGAATAGGCGCCGCTGCCCCCGAGCACCGAGAAGGACTGGCTGTAGGGTTCGCTCGCCGTCGCGTCCGGCACCGAGGAGGGCTCAACCGATAGCGGCGGGCAGTCGACCGTCAGCGTGAAGGTCGCGCGGCCCGGACAGCCGTCGCTGTCCCTCGCCACGACCGTGAAGGTGTAGGGGCCCGAGTGCGTGGGGGTGCCCGAGATGGACCCGTCCGTCCCGAGCGTCACGCCGGGCGGAAGCGGCCCGGAATCGCAGGCCAGCGCGTAGGTGTAGGGTCCCGTGCCGCCCGAAGCCGTAAAGGCATAAGGCCCGTAACTGCTTCCCGCCACAGGGTCGGGCAGGGAGGAGGGCGAGGAGCCCACCGATATGGAGGGGCAGCCCGACGAGAGGAAGGTGGCCACGCCCCGGGGCACCGAACTCCCCGTGCCGACGATCTCCACGGAGAAGGTCGAGGTGTCCACCAGGGCTATGTTCGTGGTGTTGCTGCCGACGGGGTTTACGGCCACGAGCGTTTGACCGTCCCTGCTGATGGCCAGTTGGTCCACGCCGAAATAGACGTATCCGTTGGCTGGAAGCAGAGACGCCACGCCCGCGCCGCCCAGAGACACGGCACCGGGCCCGGTCACGGAGAGCCAGGACAGCTGGGAATCCGGTGATGTGTCCGACAGGACGTAGGCGCGGCTGCCGTCCGGGGAGAAGACGATGGACTGACATGAGCCAGGCAGGTCCGTCACAGCCGGTTCGGCGGTGAGCGCGCCGGGGGCCGTAATCCGGTAGACGCTCACCTGCGTGTCCGATCCGTTGGCGACCAGAACCGTCTGGCCGTCCGGAGAAATCGCCACATTGACGGGCGCGTACCCCGCGGGAAGGGTGTGCTCGCTCGAGAAGCCCGACGCGAGAGAGTATGTGCCGTAAATGATCCGGTTGTTATCGATGTCCGCCGCCACCCACGTCTGGTTGTCCGGCGCGATGGCCACGGAATCGGCGGTGCCCGAGGCGGCCTGGAGGGTATAGGTCGTCTTCAGAGTGAAGTCGGTCATATCGATGACGGCTATCCGATTGGCGCCGCCCCCGTCGGTGACCATGGCGTAGCTCCCGTCCGGGGCGAAGGCGATGTGCTCAGGGTGGAAGGGGATGGCCAGGCTGCACTCCGCCACGGGATCGGCGGGGTCGGACAGGTCGACCCGGTAGACGGTATCACTATCGAAGCTCGACAGGAGCGCCGTGCGGTCGTTCGGAGCCACGGCCACCTCCAGCAGTGCGCCACCGGGACCGAGCTGTCCCTGCAGGAAGGGGCCGTATTGGGTGGGCGGATCCGTGTTCAGGTCGTACGTCAGGATGTCCGCGTCCCCGTCGTTTGCTACGACCGCCCAGCCGCGGTAGGGCACCGTCGTGAACTGGGTTACGAGCCCGTAGGTGTCCGGGCCGCCGGTCGCGGCGTCCGCCGAGGACGTGTTCCAGACGCGCGACGTGCCGTCGCTGGACAGGGAGCTGGCGTCGAGGGCCGCGAGGACTCCGGAGGTGACCCCCGAGACATTCCTAACCTCCATGAGGAGGTTGCCGTCGGCCGGCGTGTAGACGAAGGGCGTCTGCAGGGTGACGACCACGTCGAAGGGACGGGGCACCGACGCGTCGTAAGGCACGCTGAAGCTCAGCGAACCGCTGTACACCAGCGTGTTGTCCGCGCCGAGGTTGTCGGCAAAGGTGCTGCTCAGTCCGTCCACGGCCTTGGACGTCGTGGACAGGTAGATGCTGATGTCGGGGATGGTGGCCGACTCGGCGTAAGGCGCGTCCGACCCGTCGAGCCGGAACGCGATCTTCGTGATCCTGAAGGTGTGTCCGGCCGCGGCGAAGTCCCCGGCCGCATAGACCTGCTGATAGCGGGTCGTGCCGTGGGGCTGGCCGCCGAACCCCCCGCTGAACGGCATTATGTTGTTGATGTTCGCCTCTGCGGTTGCGTCGGCGGTGGGTACGACCACCGGGGTGGCCGCCGCGGCCGGCAGTGCGAGGGCGAGGGCGACAACGACTGCCATGACGAGCATGAACGCGCCCGGACCGGTTCCCGGCCGGCTCGCGCCGAAAAGGTTCTTCTTCTCCCGCATCTTTGCTAACCTCCATTTACTGACGGTGCTTCTACGTGTACGCTTCCGCGAGCGTCTATACGGGCACCTCTGTGCCTCTTCTAACCAGGGGGAGGCGTTCCCGACGAAAGCCGGAGGCCTCCTCCCGAGTGGGGATTGTCGAACGGAAAAGCCGAAGGCGAGGCGCCAGGGTGGGCCCGGCAGAGCAGGGCTTTGCCGGGCCGGTTGCCCGGAAGCGTTCCGCAGGGTTTGAGCCGATAATCCCTTCGATGCGCGTTGCAAACTCCCGATGTTCGCTCTCACGCCCGATGAATCCGAGAGCCGCCGGACGTCAGCGGGAAACGGCCGGTAACCGGAACCGCACCCGGCGCTTCGCGCTGGACGGCTCTCTCGGTCGGAAAGTTGACTGCTCGTGATCCTCTACGCTTTCGTGAACCCGGACGCCGCGAAAAATATTCCGGCGCCCGACAGTGCGGGGAGAAGCGGTGAAGAAGTCAGGGGAAGCCGGCTGCCCTCTGCCAACCACCGTCTGACGACGGGCCGCGTAAGAGGCGGAAGGGGTGGGAATTTGGGATTTGGGAATTGGGATTTGGGATTTGCAAGACGGTAGAGAAGCAGGGAACAATTTCTTTCCCGAGGGCTAAGGCCGAAAGGCTAAAAGGCAAAAGGGAAAAAGGCGGAAGGTGGAAGTAAAGGACGGCGAGGGAGGGCCTTTGGAGCAATACATCTCACCGCAGAGGCGCCGAGGGCGCAGAGAAAAGATTGAGAAAGGCCTGGTTCGTAC
>JBJKRE010000102.1:0-11060 GCA_046704825.1 Acidobacteriota bacterium
GCGCTCTCCGGCCAAGAGGCCGCGGGCCGGCCGTTCCCGGACGCGCACCGGAGCGTCGCGCACAAAGAAGCAGGGGAGTGAATCCCCGCCGCGACCGTCACGGGGCGTTCGTTCCGGACCCATGACGGGGCGGCGGATCGAGAACTCTCAGGACCACAGCTTGCGCACGTAGAAGTCCGTGTCGCCGATCTCGAGGCGGACGAGGCGCTCCTTACCCAGAAGGTTGTCGACGACCTGGACGTCGCCGCCGGAGCGTTCGACCAGTTCGTGCAGCTGGCCCCCGGAGAGCGGACGGCGGGAGGCTTCCTCCAGGATCAGCCCTTCGACCGGGCCCAGTTCGTCGCCCGGGACGCCCGCCTCGGGCGCCAGGATTTCGACCTGCTCGAGCAGGTCGCTCCAGCTCCGGTAGATCCGCGTCAGGTCGGCTTCATGCGGGGGACGGATCCATAGCTCCTCGGGCGGACTCTGGGGGATGTTCAGGTAAGCCTTTACCGGGTGCAGCCGCGAGATGAACCGACCCAGTTCTTCCGCCTGTTCGAGGTCGTCGTTGACGCCCCTGAAGAGAAATGTCTCCGTGACGAGCCCCCCGCCGTAGGCCTTCGAAAATTCGAGCATGCCCTCGAGGATGCGCGCAAGGTGCAGGCTCGGGTGGGGCCGGTTGATCTTGAGCCAGGTGTCGAGCCGGGTCGCGTCCGTCTGGAGGCTGACCCAGTCGGCGTCGACCAGGTCTTCCCTGACGTCGGGCCGCCAGATGATTGCACAGCTGGTATAGACGGCCACCCGCACACCGAACTGCTTGACGCCCCTGATCATCTTCCCGAGGTTCGCGTCCAGCGTGGTCTCACCTTTCGGGACGAAGGTGACGTAGTCCAAGGGCTCGGCGTCGCCGGCCCGCGCTTCGAGGGCGCGCCCCACGGCCCCGACGACCTCTTCGGCATCGTAGAAGTGCTGGCGCTCGACATCCATGTTCAGGATTCTTCCCCAACGGCAGTGGGAACAGGCGTAGGGGCAGCGGGGTTCTCTCAGGTTGTCGACGCCCAGCGACACGCCGAGTCTCCTGGATCTGACGGGTCCGTGAACGATCATGCTCCTCTCTCCCGGACCGGGATAGGGGCCGCCTTCGAGGGGGCCCGCAACGGTCCTGGTCCTCCGCGCTTAAGAGCAAGATGCGGGCCAAGGCGGAAGCAGGGGCAGGATCCTTTGCCGAAAACCATGGAAGTCAGGAAATGAGGGGTGATGAGGCGGGGGGGCGCCGAATCGGAGGCGAGTTCTCGGTGGTTCGGATCGGTGAATGGGGGTGTCACCGGAGCGTGACCGGTACACCTAACGACGTGTCAGGCAAAGCCCCGGGGTGTTGGAACTCCGTCGTCAGTCGAATTCCTCGTCGCCGGTTGTGTCGCTGATCTCGCAGGTCCGGCAAAGGGGAATCTTGTCCATGAAGCCCTCGGAGTAGAGCCTGCGGATGTTCAGCGCCTTCCTGGAGTTCCAGACTTCCGCGATGGAAGAGTCCGTGATGTTCCCGAGGACGACCTGGCGCGTGTAGTCCGTGCAGCACAGCACCATGTCCCCGTTGAACATGATGTAGGCCTGCTTGAAGAGCCGGGTGCAGGTGGCGAAGCGCTTCATGGGTTTTGTCTGGGGGGCCAGGTCGTGGGCGATGGCGATGTTTCCGCCGCGGTTCTCGAGGGGCGTCCACTTGCTCTCCACGCCGTGTCCCTTCCAGAAGGCCACGGCCTTCTCGGGATCGATCTTGTTCGTGGCCACCATGGTCACCACGATCTTGAAGCGGTCGCGTCCGCCGGCGGCCTTCCATTTGTCGACGAGGTTCAGGACGTTCTCCATGGTCTTCTCGAAGACCATGCTGCCCCGCATGGTGGCCTCGTACCCCTCCTTTTCCACGCCCTGGAACGAAATGTAAAGGGCGTGCAGCACGTCCGCTGCGATCAGATCGTCCACGATCTTGGGAGTCAGCCTGGACCCGTTGGACGTGAGCACGAGCCTGGCGTCCGGGATCTTCTTCCGGATGTAACTCAGCTTCTCGACGATACCGGGGTCCAGGAAGGGCTCGTTCATGAGGTAGGGCGAGATCCTTCGGACGCCGTGGGCGGCAATCTCGTCGATGATGCGCTCGAAGAGCTCCCTCTTCATGAAGCCCTTGGGCTGGCTGTTCACCGTGACGGGATACGGGCAGAAGATGCACGCCGCGTTGCAGCCGGTCTGGGTCTGGATCTGGACCGTGCGGGGGAAGTCCGGAGCCTTCCGCCGGGTGGCGGACTTCCACACCCTGTCTCTCAGCGAGTCGTCGGGAGAGGGGACGTAATAGCGGGTCTTGAGCGTCTTGAGTATGGCCAACGCGAAAAACTCCTTCTCATCTGACGGTTCGCGGGGAGCGGGCAGACCTTGAATCGGACCCTCGATCCGGCGCCCTCCGCCCTCCGCCCCGGAGGCGAATGCAACCCGGACGAGGCACCCCTTATTCCTGGACCCTGTCCCGGCGGGCCTTCGTCACCTCCGCAACTCCTCGAGGATGGCCCGGCAGACGGCGGCGGGGTCGTCCGAACCAGTGACGGGACGACCCACCACGATGTAGTCGGCGCCCGCCCGGACCGCGTCGGCCGGCGTGGCGACGCGCTTCTGATCCTGGGCGCCGGAGCCGGCGGGCCTGATGCCGGGGCAGACGGTGAGGAATTCCCTTCCGCAGGCGGCCTTGATGGCCGCCGCCTCGTGGACGGAGCACACCACGCCGTCGAGCCCGCCGTCGCGGCCCACCTTCGCCAGGCGCACGGCCGTCTCGCCCGTGTCGCCCGACATGCCCAGGGCGGAAAGGTCCTCCGGCCCGAGGCTGGTGAGGACCGTCACCCCGATGACTTTCGGCCGCGGCAGACCGAGCGCGTCGGCCGATTCCTCCGACCGTTTACGCGCCGCCTCGCACATGGCCCTCCCGCCGGAGCAGTGCACGTTGAACAGTTCCGCCCCTGTGGCTGCCAGCACTTTCGAGGCGGCGCCCACGGTGTTGGGGATGTAGTGAAACTTCACGTCCGCGAAGACCTTGAACCCTTCGGAGCGGATGCGGCGCACCAGGTCCAGGCCGAAGGCCGACAGGGCCTCGAGCCCCACCTTGAGCCAGACGGGCTGGCCTTTGAGGGCCGCCGTGAGTCGGTCCAGCTTCGCTTCTTCGCTGACGTCGGCCGCGATGATCAGTTCGGTCATGTTCGTCCTCTATTCGTGGCAGCCGGGGAGCGGCCCTGCGTCCTTCACCTGGCCGACCACGGACTCGACACCGCCGAACCCGTGCCGGCGGCAGTAGTCTTCGATGCCCTCGACGATGGCGTAGGGGCACTGGGGGTCGTTGAAGAGCGCCGTCCCCACCTGAACGGCCTTCGCGCCCGCAAGGATGAACTCGAGCGCGTCCGCCGCCGTGGCCACGCCGCCGATGCCCACGACCGGTATGTCGACGGCCCTGCTGACCTGGTGGACGATGCGCACGGCGATGGGTTTGAGCGCGGGGCCGGAGAGCCCGCCCACCTTGTTGCTGATCCGGAAGGTCCGGCTCTCCACGTCGATGGCCATGGCCGGCATGGTGTTGATGCAGGTCAGCGCGTCGGCGCCTGCGTCCTGCGCGGCTCTCGCGGTCGCCGTCACGTCGGAGGCGTTCGGGCTGAGCTTGACCCACAGGGGCTTGTCCGTGACCTTGCGGCAGGCGTCCGTCACCCTGTAAACGGAGGCCGGGTCTGTGCCGAACTGGATGCCGCCCGCCTGGATGTTCGGGCAGGAGATGTTCATCTCGAGGGCCGCGAGCACGGGCTCGCCGTCCAGCACCCGGGCCGCCTCCACGTACTCTTCGACGGTGTGGCCGTAGAAGTTGGCCACGAAAGCCGTGTCGTACTCCCGCAGCCGGGGTGCCTTGTCGTCGATGAAGGCTCGGGTGCCCACGTTCTGCAGGCCGATGGCGTTGATCATGCCGCCCTGCGTTTCCCAGATGCGGGGCGGGGCGTTGCCCTCGCTGCCGGAGACCGACAGGCCCTTCAGGCAGACGCCGCCCACCCGGTTGAGGTCCAGGTAGGGTTCCATGTCGAGTCCGTACCCGCAGCAGCCCGAGGCCAGCATGACGGGGTTTTTCAGACGGACCTGTCCGATGGCGACCGAGAGATTTACGTCCACAGCACGGCCTCCCCGTCGAAGACGGGTCCTTCCTTGCAGACCCGTTCGTAGGTGCGTTGTCCGTTTCGCTGGACGGGGACCACGCACCCAAGGCAGACGCCGTAGCCGCAGCCCATCCTCGCCTCCAGGCTCAGGTGGCAGGCCGCCCTGCCGCGGCAGAGGTCCGCCACGGCCTTGAGCATGCCCACGGGGCCGCAGGCGTAGACCGCATCCGCGCCCCCTTCGAGCAGTTCCATCAGTGGTTCCGTGACGAGGCCCCGCCGGCCGCGGCTCCCGTCCTCCGTTGTGAGGACGGGCTCGACGTCCAGGGCCTTCAGGTCTTCCAGCAGGATCAGGTCCTCGCCGGTGCGGGCGCCCTGCAGGAAGGAGAAGGCGAGGCCTTCATCCTTAAGCCTTTCCGCCAGGTAGACCATGGGGGGCACGCCCACGCCGCCTCCCACGAGCACCCGGCGCCACGCCGCTTCGCCGCCGCGCGGGAAGGGACGTCCCAGGGGGCCGAGGCCGAAGACCTTCCGCCCCGGCTCCAGCTCGTACAGGAGCCGAGTGCCCCGGCCCACGACCTTCAGCAGGAACCGGATCGTCCCTTCGGACGGGTCCTCGCCCAGGATGGAGAGCGGGCGGCCCAGAAGCGGGTCTGCGCCCCAGTCGCCGCGCAGCATATAGAACTGCCCCGGCTCGGAGGGCGTCACCTCGCCTTCGACGGTGAGCGTGGCGTAGGGTCCGCGGCGCGCGTTCCCGATGACCTGGTAGCTTCTGAGTCCCATCGATCCTCCCGGTGGCACAGTATACCCTGTAACACCGCCGGGCGGAAAAGAGAAACGCGGGGCCCCGGCGGGGGCTCCGCGTACCGTGATGTGGGGATAGACGGAGACGCATCAAGCAGGCGTGGAATGGTGCGGAGAGGCCGGCCCGTACGAGGATCAGTCGTCCGCGCCGGCTTCCTTCATTCTCAACTTGCGTCCGGCTATGAGCCAGTAGACGAGGTATCCCAGCCCGATGAAGCCCACGAAAGCGCCCCAGACCGCGCCGTTCTCGCCGGCGTTGACGTACAGTGCCACCGTCAGTCCGATGCCGGTGAAGAGGAGGATGAGTCCGGTCCGCAGCGAACCGTCCCCGTGTTCGTGGACGGCCGCCCTGGTGTCCGCCCTGGTCAGGTCGGGCAGGGCGATGCCTTTCTCGATGGCGGCCATGCGCTCCTTGTTCCTGAGGACCGCCTTGCGGTAGTGGACCCAGAGCACGATGGCTACGATCAGAACGGCGGCGCTGAACGTGATAAGTGTTGCGAGCACGGGCATCCAGTATTCCATGGTCGGCCTCCTTACACCCCCTTGGACGCGGTCCGGTCGTTTCCGGTTTCAACCGTCGCGGGGAGGCGTCCCCGTGCTGGGGCCGACACGGTGAAACCGGTGATAGACTTCTCTCGTCCAAGGGAACGAAAGGAAGCTTATGGACCCGCTGCCCGACGAAAAACAGTGGATCAAGCGGTTCCAGGCCGGTGACGCGGCCGCCTTCGCCAGGATCATGGGTCACTACGAACCCTACGTGCTCGGGCTGGTATGGCGCATGACCGGCGACAGGCACGCGGCTGAGGACATTTGCCAGGAGGTCTTTATCAAAGTGCTGAAGGGGCTCGGACGCTTCAGGACGGACAGCAGTCTCAAGACGTGGGTCTTCAGGATCGCCCACAACGCGGCCCTGGACCACAGACGGAGTTCGAAGCCGACGGAGCCCCTGGCGGACCGGGACGAGCCCGTGGCAGGTCCCGAGCATCAGCCCCTGACGCGGATGGAAAACGCCCAGTTGAGAAGGGCCATCGAGCGTGCCCTGGAAGCCCTGCCGGCCCTGCCGAGGGAGGTGCTCCACCTCTTCTATTGGGACGAGCTGTCCGTGGCCGAAATCGGGACGGTTCTCGGTATCCCGGAAGGTACCGTGAAGACCCACCTGTTCCGGGGGCGGAAGGCCCTGCGCGAGCAGGTGCTCAAATCCAAGCTGGGAGGTGCCCTGTGACCTGCGACGAATACCTCGAAATGCTGGACGAGGCCGAGCCCGGCGCGCCTCCGCCCGGAGCCTTCGCAGAGCACGCGGCGGGCTGTACGGGCTGCGGCGAGGCCCTTCGGCTCGCCCTCATGCTGGAGTCCGCACCGGCCTGGGCCGAACGGGCCAGGCTCCCGGTCGAAATGCGTGCCCAGGTGCTGGCCAAGGCCAGGATGGGCATCCTCTTCTGGCGGGACACCACCAACGTGCTGATCGAATCTGCGGTGACCGCCGTCGTGGTGGCGGGCCTCGCCGCCGCCGCCTTCTTCGGCCTGCCGTCGGCCTTCAGGAGCCTAATCCCCGCCCAGGTCCGTGAGGCGCTGCATTCGTACGCCGCCCCGGTCCTGGACGCGGCGGGCCGGCTCTTCGCCTCCTTCGCCCCGCTCTTCCACAGCTCCCTGGGGCTGACCCTCCTCCTGGGTGCGGGCTTCGCCGTGCTCGTGGCGGCCATCGCGAGCACGCGGCTCCTTTCTCCGTCCTGGAACGTCTGAGGGCCGGGAGAGCGTCTCCTCGACGGCCCGTGTTCCGCTCCCGAAACACGTGGCCCCGGTCCTTCCCTCCTGCGGGATGGTTTGACGGGGGCAAACTATGGTATAAACAGCCCTTATTGCGAGTCTTCCACCTCGGGACGCCTCTCCATCCTCGCAATGTTTCAAAGCCTGTTCCGCCCCCCCGGGGAACGAAGACGCATCGCAGATGTCAGGCAGGGAACCGCGGCGTGACCGCCCCCTCGAGTGGACCAACGGGCAAGGGTCACCGGGTTTTCCCTTTTTCGTCAGCTTTTCCAGTTTGAGGAGGGATACAGGAATGAACCCCAAAGTGCGCGTGGCCGTCAACGGATACGGAGTCATCGGGAAGAGGGTCGCGGATGCCGTGAGACTCCAGCCCGACATGGAGCTCGTAGGCGTGTCGGACGTGGTCGGGGACTACCGCATCCAGGTGGCCGAGGTCCACGGGATCCCGGTCTACGCCATGACCGAGGACGCGAAGGCGACCATGAAGGAAGCGGGCGTCAACGTTCAGGGCACTCTCCCGGACCTGCTCGGCAAGATCGACGTGATCGTGGATTGCACCCCGCGGGCCATCGCGTCCAAGAACAAGACCCTGTACGATTCCCTCGGCATCAAGTCGATCTTCCAGGGCGCCGAAAAGCACGCGCTGACGGGCCACTCCTTCGTGGCGCAGGCGAACTACGCGACGGCCCTCAACCGGAACGCCACGCGGGTCGTCTCCTGCAACACCACCTCCATCGTCCGGACGCTGGGCGCGCTCCACAAGGCCGGGCTGGTGAAGAAGGGCTGGGGCACGCTGGCCCGCCGGGCCGTCGACCCCTGGGCCAGCCACGAGAAGGGCATCATGAACACGCTCGTGCCCGAACTGCACGTGCCGAGCCACCAGGCCCCCGACGCCCAGACGATCATCCCCGACCTGAACCTCACCACCATGGCCCTGCTCACGCCGCAGTCCATCAGCCACGCCCACGCCTGGCAGATCGAGATGCCGCGCGAGGCCTCCAGGGACGAGGTCCTGGACGTCCTGAGGGATACCCCTCGCATCGCGTTCGTGCGTGCCAGCGACGGCATCACCGCGCTGAACTGCAACGTCGAGCTTGTCCACGACCTCGGCCGGTCCCGCGGCGACATGTGGGAAGTCGTGGTCTGGGAGTACATCCTCGACACGTGCGGCAACGAACTGTACATGTTCTACCAGGTCCACAACATGTCCATCGTCATCCCCGAGAACGTGGACGCCATCCGGGCCCTGAGCGGCATCGAAGAGAGCGCCGAGCGGTCCATAGCCATGACCAACGAGACCCTCGGGATCGTCAAGGATCTCCTGCGCTCCGGCCTCAAGGCCCTGCCCAACGCCCACGTCGCCGACGCGGGCTGAGTAGCCTTTCGGCCTGGAGATCAAGTGATCCAGTGATCGAGTGAAGAGTGAAGAAACAGGCTCCCCGCCCTCCCGGGGCGGGGATTTTTTTAGCCAGTCGGGCGGCGATCGAGTGCAGAGTAAAGAAGTGAAGAAGTCAGGAAGTTAGGTTCGCCCGATGGTAATTAGGTCGCCCCGAAGGTCTCCCGTCTGCCGTCTTCCCTTTAGCCCTTAGCCCTTAGCCCTTTGGGAAAGTCCCGTTCCTCGCTATACTGTCTTCACCGGCACAGGCTGACCACCCGCTTGAGGATCGCGCACCGTACGCCGGAGGAGGGGTCTCGTGACGCAATCCAAGCCGCCGTCCTTTGAGGAATTCAAGCGGACCGTGACCACCGACCACCGCCCTTGGGGCACGTTCCAGCGGTTCCCACACGAAGACGTGAGCAGCGTCAAGATCATCACCGTCGAGCCCGGCGGCGTCCTCTCCCTGCAGTACCACAGGGGGCGGAGCGAGTACTGGCTCGTACTGGACGAGGGGCTGGAGCTGACCGTCGGCGAACGCGTCTGGACCGCGCAGGCCGGCGAGGAGGTCTGGATCCCCGCCAGAACGCGCCACCGCGCCCGCTGTGTGGGGGAATCGAAGGCCCGGTTCTTCGAACTCTGGATCGGCGAGTCCGAAGAAGACGACATCGTCCGCGTCGAGGACGTCTACGGCCGCTGAGGCCGGGCCCTCCGGACCTTTGCATACCCGCGCTCCACATCCTACGTTGTAAAGAAAGAGCCTTCGATCCGGCGCGGATCGCGCGGCGGAAAAGGACGGCGTTCCCGCCGGCCCCGGCGCACGGGCCATGGCCCGTTCCGCCGGACCGGGCAGAGAGGTGGCGGTGAAAACGAACGGTTCCAGCTCCTTCGACTTGAACGATTTCGATGCCCTCATCTTCGACCTGGACGGCGTGGTCACCCGCACGGCCCGGCTTCACTCGCGGGCCTGGAAGCGCGCCTTCGACGAGTACCTCGATCGCAGGAAGGCGGAGGGTCTGAGCCCCTTCCAGCCCTTCGACGAGGACCGTGACTACGCCGAGTTCGTCGACGGAAAGCCGCGCCTCGACGGCGTCCGGAGCTTCCTCGCCTCGCGGCGCGTGCCGGTTCCGGAGGGGACGCCGGAAAATCCGGCCCCCGATACGGTCCGGGGGATCGCCCAGCGAAAGAACCACTTCTACCTCGAGCTTCTGAGGGCCGACGGCCCCGGGGTCTACGACGACGCGGCGGATCAGATCCGAACGTGGAAGGCGCTTGGGCTCAGGACCGCCGTGGTCTCCTCCAGCCGGAACTGCGCTGAGGTGCTGGCGGCGGCCGGACTCGAATCTCTGTTCGAGGTGCGCGTCGACGGCGTCGAGGCCGCGCGCCTCGGCCTGGCCGGCAAGCCCTCGCCCGACATCTTCCTGGCGGCAGCCCGGGCCCTTGGGTTTCGGCCGGAGCGGGCGGCGGTCTTCGAGGACGCGGAAGCGGGCGTCCGGGCGGGCAGGAAGGGCGGGTTCGGCCTGGTCGTGGGCGTGGACCGGACGGGCCACGGCGACGCCCTGAAGAAGCTCGGGGCCCACGTCGTGGTTACGACCCTCCGCTCCGTCGTCTTCGGGCGCGGGACGTCCGGTCCGGCGCCGGTGGCCGCGGGGCGGCTCCCGTCCGCCCTGGACCGCGTGGATGAGATCGCCCGCCGGCTCGCGGGGCGGAGGGCCGCCGTCTTTCTGGACTACGACGGCACCCTCACGCCCATCGTGAGCCGACCCGAGCTTGCGGTGCTGTCGGCCGGCATGGCGGCGACGCTGGAGAACCTCGCGGCGTCGTGCACGGTGGCGGTGGTGAGCGGTCGGGACCGCGCTGACGTGGAGAAGCTGGTGGGCATCAGGGGGCTCGTGTACGCCGGTAGCCACGGCTACGACATCGCGGGGCCAGGCGGCCTGCGCAAAGAACTGGAGGAGGCCAGGGCCCTCCTGCCGCTGCTGGATGACGCGGAGCGGGATCTGAACGAGAATCTGGTGCTCGTCCGGGACGCGCTGGTGGAGCGGAAGCGCTTCAGCATCGCCGTCCACTACCGCAACGTCGACCCGGCCCAGGCCGGCGAGGTGGAGGCCGCCGTCGACGGGGCCCTCCGGACGCGTCCGGGCCTAAGAAAGAAAGGCGGCAAGAAGGTCTACGAACTCCAGCCGGACCTGGACTGGGACAAGGGCGCGGCGGTGGCCTGGTTGTTGGGCGAACTCGGCCTCGACGGGCCTGACGTCCTGCCCTTCTACCTCGGTGACGATCTCACCGACGAGGACGCGTTCCGGGCCCTGGCTGGCAGGGGCGTCGGTGTCGTCGTCGGGGGGGGGGACCGGGAAAGTCTCGCGGCGTACGCTCTTCGCGACACGGCGGAGGTTCTGCGCTTCCTCGACGCCCTGGCCGGCCTGGCCGGGGAGGACGCCTCGTGAACGGCTGGAACCTCGTCTACGAAGGGTGGGACCCGGCTGAGCAGCCCCTGCGCGAGGCCCTGTGCACGCTGGGCAACGGCTGCTTCGCGACCCGCGGCGCGGGGGAAGAGGCGCGGGCCGGCGGCCCCCACTACCCCGGCACCTACCTGGCCGGCGGCTACGACCGTTCCGAGAGCCGCGTGAAAGGCCGGACCATCGAAAACGAGGACCTCGTCAACTGGCCGAACTGGCTCTGCCTGACCTTCCGCCGTCCGGGCGGACCGTGGTTCCGGCTGGAGGCCTGCGAAATCCTCGAATACCGTCAGGCGCTGGACATCAGGCGCGGCGTGCTGGAGCGCCGCGTGCGATTCCGGGAAAGGGACGGCCGGGTCGGCCTCCTTCAGAGCCGGCGCGTCGTCCACATGGGACAGCCCCACATCGCGGCCGTCGAATGGACGCTCACGCCCGAGAACTGGTCGGGGCCCGTGCAGGTTCGCGCGGCGCTCGACGGGACCGTGACGAACGCAGGCGTCGAGCGCTACGCCAACC
>JBJKRE010000103.1:0-14007 GCA_046704825.1 Acidobacteriota bacterium
GGCTACGGTTCCCGGACTGGGGCCCTGTCCCGGTTTTCTTACGGCCCGCCGCCAAGCAGTTGGCGGCCTGGCCTGGAAAACAAGGGACAACCCCCACTCTTCGAATCCTCTAAATTATAGAAAAAAAGCCCCCAAACGGGGGCTGTTTTTCTATTGGTGGACGGTAAGGGATTCGAACCTACCCTCCCTAGAATGCTCGCTCGTATAACTCGCTCCGCTTCAAGGGAGGCTACGGTTCCCGGACTGGGGCCCTGTCCCGGTTTTCTTACGGCCCGCCGCCAAGCTGTTGGCGGCTTGGCCTGGAAAACAAGGGACAACCCCCACTCTTCGAATCCCTTAAATTATAGAAAAAAAGCCCCCAAACGGGGGCTGTTTTTCTATTGGTGGACGGTAAGGGATTCGAACCCTCGGCCTCCGCGTTGCGAACGCGGCGCTCTCCCAACTGAGCTAACCGCCCGAAACTTTAGTATAGGATAAATCGGGGCCCAAGGGAAGACGTGGGCGGAACCGCCGATCCGGGGATGCACGCCGCCCGGAGGTGCCCGCACAGAAGGGAGCGTCTGATATGATTGGGGCCTTGAGAGAGGAGGGCACATGCCGGACAGGAACGATGCGTGGACGCTGCTTTGCGAATGGACCCAGTCGGACGCCCTCAGGCGGCACGCCCTGGGCGTGGAGACCGTCATGCGCGCCCTGGCGCGGAAGTACGGCGAAGACGAGGAACTCTGGGGCCTGACGGGCCTCCTGCACGACTTCGACTACGAACGCTACCCGGAGGCCCCCGATCACCCCGTGAAGGGCTCGGAGGTGCTGAGAGAAAAGGGGTACCCCGAAACCATGATCCAGGCCATCCTCGGCCACGCCCCCTACACGGGTGTCGCCAGGGAAACGCGGATGGCCAGGGCGCTCTTCGCCAGCGACGAACTCACGGGCCTTCTGTTCGCCTGTACCTACGTTCAGCCCGACCGGAAGGTGACCAGCGTCAAGCCCTCCAGCGCGAAGAAGAAGCTCAAGGACAAGTCCTTCGCCCGGGGCGTCAACAGGGACGATATCCGCCTGGGCGCTGACGAGCTGGGCGTCGACCTCCTCGACCACATCACCTTCGCACTTGAAGCCCTGGCCGGCAACGCAGCCGCGCTGGGCCTCTAAACAATAAGGAGCCACGACCATGCTGCACCGCAAGGCTTCGGAGACCGCCCCCCGCCCCATCGAGGCGGAAGGCGCAAAAGGCATACGCTACGCGCGACTCGTGGGCGTGGAGCACGGCGCGCCCAACGTCGTCATGCGACACTTCATCATCGAAGACGGGGGCCACACGCCGCTGCACGCCCACCCCTGGGAGCACGAGGTCTACGTCCTCTCGGGATCGGGCTCGGTCGTCACGGCCGGCGGAGAGGCCCCGCTGGCACCCGGCGACTCCCTGCTCGTGAAGCCCGGCGAGGAGCACCAGTTCAGGGCGGGCGACCAGGGCCTGGGCTTTCTGTGTATCGTGCCACCGGAGGGCGACGCGGGGATGCCGCAGGACTGAAGAGGCGCCGAAGAACCCCTGCGGCGTCCCGGCCTCCGAGGGCGTCACCCGCGGTCCGGCCTTGCAGGAAGAGGGTCCCGCCGTGTATACTCTGTCAACGAGTACAGTATAAAGGTCGGGTCTAACGAGGTGCCTTAGGAGACTGCCGTGCAAGTCCTCGTCGTGGATGACAACGCACTGATACGCAAAATGATGAGGGCGGTCCTGGAGTCCGAGGCCATGGAGTGCATCGAGGCGGCCAACGCCGCCGAGGCCCTCGTGGCGCTCCACGAACGGCCCGTCGACGTCTGCTTCCTCGACCTCAACCTCCCGGACACGGACGGGCTGACGCTGCTGGAGCTCCTGAACGCGCCGGGGGGCCCGGCGCACGCGCCTAGGGTCTACCTCGTCACGGGCAGCGACGACGAGGACCTGTCGGGCCGCGCGAGGAGCCTCGGCGCGAGGGGGATCCTGAGCAAGCCCGTTTCGCCTGAAATCCTGATCAGAAAGGTGAGGGAAGCCTGACATGGTCCAGTTCCGGCACGCCCAGCGCGAAATCCAGTTCAAGGTGGTCTACTACGGACCTGCGCTGGGGGGTAAAACGACGAATCTCGAAGCCCTCCACGAAATCACCGACCCCGAGGGCCAGACGGAACTCGTATCCCTGAAGACCGCCGAAGACAGGACGCTGTTCTTCGACTTCCTGCCTTTCGACCTCGGCGAGGTCCAGGGGTACCACATACGGTTCCAGGTCTACACCGTCCCCGGCCAGGTCCACTACAACACCACGCGCAAGGTCGTCCTCTCGGGGGCGGACGCCATCGTCTTCGTCGCCGACTCCCAGCCCGAGAGGGCCAAGGAGAACTTCATCTCCTGGGAGAACATGAAGGCAAACCTCATCGCCAACAAGATGGACCTCGCCCAGATCCCCGTGGTCGTCCAGTGCAACAAGCAGGACCTGCCGGACGCCCTGGACCGCGACGAGATCCTGAAGATCATGAGGGCGGAACCCGAGCACGTGACCACGTCCTGCGCCCTTTCGGGCGAAGGCGTCGTGGAAACCTTCGTGGACTGCCTCCAGCTGAGCCTGGGCCTCTTCATCCGGAAGTTCAAGCTGACCGAACGGGGCGTGACGCCCGAACAGATCGAACAGGGCGTGGACGACGTCTTCAAACCGTTCTACGGAAAGAAGAGGGCCATACCCGAGAAGCCGGAGCCCAGCCCGGACCAGCCGCTGCACCCCCCCGAGGGCCTGAGCGACGAGGAGCAGCTCATCGCGGCCCTGGAATCGAGCAGCCAGCTGGCCGAGCAGTACCAGGAAGCACAGCACCTGAGCCAGATGTACCAGGCCCGCCTGGAGGAGATGACCCTTCTGTACAACGTGGGCCGGGGGCTTGCGGGTACTGAGTCGGAGGATTCGGCGCTCAGGCTGGTCGGGACCATGCTGGCCGAAGCGCGGCCGGGCTGGAAGATGACCGTTTTCCGCAACGACACGTCCGGCCCGTCGCCCATCGCGAGCCACGGATGCGACGACGACCCGCTGTGGAAGGTCGATGCGCCCGGCGCCGGCAACCTGGCGCTCGGGCTCCTCCAGAGAGGCGAGCGGACCCGGCTGGACAAGCTCGAGGAGAGGCTCCAGCAGCTCAAGGCCACGCCCGTCCCCGACGTCGGCGAGGCCCAGGCCGTGCCCTTCGGCCCTCCGGGGAAGCCGGCCGGCTTCATCATCTTCTACAGCCCCTCGGGCCAGTCCTTCAGCAAGGAGGAGGACCGCTTCTTCTCCCTCCTCGACCAGATCGTCTCGCCCAGGCTCCAGGCGCTCCAGCTCCTGCAGGACCTTGCGTCGGCCAACGAGCGGCTGGAGATCAAGGTGTTGGAACGGACGGCCGACCTCCAGGAGGCCCTCGAGAAGCTCAAGGATCTGGACCAGCTCAAGCGGGCCTTCCTGAACAACGTGTCCCACGAGATGAAGACGCCGCTCACCAACATCCGCTCCTACGCGGACCTGTTGCGGCGATATCCCGACCAGCGCGAGAAGAACGCCGACGAATATCTCGACATCGTATGCGAGGAGTCCGTCCACCTGGAGCAGCTCATCAACGACCTCCTGGCCTACACCAAGATCAAGGAGCCGCCCCGCGGCGAGTCGTGCGACCTCGTGGCCGCGCTCGAGAGCGTTCTGCAGGGCGTGAACCCGCAGGCCGAGCAGCGCCACCTCAAGATCCAGGTACAGAGCGAGAAGGACGTCCTCTTCTTCGACATGAACAAGGAGGACGCCACCATCCTCTTCCGCCAGATCATCGACAACGCGGTGAAGTTCTCGCCGGAGGGCGTGAAGGTGAAGGTCTACCTGCTCCACGACCCCAAGAAAGTCATTTTCGCCGTTCGCGACTACGGCCCGGGCTTCCCGAAAGACCAGAGGGAGCGGCTCCTGGAGCCCGTGGAATCGGGCAACCCCTCGGTGCCCAGCTACAAATCACCCGGGCTCGGCATGGGCCTCTTCCTGGTCCGGGAGATCCTGGGCAAGTACGGCGGCGGCATCGCCATCGAGAACATGGAGCCCGGAAGCAACGTCCTCATCGAGCTCCCGAAGGCGGAGAAGGCGCCGCAGGCGCGCACCGCCGAAGCCTGACATAATTAATGTAGGAATCTTTTCCCGAGGGCTAAGGCCGAAAGGCTAAAGTTGAACGCAACGGGAGGCCTTCGAAGGACAGCGAGAGGCCTTCTCACCTACTTCCCTACTCACCTACTCACGGCACCGCCAGGTGCGTGGGATTTTGAATTCGGGATTTCGGATTTGAATACGGCGAGGGACGAGCCGTTGTAGCGGCCGGCGGGAGCCGGCCGACGCCTTTACCCCTTCACTTCTTCACCCCTTTACCGCGCCGAAAGGTGCACTGGCTAAAGGTTAAAGCTGAGACTGCAGGAAACGGGCCTTCGAAGGCCTGCTTGCGCCCTACTCACCTACTCACCTAATCCCCTGCTCACGGCGCCGAAGGCGCACTGTTCACCTGATCACTATTCACTTGATCACCGCGCCTGCAGGCGCGCGCCATCAGGCGGTACGCGACTGGGGCACCCGTTCCTGCACGGACACGAACGTGCCCTTCTGGAACGCTTTGTTGAAGGCATCCACCACCCGCGGGTCGTAAACCGTGATCTTCAGTTCGTTGATCCGGCCGGCGGCCTGTTCGAAGGTCATGGCCTTCTGGTAGGGGCGGTTCGTGGTCATGGCGTCGAAGGCGTCCGCCACGCCGATGATCCGGGCGATCAGCGGGATGCTCTCACCCTTGAGGTTGTCGGGGTAGCCACCGCCCGACCACTTCTCGTGATGGTGTCGGATGCCCGGGATGATCTCCCGCATCTGTGGGATGGACCCCAGAATGGCCGCGCCCTTCGGGGGGTGGGTCTTCATCACGTCGAACTCTTCCTTGGTGAGGGCGCCCGGCTTCCGGAGGATGCGGTCCTCGATGCCGATCTTGCCCACGTCGTGGAGGAGCGACGAGATTTCTATGATCCGCATCTCCCGCTCGCTGAGGCCGTAGGACTTACCGATGATCATGGAGTACGCCGACACGCGCTCCGAGTGGCCGCGCGTATAAGGGTCCTTGGCGTCCAGGGCGTTGGCGATGGCCCGGATGGAGTCCATGAAGAGCTGCTTGGTCTCCTCCGCGGCGGCCTCCACCCTTCGGATGTAGTCCTGGATGTCGTCCGCCATGGCGTTGAACGCACGCGCCAGATCCCCTATCTCGTTCTTGCTCTTCACGTCGGCCCTGCGCGAGAAGTTGCCCCTGGCCAGGTCGCGGCTCACGTCGGCCAGCGTCGAGATGGGCCGCGTGATGAGACGGGCCAGCAGGAGGCCGATGACGAGGGCGCCCAGGATGGACAGCACCACCCACAGGGTCGACTGCTCCTTGAGCTGGACGATGGGCGCGTAGTACTGCTCCCGGTCCACCTCCGAAAAGAGCAGCCAGCCGTAGCCGGAGACCGGCGCGCAGGTCACCAGGTAGGTCCTCGCCTTGCCGTCCACCGACTTGGTGACGTTGTAGTTGACGGGGCTCGTCGGGACGATACCCGACGCCAGGACCCTGTGGACGATGGGGTCCTGGGCCAGATCCATGGCCTTGCCCTGGAAGGCCGCCTCCGTGTGGAACACCAGGTGCCCTTTGGAGTCCGTGACGAACATGGTGAACTCCCGCCCGTACTCCTTGAGGCTGTCCTGGACCCCCTGGAGCATGAAGACGGCCGTTACGGAGGAGACGTCGCCCCCGCCCGACTCTATCGGGACGGACATGGCGATGGCCGGCTCGGACAGGCCCTGGAGCGCGGCGAGCTTCACGAAGAAGACCTCGGACGTCCGAACGGCCCCGCCCTTGAGCGCCTCCAAGCCGTACGGAGCCACGAACGACGTGAGCTGGGCCTGCTCCTGAGGCTGCAGCCCACGCCACGGCGCCGCGAACTGCCCGCCCTGCTTGTCCTCGTAGACCAGGAGCAGCGTGTCGTCCGACAGGTACCGGCTGAGGATGCCCCTCTGCAGGAGGTCCTCGTAGTTGTTCTTGTAGTCGGTGTCGTTGGAAAAGACCTCGAAGGTCGCGGCCAGGTCCTGAAGCCGGCGCTGGTATTCGTCCATGAGGTTGGCGATGTGGGCGGCGGCCGGGATGGCGGCCTTGAGCTGGCGCTCCCTCAGGGACTCTTCGATGTAGTCCTTGCTCGCCGAGATGCTCCGCCAGGAATAGGACACCAGGGGGATCACGACCAGAAGGATCAAGAGCACCGAGAGCACCCAGAAGATGCTTATTTGCCGTGGAGGTTTAACGTCTTCTCCCTGGACCACGGTTCCTCCTCTGGGTACTTTATCACAATCGCGTCCCGAATCCAGTCGGCCGCCGCGGCGGCCGGTGCGACCCGGCCCTGAATAAACGGAGAGGTTTTGTTGTATACTTCCGTAGAGGGTTGAGAGGTTGCGCGTGCGTGGTGTCGCGCCAGCCGTCCACTTGACACCGCCCTTGGGGGGACCGAATATACGGTCTGTCCCCGAGGAGGGTTAGTTGTCCCGTTATCCGTTACTCGATCAGATCGATTCCCCGGAAGACCTTCGCGCCCTTCCGGAGAACTCGCTTCCCGCGCTCTGCCAGGAACTCCGGAACTACCTCGTAGAGGTGGTCTCGGGCATCGGCGGGCACTTCTCCAGCAGCCTGGGCGTGGTGGAGCTGACCGTCGCGCTGCACTACGTGATGGACACACCGGACGACAAGCTGGTGTGGGACGTGGGGCACCAGGCCTACATCCACAAGATCCTCACGGGCAGGCGGGAGGCCCTCAAGACCATCAGGCAGAAGGACGGCCTGTCGGGCTTTCTCAAGAGAACCGAGAGCGAGTACGACGTCTACGGCGCCGGCCACGCCTCCACCGCCCTGTCCGCCGCCTACGGCATGGCCTCGGCCCGGGACATCAAGGGCGAGAAGTACCAGGTCGCAGCCGTGTTCGGGGACGGGGCCCTCACCGGAGGCCTCTGCTACGAGGCCCTCAACAACGCGGGCGCCGAACACAAGCGGGCCTTCCTGGCCATCCTCAACGACAACATGATGTCCATCTCGCCCAACGTGGGGGCCATCCACCGCTACCTGAACAACTTCGTCCAGACCAACCTCTACCGGACTTTCCGGAAGCGGGTCAAGGACGGGCTCGAGCGGGTCCCCAGGTACGGCAAGCCCATGACCCACCTGGCCCGCCGCATCGAGGAGGCGGCCAAGGGCATCCTCACGCCTGGCGCCATCTTCGAGGCCATGGGGTTCGAATACTACGGCCCGCTGGACGGGCACGACGTCCTGGAACTCGTCCGCAACCTGCGCAAGTTCAAGGATATGGATCACCCCGTCCTCTTCCACGTCATCACGCAGAAGGGCAAGGGATACGCCCCGGCCGAGGCTTCGCCCGAGGGCTACCACGGCGTGAAGCCGTTCTGCCCGGAGGAGGGCATCGTGCCGGCTCCGCCCGGCAAGCCGGTCTTCCAGAACGTCTTCGGGGCGAGCCTCCTGCAGCTCGCCCGCGAGGATGACCGGGTGGTGGGCATCACCGCCGCCATGCCCACGGGCACGGGGATCGTCCCCTTCGCCGAGGCCTTCCCCGAACGGTTCTTCGACGTGGGCATCGCCGAAGAGCACGCGGTGGTGTTCGCCTGCGGCATGGCCACCCAGGGCCTCAGGCCCGTGTGCGCCATCTACTCGACCTTCCTCCAGCGGGCCTACGACCCAATCGTCCACGACGCCGCGCTCCAGCATCTCCCGGTGACGTTCTGCATGGACCGTGCCGGCATCGCGGGCGAGGACGGTCCCACCCACCACGGCGTCATGGACATCGCCTACCTGCGGGCCATCCCCGATCTGGTCCTGGCCGCCCCCAGGAGCGGAGACGAACTGCGCAACCTCATGGCCACGTCTCTCGAGCACGACGACGGGCCCTTCGCCATCCGCTACCCCAAGGCGGCGGCGGGCTCCTACGCACCCGGCGGACGGCCCGAAACCCTGCCAATCGGCTCGTGGGAGGTCGTACGGTCGGGCAAGACGGCCGCCGTGCTGGCCGTCGGCCCCATGGTCGACGAGGCCCTTGCGGCGGCCGAAAGGCTCGCAGGGCGAGGCGTGGACGTGGAAGTGGTCAACTGCCGCTTCATCAAGCCCATGGACGAGGCCTATCTGGCCGACCGTCTGGCATCCTTCTCCCACGTCGTCACGGTGGAAGAGGGCATCCTCCAGGGCGGCTTCGGTTCGGCCATCCTCGAGTGGAAAGAGACAGCAGGCCTCACGGTCCCCGTGACCCGCATGGGCATCCCCGACCGCTTCGTGACCCACGGCCCCCGCGGCGTCCTCCTCGAGGAGCTCGGGCTGTGCGCCGACGGCATCGCCCGGACGCTGACCACCGCCCTGGCCGGGACCGCCAAAGCCGCCAAGAGGAAGACCTTCGCGCTGGGCTAGGGAAAAAGTGACCAAGTGATCCAGTGATCAAGTGAATAGCGCGCCTTTCGGCGCCGTGAGTCCGTGAGTGGGGAAGTAGGTGAGTCCGGCGAAGGCATGCCTTCGAAGGCCGTCCCCAGCCGTCGTTCCCTTACGCCTTCAACGCCGCGAACAAATGAGTACGGGAGCGGTTCTTCGATGGCTTCCCGCCTGCCATATCCGTAGCGGCCGATGGGGATCGGCCGTCGACCGCAGGGATGCGGCCGCTACAACGGCAAGCCGTCTGCCGTCTTCCCTTTAGCCCTTAGCCTTTCGGCCTTAGCCAGTGCGCCTCTCGGCGCGGTAAAGGGGTGAAGAAGTGAAGGAGTTAAGGGTAAAGCTGGGGAAGAGCTTCGAAGGCCTCCCGCCTTCCGACTTCCGCCTTCGAAATCCGAAATCCCCCTCCCCTTTTTTCTTCGAAGATCGTTTTTGTCACGTTGTGGTAACGCCGCGGCTGTGATATTTTTCATGATCGGACCGATGGACGTTTTAGGAGGCAATCCCGATGCGCCAGGAGCCACCGCGGGGCCATATCGGGTCACGGACGGGTAGCAGGGAGGACGGCCCCGGGACTGCGCGGCACGTATCCGCCGGCGGGACCGCAGCGCGGGACTGGAATCGATAAGGAGCTTGCATGAAATGGAATTTTGTCGCGGGATCGCTGGATAAGCTCAAAACCGAAGGCCTTGCGCTCGGCGTGTTCGAAGACCTCGATTTCGGGGCGGCCGCCGGCGGCAAGGAGCTGGCGGAAGCGGCCCGCCGCCTCAAGTTCAAAGGCAAGGCGGGCGAGTCGTTCTTCGCCTTCGACCTTTTCGGGTCGCCCAGAAAGCACCTGCTGGTGGTGGGGCTGGGCCCGAAGGACAAGGTGGGCCCCGACGCCTTCCGGACGGCGGCCGCCACGGCCGTGAAGAAATTCCGCGGCCGCTACCTCAAGACGGCGGCGCTTGCCCTCCCGCTGGACGAAGCGGGCGGCAAAAACAGGCTCGCCTCGGCCCGGGCGGCGGTCGAGGGCGCCATCCTGGCGAACGCACGCTTCCAGGACTACATCACCGACGAGGACAGCCGCTTCGACGGCATCGACAAGCTCCAGTTCGCGGTGGCGAAGAAGCACGCCGACTTCACGAAGGGCGGCGAACTCGGCGAGGTCCTGGCGAACGCCACGCTCTTCGCCCGGAACCTGGTGAGCCACCCCTCCAACGTCCTCACGCCGAAGAAGATGGCCGAAGAGGCCCGGGCGCTGGCGAAGGAGGGCGGCTTCACGATCAAGGTCTACGACGCCAAGGCCTGCAAAAAGATGGGCATGGGCGCCTACCTCGCCGTGGCCAGGGGATCGAGGAACGAGCCGCAGTTCATCCACCTGAGCTACAGGCCCAAAGGCGCAAAGTTCCATCTGGGCCTCGTGGGCAAGGGCCTCACCTTCGACTCGGGCGGCCTGTCGCTCAAGCCCGCGGCGGGCATGGGCGACATGAAGAGCGACATGGGCGGATCGGCGGCCGTGATGGGCGCCATGAAGGCCCTGGCCGCCCTCAAGCCCAAGGTCGCCGTGGACGCGGTCATGGCCATGGCCGAGAACATGCCCGGCGGCGACGCCTACCGGCCCGGCGACATCCTCAGGAGCATGAGCGGCAAGACCATCGAGGTGCTCAACACGGACGCGGAGGGCAGGCTCACCCTGGCCGACGCGCTCTGGTACGTGCAGGACCAGAAGGTGGACGCGGTCATCGACCTTGCCACGCTCACGGGCGCGTGCGTCGTGGCCCTCGGCCCGGACTTCTGCGGCGCCATGGGCAACGACCAGACCATGGTGGACGCCGTCCTGGCTGCGGCGCGCGAGGCGGGCGACGAGATGTGGCAGCTGCCGCTTCCGGCGTCCTACAACAAGTTTCTCAAGAGCGGCTGCGCCGACGTGGCGAACATCTCCCGCGTGCGGTGGGGCGGCGCCCTCACGGCCGGCCTGTTCCTCCAGAACTTCATCAAGAACGGCACCCCCTGGGTCCACCTGGACATCGCCGGGCCGGCCCTCAGGGAGGAAGACGGCATCGACTCCCACAAGGGCGAGGGGTCGGGCGTCGGCGTCCGCACCCTGGTGAACTTCATCCTGGCCAACGAAAAGTAACCCCGAAAACGAAATCCCGGCGGGGGATCCCGGTCCCCCGCCGGTCCCATCGGAAGCGCTGACGCCATGCCTCACCACGAACACAAGGCCCACGCCCCGTCCCGCCTGACCTTCGCCGTACTGACGGTGTCCGACAGCCGTTCCCTGGACACGGACGGCACCGGACGGCGGCTCGAAGAGGGCCTCGCGGCGGCCGGTCACGCCGTCGCCGGACGCCGCGTGGTGCCGGACGAGACCGCCCGGATCTCCGCCGCGGTGTCCGGCTGGCTCCGGGACGACCGCGTCCAGGCCGTCGTCGTGAACGGCGGCACGGGCATCGCACCGCGCGACGTCACGCCCGAGGCCGTCAGGCCCCTGCTGGACAAGGAACTGCCGGGCTTCGGCGAGGCCTTCCGGGCGCTGTCCTTCCAGGAGATCGGCTCGGCGGCCGTGCTCTCCCGCGCCCTCGCGGGTGTGGCCTCGGGCAAGCTGGTCTTCTGCCTGCCGGGCTCCACGGGCGGGGCGGCCCTGGCCCTGGACAGGCTGATCCTCCCGGAGGCCGGCCACATGTGGCGCATGCTCCACCCGGACGAAGCGGGCGACGAAAGACCGCCGGCCCCGTGAACGGGCGGTCGAACCCCGGGGAACGCCAGCCATGACCGTCGTCGAAGTCCTGGCCTGGGCCGTCGCCCTCTGGTGGGTCTGGGCCGTCGCCAACGCGGTGCTCAACGCCCTCCTGATCCCCCGCCTGTCGCCCAGCGTGCCCACCGGCGGCCTGCCCTCCCTCACCGTGGTGATCCCCGCCCGGAACGAGGCGGCCGACGTCGGTGACACGGTGACGCGCTTCTGCACCCAGGATTACCCGGGACTCGAGGTGGTGGTGGTGGACGACGGATCCACGGACGCTACGCCGGACATCCTGCGCGGCCTGGCGTCCCGCTTCGCCAACCTCGCGGTCGTCAAGGGCACGGACCCGCCCGAGGGCTGGCTCGGCAAACCCCACGCCCAGTACGTCGGCCTCCAGCGCGCGTCGGGCGACCTGGTCCTCTTCGCCGACGCCGACGTGAAGTACGAACCGGGCGTTTTGAGGCGGGCCGTGGGGGAACTGCTCGAGAGGGACCTGGACATGCTCCTCCTGCTCTCCCGGCTGGAGGGACAGGGCCTCGAGCGCCTCGTCATGACGAACCTGGACGCCTTCACCCTCTACGTGGCCCCCATCTTCCTGGCCAACGTCCCGCGCTTCAGGTCCCTGGGGTTCGGCGCCGGCTCGGGCAACCTGGTCCGGCGCGCCGCGCTCGAGGCCGCCGGGGGCATCGAGGCCATCCGGTCCGAGATCATCGACGACGTGGCCATGGGCCGCATGGTCAAGGCCTACCGGGGCCGCTTCCGGTTCGTCATGGCACTGGACGACGTCAGCATCCGGATGTACGACGGACTGCGCTCGGCCATGGAGGGCTTCACCAAGAACTACTACGCCCTCTTCAACCACAACCCCCTCAAGGCCGTGTTCATGCAGGCCTCCGACCTGGGCGTGCACACCCTGCCGCCCGTCCTGCTGGCCCTCTCGCTGGTCCTCCCGTCCCTTAGCCCCCTTGCGCCGCCGCTGGCGTGCGCCACGGCCGCCGGGCTTGTCTGCAACGCCGCCCTCTGCCTCTGGACGGACCGCCCCGTGTGGCTCGCGCTCCTCTACCCCCTGCGCGCCGTCCTCTGGTCAGCCATCCTTGCCCGGTCCATGTGGCGCCACCACACCCGGGGGCTCGAATGGCGCGGCAGGCGTTATCTGTTATAGAATAAACAAGAACTTGCGGTGTTTCTGATGAGATTGGGGAAAAGGACGCCGCGGGCGCCCCGTCAATCCGTCAAGCGGCGCCCGCGGGATCCGGAACCATTGATCGACAGAGAAAACCAGCAATGCGAACCGAAGGAGTGACGTACCGTGGCTGTTGAAAAGAACCCGAAAACGAGCGCTTCCGGGGCGGCCCTCGCCAACGCGCCCTTCATGGAAGCCCTGTACGAGCAGTACCAGCAGGACCCCTCGAGGGTCAGCGAAGACTGGCGGATGTTCTTCCAGGGCTTCGACCTCGCCACCTGCCCCCGCACCTGCGTGGCGGCGGACCAGGCCAGGAAGCAGTCCCAGGTGGCCAGCCTGATCTTCGCCTACCGGAGCCGCGGGCACCTCATCGCGCAGGTCGATCCCCTGGGCGGCAGTCTGACCGGCCTGCCCGAACTGGAACTGGAAGCCTTCAACCTCGCCGACACCGACCTGGACCGCGTCTTCGACACGGGCCACCTGGGCGGCCCACAGCGCGCCGCGCTCAAGGACATCATCGGCATCCTCCGGGAGACCTATTGCGGGTCCGTGGGCGTGGAGTACCTCCACATCCAGGACGTGCAGGTCCGCCGGTGGCTCCAGGCCCAGATGGAACCCGGGCGGAACCAGCCCAACCTGTCCGCCGAGGACCGGAAGGACATCCTGGAACGCCTCATCGACGCCGAGCTGTTCGAGACCTTCATTCAGAGCCGCTACCCCGGCCAGAAGCGCTTCTCCCTCGAAGGCGCCGAGTCCCTCATCCCGGCCCTGCACGCCGTGGTCGAGGCGGCCCCCGAGTACGGCGTGGAGGAGATGGTCCTGGGCATGGCCCACCGCGGCCGCCTGAACGTCCTGGCCAACATCCTGGACAAGTCCTACGCCATGATCTTCTCCGAGTTCGAGGACAACTTCATCCCCGAATCGGTGGCCGGCGACGGCGACGTGAAGTACCACCTGGGCTACAGTTCCACCCACGTGAACCGCAGCGGCAAGCCCCTGCACATCAGCCTGACGAGCAACCCGAGCCACCTCGAGGCCGTGGACCCGGTGGTGCTGGGACGCGCGCGCTCCAAACAGCGGCGCCACCAGGACACGAACGGCCGAAAGGTCGTCCTGCCTTTCATCATCCACGGCGACGCCGCCTTCTCGGGCCAGGGCCTCGTGTCGGAGACCCTGAACCTCGGGGGCCTCAAGGGCTACACCACGGGCGGCACGATCCACTTCATCGTGAACAACCAGATCGGCTTCACCACCCTTCCCAGGGAGGGCCGGTCCACCAACTACGCCACGGACGTGGCCAAGATGGTGGAGGCGCCGATCTTCCACGTGAACGGCGACGACCCCGAGGCCGTGGTCCACGTGGCCAGGCTGGCGCTCAAGTTCCGGCAGACCTTCGGCAAGGACGTGGTGGTGGACATGATCTGCTACCGCCGGCACGGCCACAACGAGGGGGACGAGCCCGCCTTCACCCAGCCCGTCCTGTACAAGAAGATCAAGAACCGCCCCCCCGTCCGCAAGCTGTACACCCAGCACCTCATGGACTGCTGCGAACTGGACAAGGACGCGGACAAGGCCATCGCCGCCGAGTTCAAGAAACGGCTCCAGGCAG
>JBJKRE010000104.1:0-3052 GCA_046704825.1 Acidobacteriota bacterium
CCTGCACGTCCCGGTGCACGATGCCCAGGCCGTGCAGGTGGGCGAGGGCCTCGAGCAGTTCGGCCGCGATATCCACGGCGGGCCGCCAGGGCAGTGCGCCGTCCCGGGCGATCCTGTCTTTCAGCGAACGGCCTTCCACCCACTCCATGACGAGAGCGGGCCGATCCCCGGTCATGATCAGATCATGGATGGCCACGAGGCGCGGGCAGGGCGCGAGCTGGGAGGCCTTGATCTCGCGCCGGAGCCGCTTGAGTTCGGGGTCGTCGCCGGATGACGCGTCCCACAGGACCTTGAGGGCCAGCTTCCGGTCCCCCAGGTTGTCGTAGACGCCGTAGACGACGCCCGAGGCGCCCGATCCCAGGACCTCGAGGACGCCGTAGCGACCGTCGATCGTGTCTCCCTGCTGGAACAGGGTCTGCAGACCGCGGTCGACCCTGCCCGGGATGACCGTGCCCCCGCACGAGGGGCAGGAGGTGTTCGAATCGTCGAGATGTTTTCCGCAGTCCCCGCAGCGTCCCATTTGCGGTCGATTATAGCACCGGCGTTCCGCTTCGGGGCCGGAGGCCCGTCTCCCTTTGAATGCATTGGGCGGTGACCGGCGCGGAACGATTCCCGGGGCGCGTTTCGGTTAGAATGGACACCCTGGACGGTCTGTGCAGGGGATCTTCACCGGACCGGTTCGCGGCCGAAGTGGACGCGGGTCGGCCCCGGAGCCCAACCCGGTCATGAGATGGACCGGTCCTTTATCAGGAGGCTGAACATGAACGACAAACAGGCGAGCCATCGCCTCCAACCCCGTCACGTCACGGTTGCAAAGGTCCGGCGCGCGGCGACCGTGCTGGCAGCTGCCGCCGCGGGCGTACTCGTCATGGTGCCGGCCCTGGCCGGCCCCAAGGAGGGCAAGCTTCACTACCCGGCGGCCCGCCGCGACAAGATTGTGGACACCTATTTCGGCACGAAGGTGCCCGCACCCTACCAGTGGATGGAAAACCTCGACAGCCCGGCGGTCAAGAAATGGGTCGAGGCCGAGAACAAGGTCACGTCCTCTTACATGGACAAGATCCCCCTGCGCGGGTGGATCAAGAACTGCCTGACCAAGCTGTGGAACTACGCCAGGGAGGGGACGCCCGTCCAGGCTGGCGGCAGGCTGTTCTTCGATCGCAACTCGGGCCTGCAGAATCAGGCCGTCGTGTACGTCCAGGATTCGCCCTCCGCGAAACCGCGGGTGCTGATCGACCCCAACACGCTCTCCCCCGACGGGTCCATCGCCCTGGCCGGCTGGGAGCCCACGAGGGACGGCAAGTACGTCGCCTACCAGCTCTCGCAGGGCGGCTCGGACTGGGAGACGATCCACGTCCTGGACGTGGCCACGGGGAAGACCCTTTCCGACCGGGTCCGGTGGGTCAAGTTCTCCGGCGTGGCCTGGACCCGCGACGACAAGGGCTTCTACTATTCGCGCTATCCTGCGCCGCCGAAGGGCAAGGCCATCAGCCACCGGGTGAAGGACCAGAAGGTCTACTACCACCGGCTGGGCACGCCCCAGGCCAAGGACACGCTCATCTACTCCCGGCCGGACCTCCCCGACTGGGTCATGGGGGCGGGGCTCAGCGAGGACGGCCGCTACCTCTTCGTCTACCTGAACAACGGGACCGCGCCTGAAAACGAGATCTACTACGCCGACCTGGGCAAGCCCAAAGAACCCAACGTGACCGCCAAACTCGAGCCCCTGTTCACCAAGAACGACGCCCAGTACGCGGTCGTCGGCCACGAGGGCGGCACGCTGTTCGTGAAGACCACCCTGCACGCGCTCAAGGGCCGGATCGTGGCCGTGAAGCTCGACGCGCCGGCACCCGCGCACTGGCGCGTGATCGTGCCCGAAGGCAAGGGCGTCATCGCGGGTGCGACCATGGCCGACGGGCGCCTCCTGGTGGAGGAGCAGGTGGTCGCGACGAGCCGGCTCATCCTCTACGACACGTCGGGCAAGCTCCTCCACAGGATCGCCCTGCCGACCCTCGGCACGGTGGGCGGCGTCTCCGCCCGCAACGACTCGCCGGACGTCTACTACGACTTCACGTCCTTCCTCTATCCCGGTTCGGTCTACCACTTCGACGTGCCGAGCGGTAAAACCACGGTGACCTTCAGGCCGAAGGTCGATTTCGATCCCTCGCCCTACGAGACGAAGCAGGTCTTCTACACGTCCAAGGACGGCACGAAGGTGCCCATGTTCATCGTCGCGAAGAAGGGCCTCAAGCTGAACGGCGACAACCCCACCATCCTGTACGGGTACGGCGGGTTCGACATCACGATCACGCCCTACTTCTCGCCCTCTCTGCCCGTGTGGCTGGAGCTGGGTGGCGTCTACGCCGTGGCCAACCTCCGCGGCGGCGCGGTCTACGGCGAACAGTGGCACCGGGCGGGCATGCTGGGGCACAAGCAGAACGTGTTCGACGACTTCGCCTGGGCGGCCAAGTACCTCATCAGGGAGAAATACACCAGACCGAAGAGGCTGGGCATCCAGGGTTACTCCAACGGCGGCCTGCTCATCGGGGCCTCCATCACCCAGCACCCGGATCTCTTCGGCGCGGCCTACGCGGGCGCGGGCGTCATGGACATGCTGCGCTACCAGAAGTTCTCGGGCGGCGACCTCTGGGCGCCCGAGTACGGCACTTCGGACAACGCCAAGGCCTTCAAGTGGCTGTACGCGTACTCGCCGCTGGCCAACATCAGGAAGGGCGTGTGCTACCCGCCGACGATCGTCACCACGGCGGACCACGACGACCGGGTGGTGCCGAGCCACTCCTACAAGTTCACGGCTAAGCTCCAATACAGCCAGGGGTGCGGCAACCCCGTCCTCATCCGGGTGGCGACCCAGACCAGCCACGGCTACATGCCCACGGACAAGCGCATCGCGCAGACCACCGACGTGTGGACCTTCGAGGCCCACAACCTGGGCGTGACCGTGCCTGTGAAGGGGAAGTAGAGAGCCGATCCTCGAAGGTAAGGCGTCGCTGGCAAGAGCGATCGCGACGGTGCCCTCGGCACTGAAACGGGA
>JBJKRE010000105.1:0-2780 GCA_046704825.1 Acidobacteriota bacterium
GACGCCAGCGCCGCCCCGGTCCAGGTTGCGGGGTCGGGACCGGAGGAGGGAGCGGCCCCGTTCAACGTCGCCTGGAGAGTGTGTGACCCTGCGTTGAAGCTCGCCATGAGCGCCTCGACCGTACAGGTCGTGCCCGGCACGGGATGGGGGAGATCGAGCGTGTAGGAGCCCGGCTGGGTCGAGGCCAGGTAGGGTCCCCAGAACCACAGGTCGCCGTCCGGCCTGAGGTGGTTGATGCAGTAGAAGTAGTTGTTGGTCTCGAAGTGCACGGTCGTGCTGAAGTTCGTCGTGACGGGGTAACCGGAGACCGGTGCCGCGTCCACGCCCGTCATCCGCAGGCCGGGCGTGGAGTCTGCGTAGAGCCAGTAGACGTCTGTGTCGGTGAAGTCACCGCCGTTCCAGACCGGCCGGTTCTTCACGTCCATCTTCTGCCCGTAGAAGACGATGGCGTTGTCCGTCCCGAAAGTCCCGGTCCGGGGCCCCTCGATGAGGATGGGAACCTCGACGCCCCGGCACACCAGATGGAGGTCGGCGGGATCCAGGCCGTCCGGCTGAAAACCGTGGTCGGTCAGGTAGGTGTAGTCCAGACGGTAGAGGCCGTCCTCTGAGACCAGGACTCTCAGCTTGGGGGCCGCAGGGGCATAGGCGATGACGGGATTGACCCGGGGGGCGCTTTCCGGGTGCAGGGGGGCGGGCGTGCCCCGGCCGGCGTCTTCAGGGTTCACGAAGAGCCCGGCGTAGCGCGGAGGGCCGGATGGGCGGGCTTCGAGCGTCGCGGGCCCGGGGCCCCGGCGCGGTATGTCGATGCGTGCCACGAGGCGAGTCAGGAGGGTGGCGGGCTGTCCGGCACTCCCTTTGCGCAGGGGGTGGACGAGTATCTCCTGAAATGCGGTCCCGTGCCACGTCCCCCGTGCGCCCAGGGTCACGGCGGGCCCGGAGGACGGCGGGGCGGCGCCGGGCGCCACGGGTGTCCAGTGTTCGGTCAGAACGTGGACCGCGGGCACCCCGTCGCCGGGGCGGAGCGCCACCTTGAGCGAGACGACGGGTGGTTCGGTTCGGGGGCGCCTGTCGGGCGGCGAGGTCCAGTCGGCGATCTGAGCGGAATCGGGGTGCCACCGGACGACGAGACCTCCGTCGATTCGCGCCGACGCCGCCGCGGAACGCGCGGGAAGGCCGGTGGCGAGCAGGACGGCCAGGATGCACCAGGCAGGGAGGAAGCGTCTCATGGCACCATGATAGAAGCTAAGGCTGGGAAAGACAACAACTCAACTCAACGATTGTGAAGAGGAGGGCGGAGAAGGAATGCAATATCGCGAATCATTTGGATCCGCTGGTAATTCAGCTCACGTAAGGACCTGCTCCACACGGTCCCGCGCCCGCCTTGGCGCACGCCCCGGCGCGGGCTTCGATCTTCTCTTTGTAAACGACGGCGGGCTTCTGATATTTTTTCTTTTTCATCCTGCTGTGACCTCACGTCCGAATCCATCCAAACTATAGAATAGTGGCGTCAATGGTGTCAACCATCGGACAAAGTGTGTACTTCGTTCACGGCCCCTCGCGATCCTCCCTGGCCCTCCTCCTCGGCGACCGCCTTCCGTATCCGGGCGATTCTCAGGTACTGGTCGTCGGGCCGCATGGGGTCGCCGCTCCTGAGCTGCGAGAGCCCCGGGCAAGAGAAGCAGAATGCGTGTTCGTCGACGGTCTTCGCGATGGTCGACGGCAGATTTCGGTTGACTTCCCGGACGCTCTCAAGGAGGGGGGAACTCTGCCAGATATCTGCGATCCGGTGGTCGCGCACGTTCCCGATGGACTCCTTCCACTGGGTGCAGGGCTGGATGTCGCCGGTGGGGGTGATGTGGATGGTGCCCGTGCCCACCGTGCAGTTGAACTCGCCCGGCTCTCGTTCGAAGGGAGAATTGCCGATATCCAGTCCCGAGGCGCTGTAGAGGCGGCGGATGGTCTCGTCGGAGGCCATGAGTTCCAGGGGGTACTCCTGGCCGTCGTCCGAGATGGTCAGCACGGGGTCGAAGAAGACGGGGAAGTCGAACCGGTCGCCGATGGCCTTGATCCGTTCGAGCTGTTCTTCCACCAGACGGGTCACTACGCACTTGAGGTAGACCCTGAGGCCCCGTTCCTTCAGGAGGACAAGCGCCTTCATCTGGCGCTCGAAGGACCCCCTGGACTGGGTCAGCGCTTCGGCGGTGGCGGCGTCGGCCCCGTGCAGGGAGAGTTCGATGCAGTTGGGTGCCAGCTCTTCGAGCCGGTCGGCCACGCGCTCCGTGATCGACGCGCCGTTCGTGAATATCCTCAGGGCGAACGAGCGGTCCCTGGCGGCTGTGGCGATATCCCAGAACCTCGGGTGGACGAGGGCTTCGCCTCCGGTCAGCGTGAGGTAGAGGACGCCCATGTCCCTGAGCTGATCCAGCACGTCCAGGATTTCCTCGAAGGTCAGGGGAGGTGAGGCCGGGGCGGGCGGGGGAGCGGTCCGGGCCTGGTTCTTCCGCTGGACCGGGTTGTAGCAGAAGCGGCAGGCCAGGTTGCAGGCGTAGGTCAGCTCGATGGAGGCGAAGATCGGGTGGGCCTTGTGGATCGCCTTCCCGAAGAGTTCAGCCAGGGGTGAATCCATACTCAGTCCGCGTCCTTAAGGAGAGCTCCCGACGCAAGCATTTCTTCCAGGAAGGTCCGTGCGTCGGCCAGAGCTTCATCGTAGCTAACCTCGTAGCTCTCGGCGATATTTCCCGCGATGTCTTCGATCGGCTCTCCGGCGTGCTCCCACACGA
>JBJKRE010000106.1:0-4237 GCA_046704825.1 Acidobacteriota bacterium
ATCCTGGACGCTGACGCCCAGCCAGTGGGGCACGGGCAAATACTTCCTCATCGTGGCCCTGCTCTTCCTGCTCCAGACACTGGCGGGCGGGGCACTCGCCCACTACCGGGTCGAGCCCTTCGCCTTCTACGGTCTCACCGCCATCGTCAAGTGGCTCCCCTACAACCTCCTGAGGACCTACCACCTCCAGCTCGCGATCTTCTGGATCGCGACGGCCTGGGTGGCGGGCGGCCTCTTCCTGGCCCCGTGGGTCGGCGGAAAGGAACCGCGCAAACAGAAACTCGGCGTCAACCTGCTCTTCGGGGCGCTGCTGATCGTCGTGCTCGGCAGCCTCGGCGGCGAGTTCCTCGGGATCAACGACAAGCTCGGCAAACTGTGGTTCTGGCTGGGCGACCAGGGATCCGAATACCTGGACCTCGGACGGTTCTGGCAGATCCTGCTGGCGGCGGGCCTCGCCTTCTGGCTCTACCTCATGTTCAGGGCCCTGCGCCCCGCCATAAAAAAGGAGGGCAAGTCGGACCTGTCGGCCCTCTTCCTCTACGCGGCCGTGGCGATCCCGCTCTTCTACGTGCCGGCGCTCTTCTACGGCCCGCACAGCAACTTCGCCGTCATCGACAACTGGCGCTTCTGGATCATCCACCTGTGGGTGGAGGGCTTCTTCGAACTCTTCGCCACCGTGCTCGTGGCCATCATGTTCCGCTACATGGGCATCGTGAGTACCCGCTCCGCCACGCGCCTCGTCTACCTCGACGCGATCCTCTTCCTCGTGGGCGGCATCGTGGGCACGGGGCACCACTGGTATTTCACGGGGCAGGGCGTCCTGAACATGGGGCTCGCGGCCTGCTTCTCGGCGCTCGAGGTCGTTCCCCTCACGCTGCTCACGCTCGACGCGTCGGGCTTCATACAACTTCGAAGACGCAACCAGCTTGCGGACGGTGCCGACATGGCCTCAAGGCAGAAGTGGGCGATCTACTTCCTCATAGCCGTCGGCGTGTGGAACTTCGTGGGCGCCGGCGTTTTCGGGTTCCTTATCAACACCCCCATCGTCTCCTACTTCGAGATCGGGACCACGCTCACCGCCAACCACGGGCACGCGGCCATGTTCGGCGTCTTCGGCATGCTGGCCCTGGCGGTTCTGGTCTTCTGCATGCGGGCCATGCAGAGCGACGAGGTCTGGGCGAAGACCGAGAAGCTCGTGAAGTTCGGCTTCTGGGGCCTCAACATCGGCCTGGCGCTGATGGTCGAGCTGGACCTCTTCCCGGCCGGGATCCTCCAGCTCTGGGACGTCCTCACCCACGGCTACTGGCACGCCAGGAGCCTGGCCTTCACCATGCACGGCACATTCCACACACTCGAATGGATCCGCATCGTGGGCGACCTCACCTTCATCTTTGGCGGGGTTGTCCCCGTCGTGCTGGCCGCGGTCCGCTCCTACCTGAAGCGCGACCTCAAGCCAGCGCTTCAGCCATAGCCACACCGGGGAGAGGCGGTTCCACCGCCTCTCCCCGCTCCTTCGCAAGGAGGCTTACCCATGACCGACACAGCGCTCGAACCCGCCGTCCACGACCTCAAGGCGCAGATCCAGTTCGCCGAGCAGGGCATCGTGAGCAAGACGCTATTTCAGTCCTCTTCCATGAAACTCGTCCTCTTCTGTTTTGAGCCCGGCCAGGCGCTCAGCGAACACACCGCTCCCTTCGAGGCGGCCGTACAGGTGCTGGAAGGAACGGGGACGGTCAGGCTCGGGGAGACGGACTACGACGCCGCGCCGGGCGCCCTCTACGTCATGCCGGCAGGCCTCAAGCACGCCGTTACGGCGAAAGAAAGGTTCGTATTCCTCCTGACCATGATCCGACAACAGGGGCTTACAAAACTGAAATAACGGGCAGTGGACCTACTTCGAGCTGTGGCACCACGAGGGCCGGCGGGCCCGCATGGGCGCCGCCATGATGGGCCCCGACTACGTCCAGTGGCATGGATTCTACGAAGAGGCGAAAGTCTTCTACTCCGAGTTTCTGGCCGAGGCCGAAGCCCTCCTGCCCGGCGTGACCGCGGACGTCAAAAAGATGGAAGCCAACAAGTGGCTGCAGGGCCTTTCCAAAGAGGACAGGGACAAAATCGAGGCTTACTACCAGAAGCGATACGGGGAATAGCAGCGCCCTATTTCTGTGCCGCCTGGGCCTCCGCCGGACACCGGCGGAGGCTTTTCCTCTATCTGCGCCGCCCATTTTTCGTCTTCCGATGCAACGGTTCTGCCGGTGAATCCCCTGTGGTTCATTTCATCCCCCCCTTCCCGTCCGAGCGCATCCGGCCTTGACAGCCCCCCATTCAACCTCCAGATTGGATTCAGGCCGGGCCTGCTCCGGCCTTTCTCTGGGGGGGGAAACATGCCGGTCATACTCATTTCCCGCGGCACCATGACGGGTGGCAAGGCGCTGGCGCACTGCCTGGCCGAGAGGCTCGGCATGAGGTGCGTGTCCCGCGAGGACCTCGTCGAACTCGTTGACGCCCACGGCGAACACGCCAAGAAGGTGATGGAAAGCCTCAACAGGGCCGCCCGCGCCTACGACCAGTTCAGCCAGAACAGACGTTTCTACCTGATCCTCATGCGACTCGCTCTCCTCGAGTTCATCCGCCAGGACAACGTGGTCTACCACGGGTACTCGGGCCACCTTCTGGTTCCCGGCATCCCGTGCTGCCTGAAGATCCGCATCAACGGCCCCATGAGCCTGCGCGTCAAGAATGCCATGGAGCGACTGAAGCTGCCCGAAGAAGAGGCCCGCGAAGCGGTTCTCAAGGAGGACGAGGACCGCGTTCGGTGGGCCCGCTTCATGTACGGGCGCGACATCCGCGACCCCAACCTTTACGACGTGTGCTTCTCTCTCCAACGGCTCTCGATCCAGGCCATCTGCTCCATGATCCTCAGCTCATTGGACGTCCCCGAGCTGAAACCGAGCCAGAGCGCAAAGAAGATCGTCGAAGATACGTACCTCGCCACCGACGTGGAGGCGACCCTGGCCACGCAACCGGAGACCCAGGATTACGAAGTAGGCGCCAAGGCCAACGACGGGTTCGTGCTCATCGAGGGTCCCTACCTGGAGGAAGAGAAACTGGGACGCCTCAAGCAGATCGCCCTCGGCGTGCCGGGCGTCAAGGGGCTCGAGTACCAGCCGGGGTGTCCGTCGAGTTTGGAATTCACGCCCTATTCCTACAGCTGAGGCAGCGGCTTGGAGTGAGGGACCGGCCCCGGGGGCCGCCCGTGCGGACCCCTTCGCTGTGTCGAGAAAAGCAGAGAGGAGAGATGAGGATGCCCACAAGAACCGAAAACAGGGCCGTGCCACGGGGCGTTCTGGGCAGGATTACAACGCTCCTGTCGCGCAACCTGGAAGCCAGCCGGGAACAGGTCGACCTCGTGCGACGGGAAAACGACCTGACCCGCCAGGGGAACGTCACCACGTCCAACCTGCTCCAGTTCTCCACGGCGACCCAGCGGCACACGGCTGAACAAACGGCCATGGCCCAGGAGCGGACCGCCCTCACGCGCGAGCAGACCCGCCTGTCCACCAAGAGTACCGAACTCGCCAACATACGCACCGAACTGGGCCGGGAGCGCACGGCGCTCTCCAACCAGCGGACGGACCTCGCCGTGGTCCGAACGGATATGGCCAAGCGGCGAACGTCCCTCGCCGAGGGGCGGACACACTTCGCGCAGATGCGAACGCGCCTTTCCGAAGAGAGGACGGACCTGGCCAAGGAGCGCACCGACTACGCAAAAAACCGAACGGATCTCGCGAGACAGAGAACGGACTATTCGCAGGTTCGCACCGACCTCGCGCAAGAGAGGACGGGACTCTCCCAGCGTAGGACCGACCTGGCCGACGACCGCACGGACATGGCTACGAATCGGACGCTCCGCGCCAAAACCCGGACCCGGCTCTCCTGGCAACGGACCGAGCTGGCCAGGCAGAGGACCTTCCTGGCCTTCATCCGCACCGGCCTGGCCTTCCTGACCCTGGGCATCGGCTTCCTCCGGATCTTTGGACTGAGCTGGTGGAGCATCTTCGACGGCGTCCTCATCCTGGGCAGCCTCTTCATGGTCAGCTTCGGCGGATTCGGCTATTTCCGGACCAATCGCAAGATCGGCGTCATAGACCGCCACCTGTCCGGCGACGGGGGCTTCCAGGATCTGCAAAACTGACGGGACCGCGAGCGCGTGTGATTATAAGCGATCCTGCCGACG
>JBJKRE010000107.1:0-27480 GCA_046704825.1 Acidobacteriota bacterium
GTCCACAGGGCCAGCACGTGGTCCAGCCAAAGCATGGCACCGACTGCGGCGACTTCGACGTCAAGAACGAGGATTACTTCAGAAAATACATGCGGTACGTGCAGATCAACGCTCTGTTCCACCCGGCCGTCCTGCTCCTGGCCGGCAGCTGCGTGGCCATCCTGCTCGGCGTGGGCGGTGCGCGTGTGATCAGCGGGCAGACGTCCATGGGATCCTTCGTGGCGTTCGTGTCGTATCTGGGCATGCTGACGTGGCCCATGGTGGCCGCGGGATGGATGTTGAGCCTCATCCAGCGCGCGGCAGCCTCCATGGACCGGATCAACGCGCTGCTCGGCGTCCGGGATTTCGAAGACCGCTCCGGCGAGCGGACGGACCTGCCCAGGATCGAGGGGCGCATCGAGGCGAGATCGCTGACGTTCAGCTACTCGGAAGGCGTCGCTCCCGTCCTGTCGGACCTGACGTTCGAGCTGCCGGCGGGCGGCTCCATGGGCATCGTAGGTGAGGTGGGGTCCGGAAAGAGCACCATCGCCCAGTTGATCTGCCGGTTGTACGATCCCCCGAGGGGCTCGCTGGCGGTCGACGGCCGCGACATACGGGACATCCCGGTGGACGTCATCAGGGCGGCCGTGGCGTACGTGCCGCAGGAGGCCTTCCTGTTCAGCGACACCATCGAGGAAAACCTGCGCCTGGGCCGGGAGGACGCAACCCGACAGGAACTCGAAGAGGTCTGCCGCATCGCGGCTCTTCACGACGAGATACTGGAGTTCCCCCAGGGCTACGACACACTTCTGGGGGAGCGCGGCATCACGCTGTCGGGCGGACAGAAGCAGCGGCTCTGCCTTGCCCGGGCCCTCCTCAAGAAGGCCCCGATCCTGGTCCTGGACGACACGCTGTCGGCGGTGGATGCGGAAACCGAAAGTGCGATCCTCGCGGGGCTCGGGCGCCTGGGACGACTCCGGACGACCATCGTGGTGAGCCACCGGGTCAGCGCCGTCAAGGAACTCGACCGTATCGTCTGCTTGAGAATGGGCCGCGTCATCCAGACCGGTACCCACGACGAGCTTATGGCCGTCGAGGGCTACTACCGGGACATCGCGACGCTCCAGGAGATGGAGGCGTGAGACGGTCGTCCGAAAGGGGCCGGGCGCTGTTCCGCCGCAGGGCGAACAGGGCCGTGCAGTAGGAGAAGAAGGACCGAGATGGCCATCAAGCGGGAAGAGGAAAAGCTCGGCGCCTTTCGCCTGTTCCGGCACTTCGCGCGCATCATGCGCTACGTCAGGGGCCGGCGCTGGCTGCTCGTGCTGTGCATCGTGGGGTCCATGCTGCAGGCGGGCGTGGAACTGTCCCTTCCCCTGCTGACGCGCCGGGGCATCGACAACTACATCCTGCCGCCCTACGAGCGCGTGGACGCATCGTCGCCGACGCTGCGCAAGCGGATTCTGTCGGCCGATCCCAAGGCGCTCGAATCCGGCGACGGCGTGCACCTGTTCGTCGAAGTGTCCGCACTTCCCAAGACTCTAAGAGAAGACATCTCGGCCAGAAAGCTCGCCGGTTCGGAGCGCTACTACCGCCTCCGAAAGGGCGCCAGGTCCGTAAGCGGCGAGATCCGGACGCCCTCTGCCGCTTTCGTCTCCGGCTCGGTCATGAGGAAGGCGCCGACGGCGCTGCGCGAATCGGTGTTGAGCGCCGGCCGGGCGGGGGTCGCCCGCCTTGCGGTCATATACGTCCTCCTGCTGATCCTCAACTTCGGCCTGACTTACGTCGTGACGCTGGGGCTGAACGACTTGGGCCAGCGCGCCGTGCTGACCATGCGGTCCCAGCTCTTCAAGCACCTCCACCGCCTGCCCATCAAGTACTTCGACGAGAACCCGGTGGGACGGCTCGTCACGCGGGTGACCAACGACACGGCGACCCTCTCGGAACTCTTCACGTCGGTCGTGGCCACGGCCGTGTCCGACGTGGCCCTCTTCGCAGGCATCCTGGTCGTGCTGACGACCCTGGATGGCCACCTGACAGCCAGGCTGCTCCTGCTCGCGCCGCCGCTGTTCCTCCTCTCGCTGTGGTTCAAGCGCCGTTCCCAGAAGATCTACCGGCTGATCCGCGTGCAGCTTGCGCGTATCAACACCTTCCTGCAGGAGTCCGTCCAGGGGATCGCGGTCATCAAGACCTTCGTGGCCGAACGGCGTTCGGCCCGCCGCTTCTACGGCATCGGCGAAGAGTTCTACCGCATCCAGATGCGGCTCATCTACACGTTCGCCGTGTTCCGGCCCCTCATCGACGCCTTCGCCACGTCGGCCATCGCGCTGGTCATCTGGGTGGGCGGCACGCAGATTCTGGGCCACAGGACCAGCATCGGCACGCTCGTGGCTTTCCTGATCTACCTCAAGATGCTCTTCATGCCCCTGCAGGATCTCGCCGAGAAATTCAACATCGTGCAGAGCAGCGTGGTCGCCAGCGAGCGCATCTTCCACATTCTGGACACGCGCCCCGAGGACGCCGGGCTGGGCAGGCTCCCCGCGGACGCCTGCGGAGGCATCGTCTTCGACGACGTGTCCTTCGCCTACGAAGAGGGGCAGCCGGTTTTGAAGAACGTCTCCTTCGAGGTCCCCTGCGGCGGAACGGTGGCCATAGTCGGGCCGACCGGGTCCGGCAAGACGACTATCACCGCTCTGCTGCTCAGGTTCTACGAGCTTCAGCCGGATGGGGGGCGGATCCTGGTGGACGGCGTGCCCATCGAGGAGTGGGACATCCAGGCGCTCAGACGCCAGTTCGCGTTCGTTCAGCAGGACCTGTTCCTCTTTTCAGGGAGCCTCCGGGAGAACATCACCCTGCGAGAGCCGGTGCCGCCCGAACTCCTCGACAGGGCCCTCGAGGCCAGCCGGGCGAGGACCGTGGTCGAGCGCGCCGTGGGCGGACTGGATTATTCGCTCAACGAAAGGGGTACGGTCCTTTCGCAGGGAGAGCGCCAGCTCGTCTCCTTCGCCCGCGCCCTGGTCGCAGACCCGAGCGTCCTCGTGCTCGACGAGGCCACCGCCAGCGTGGACAGCCGGACCGAACTCCTCATCCAGCAGGCGCTGAAGCACCTCTTGTCGGGACGGACGGCGCTCGTCGTGGCGCACAGGCTCTCGACGATCCAGGACGCCGACATGATCCTCGTGCTCAAGAAGGGCAGGATCGTTGAGAGGGGCACGCACGGCGAACTGATGGCGATGGGCGGACTCTATGCTCACCTCTACAGCACCCAGTTCGCTGCGGTGCGTGCGGGGCGGGACGACGCCCGTTCGGCCTCGGGCGGCGCCGAATGACCGTAGGCTGAAGAAGGACGCAGGCGGTGTCCGCAAGGGAAGTGTGAACGACATGGAACACAGCCGGTACAAGGTCGAAAGCCCGAAGGGTCCCGTATCCGTCGACCTCGCGACCCCGGCGGGGAAAGCATCGTCGGGCCTCGTCATCGCCCACGGTGCGGGCAACGACATGGACAGCGCCCTGCTCGTTGGGATCCAGTCTGCGGTGGCCGAAGCGGGCTTCGCATCGGCGCGCTTCAACTTTCCCTACAAGGAGGCCGGGCGGCGTGCCCCCGACCGACGTCCCGTCCTCCTGGGGACCTGGCGTTCGGTCCTCGACGACGTTAGGGAGCGTCTGCCGGATGTCGCATGGGCCGTCGGCGGAAAGAGCATGGGGGGACGCATGGCGTCCTATCTCCCCGGTGAAGGCGTGCGCCCGGCGGCGTTGTGGTTCCTGGGGTTCCCGCTGCACCCTGCCGGCCGGCCCGAGGAGCGAAGGGACTCGCACCTCTACGCCATAGACCTGCCCATGCTGTTCCTCCAGGGCACACGCGACCCGCTCGCGACCTTCGGGATCGTGGAAGATGTGGTCGGGAGGCTGGGCGGGAGGGCCCGGCTCGTGCCCGTAGAAGGCGGGGACCACTCCTTCCGCGTCAGGGGGCGAAAGGGGCCGCCGGCACCGGAGGCCTTGCACCTGCTGGCGGAAAATACGGTAGAATGGTTGAAGTCGCTCCGCCCGAGAGGGATTCGAAGAGGCGGAGGAGAACCGGGTTCATCGTGAAACGGCGGCCGCCATAAACCGAATGGGAGGGCCCACATGAAGCGCTTCGGACAGACATTGAGTTTGCCGCTCGGCGGAATGAAGGCCGAGCGCGCGATGCTTTCGATCTTCTTCCTTCTGGCCACGTTCCTGGGGGCCTACGTCGTCGTGCCGCTACCCTTCACGCCTGTCCCCGTGACGTTGCAGACGCTCTTCGTTCTGTTGGGCGGAGCCTGGCTGGGAACAGGGCTTGCCCTGGGCGTAGAGGCGACCTACCTGGCTATGGGTGCCGCCGGCCTGTCCGTATTCGCCGGAGCCGCCGGCGGGTTTGTCTACCTCCTCGGTCCCACCGCCGGGTACCTCTGGGCCTTTCTTCCAGCCGCGCTTATGGTGGGGCGTTTCTACGGAAGTGCCGCCCGGCGGGGCATGGCGGCAAAGCTCCTGCTCTTTGCCGCGGCCGACGCCGTCATTCTGATTTCGGGCGCGCTGTGGCTGGGGTTAGTCATGCACCTCTCCTTGGGCCAGATGGTCTTGATGGGTGTCGCACCCTTCATCCCGGGAGAGATCGCCAAGGTGTTGTGCGCCGCAACGTTCGCTCCGTCCGTAGTCCGGGTGAAGTGAGCGCGATCTTTCGCCGTTCGTTCTTGCGGGCCGCGGGGTTATCCCCGCGGCCTTCTTTCGTCTAACGGGCAGCCGGGTATAATCGCAGATCGCATTGCCAGCGGTACGGGCAGAGCGCTTCGTCTTGGGACGGCCGCCTTGCTCTGTTCGCGCCCCCGACGCGCGCGGCCTGCGCTGGTTTTTCAGCAGCCTGTTAATCGCGTACACCGTTCACAGACATTCCGGGCGGGAACCTTGTTCCCGGGGTGCGGGGCCTCGAGGCAATCGGGCGCGGGTGGGCGGTACGGCTTTCGGTCTTGCCCAAAATGCCCACTGAGCCTAGGTCACAGCCGGTTCTCTGGCGTTCGGTGGCGTCATCGACGGTGAGCCGGGTCACCAATCAAACCTTGGCTTGAAACAATTGCTTTTCTATTTCGTTATTCTAGTCTGACGGATCGAGAGGGCCGGGGATCCATTCTTATCTAAGGCTTCGCTGGCATGCTTGGACTTCCCCCCTCCGACCGGATGCACCCTGCGCTTTTCCGGGAGCCGGTGATGTCCCTGCCGCAGCAGAGGACGACGGGGTCGGGAACCCGGGGAGCGGTTGACACGCGATCGCAGTACCCTTCAGCGCCCGCTGGCAAGGGCTTCGCCGCCGATGTGGAAGGCGGGTAATCGTCTGGAAGCGGGACCGGAAGGGTGGATGGCGGTTCACGTTTTTGGAAGCGGCTTGATGGATTTTGTCGAGCTTGACATAATAAGCCCCGTACCTTACATTCAGTGTAAGGTGATCGGCCTCTACAATAAGGAGACCCAAATGCCCGAAAAAAGCTACCGGATTCATATCAAACACGGCGAGTTTGAGCTCGACATCGAGGGGGACCGTAAGTTTGTAGAGTCCTACGTCGACACGCTCCTCGCCGAAGGCGCCGTGGAAGAAATGGGCGCCGAACCAAAACCCAGGAAAAGGAGGGAGCGGAGGGCCGCACCGGCGGCAAAGAGAGCGCCTTCTCCCAGACGAAAGCAGGTTCCCGAGATAGACAAGAAGGAGCTTGCGGCCTTCATGGACGGCAAGAAGCTCACGAGCAACAAGGAAAAGTACCTGGAGTACATGCGTTACTGGAAAACCAAAGGCGTGGATGAAGTGGCGGATGCCCACATCCACGCGTGCTTCCTGGCGGGTGGCAAACGCGTCCCGCCCACGGGGCGTCAGCACTTCAGTTCCCTCCGCAACGAAGGGCTCGTGCGCCACGGCTCCACGCGCGGCCTCTGGACCCTGACGAAGGAGGGCCTGCAGGGTGAGCCGCCCAGGCGCCGGCGCGGCCCCCGGGCCGCCACCAGCGCGCAGAAGGCCCGAACGGGCAGGAAGAAGGCCGTCAAAGCCGGCCGGCAGGCCGCCGGAAAAGGCGGCAGAAAGACGTCCCGGCGGATACGGCCGCCCAAGAGCGTCGCCGAAGTCATGGGCCTTCCCGGCTGACACGGCCTTAACGCCGTCACCTGGAAAGGGGCCGCCTGCGGGCGGCCCCTTTTTTGAAAGAAACACCCCGGACAACGCGTTCCAGATTTTCTGATATCCTGTTGGCTTCGACCCGGCCCCGGCTCGCTGCGGGGGCGATTCCTGGGAGGATAGACAATGGCGGCCCGGTTCCAGGCGGTGGATTATTACCAGTTGGACGACCTGCTCAGCGACGAGCAGAAGATGATACGCGACACGGTGCGGTCGTGGGTGGAAGACCGCGTCCTTCCGGTCATAGCCCGGCACTACCAGGAGGCCACCTTCCCCATGGACCTCGTGGCCGAAATGGCCGAACTCGGCCTCTTCGGGTCGAACCTGCCGGAGGCTTACGGATGCGCGGGTCTGGACAACGTCGCCTACGGGCTGATCATGCAGGAACTCGAGCGCGGCGACTCGGCCATGCGGTCCTTCGCGTCGGTCCAGGGCTCTCTCGTGATGTTTCCCATCTTCACATACGGGAGCGACGGGCAGAAGGCGCGGTTCCTGCCGGAGCTGGCCGCGGGACGCATGATCGGCTGCTACGGTCTGACCGAGCCCGATGCGGGCAGCGACCCCTCGTCCATGAACACCAAGGCCGTTCGACGGGGCGACGAGTGGGTGCTGAACGGCACGAAGATGTGGATCACGAACGGCACCATAGCTGACGTGGCTGTGGTCTGGGCGAAGACCGAGGACGGCGTGCGGGGCTTTCTCGTCGAGAAGGGCACGCCGGGGTTCTCTGCGCCCGAAATGAAGGGCAAGCTCTCGCTACGGGCTTCGGTGACGTCCGAGCTGGTCTTCGAAGACGCGGTCGTCCCCGACGCCAACCGGCTCCCGGGCGTAAAAGGGCTGAGGGGGCCTCTGTCGTGCCTGAACCAAGCGCGATACGGCATCGCCTGGGGAGGAGTCGGCGCCGCCATGGCCTGCTACGACGAGGCGCTCGGCTACGCCCGTGAGAGGATCATGTTCGACGGGCCGATCGCGCGATTTCAGCTGGTCCAGGACAAGCTCGTGTGGATGGTGAACGAGATCACCAAGGCGCAGCTCATGGTCTGGAAGCTCGGGAAGATGAAGGACGCAGGGACGCTCAAACACACGCAGGTAAGCCTCGCCAAGATGAACTGCGTCTCCATGGCCAGGGAGTGCGCGCGGATGGCGAGGGACATAGAAGGAGCCAACGGCATTTTGGACGAATACACCGCCATGAGGCACATGCAGAACCTGGAGAGCGTCTACACGTACGAAGGGACGCACGACATCCACAAGCTCGTGGTAGGCGCCGACATCACGGGGTTCGAGGCCTTCAGGGCCGGCGTCAAACCGAAGAACTGAGGCGGGGGTCCGGACACCCGGGCCCGCCGGCTGGGAATGGGTTCCCGCGGTGAGATACACTTCGGAACCCTGGGAGATGGTGTGATGATCAAACGGGACGAAGAGAGGATTCGCCCGGCGAAGGCGACGGTGCGCGGCCTGGCGGCCGTGCTGTGCGCGGTGATGGTGTTGGCGCTACTGACCGGTTGCGGCAAGTCGGACCACGAACCCCCCGCCGCAATCAACCCCATTCCCCCCATCCGCAACGCCTTCAAGTTGAGCATGGACGCCGTTGCGAGCCAGATAAGAAACTACGCCATCGAAAACGGGCAGGTGCCCCAGGGTGACGACGTCTCCGCACTGCTGAAGGCGGGCATACGAGACGCGCCGCAGGTGGATCCCTGGAACACCCCGGTCCATTATCACGGCGAAGGCGGCACCTTCGTCCTGAGTTCCGCCGGGCCGGACAGGAAGTGGGGCACGTCCGACGACATCGTGATCAAAGGCGGCTGACCCGGCCGCCGCCAGGAAAGCCAACCGGAAGACAAATACGACGACAAAGGGGGGCAGCATGCCCGAGCTTCAACAAGTGAGATTGGACGGTCATAGTCTGGACCTCGAAGGACTGGAAGAGGTGGCGCGGGGTGCGGCCGTCGAACTGGACGAGGGAGCGCTGCAGGCGGTGGCCGAGAGCGAACGCTACGTCCGCGACGCCGTGGAAGAAGGTCGCGTAGCCTACGGGATCACCACGGGTTTCGGACACTTCGCGACGGTCACGATCCCCGGGGACCAGGTCGAGCAACTCCAGCGAAACCTCGTGCGTTCGCACGCCGTGGGCGTGGGCGATCCCCTGGATGAACAGGCCGTGCGTGCGCTCATCGCCCTGAGGATCAACTGCCTCCTGAAGGGCCGGTCCGGCGTGCGCGTTTCGACGCTCAAAGCTCTCGCGGCCCTGCTCAACGCCGGCGTGCTGCCAAGGGTGCCCTCCCAGGGGAGCGTCGGGGCCTCGGGCGACCTGGCCCCCCTTGCCCACGTGGCCCTCGGCCTCATGGGCGAAGGAGACGCCCTTTACCGGGGTCAATGGTTGCCCGCCTCCGAGGCCCTGGCCCAGGCCGGCCAGGAGCCCGCGGCCTACCACGCGAAAGAAGGCCTGGCGCTCAGCAACGGTACCCAGGCGATGACGGCCCTCCTGGCGCTGGCGGTCTGTACCGCCCGCCGGCTGGTGCGGGAGGCCGACGTGGTCGGCGCGCTGAGCCTCGAAGCTCTGAAGGGCACCCGCAAGGCTTTCGACCGTCGCATCCACGAGGACCGGCCCCATCCCGGCCAGCTTTCGAGCGCACGGAACCTCTGGACCCTCCTGGCGGACAGCCCCATCATGCGCAGCCACCAGGACTGCAAGAAGGTCCAGGACGCCTACTCCCTCCGGTGCATGCCCCAGGTGCACGGCACGGCGAGGGACGCCCACGCCTACCTGGAGCGCGTGGTCGCCGTGGAGATGAACGCGGCCACGGACAACCCCATGATCTTTGCTGCCGAAGGTGACATCGTCTCGGGCGGCAACTTCCACGGCGCGCCGGCGGCCCTCGCAGCGGACCTTCTCTCCATCGCAGTGACGGACCTGGCCAGCATCAGCGAGCGGCGGACCGCAAGGCTGGTTGACGGACGCCTGTCCGGCCTGCCCGACTTCCTGGTCCGGCAGGGGGGGCTCAATTCGGGCTTCATGATGCCGCAGGTGACCGCGGCGGCCCTGGTGTCCGAGTGCAAGACGCTGGCCCATCCCGCCAGCGTAGACACGATCCCTACCTCGGCTGGGCAGGAAGACCACGTGTCCATGGGGCTCTGGGCCGCCAGGAAGGCGCTTCGGATCGTGGCCAACGCCTCACGCGTGCTGGCGGTGGAGGCCAGGTCGGCGCTTCAGGGGCTGTACCTCCTGGAGCCTCTCGAACCCGCGTCGGCCCTCAAGCCGGTGGTCCGCGCGGGGAGGGAAGCGTTCCCGCCGGTGGACGGGGACCGCTTCATCCAGCCGGAGCTGGAGCACCTGGCGAAATGGATCGGAGAGGGCCGTTTCGCGGCCCTGGTCCGCCGGGGCGGCGTCGACCTGGAATAGCCCGGAGGACGCGTGCTGCCTCGGATCCAGGCGGGTCCCCCGAGGGGCTTCGGACCCCGCGCGTTCGGTGGTATAGTGCGGGGGGCGGAAAGCCATTCAAGATCACAACCCTGTGAATGGAGGATTGCAAGATGGACGTTAAACTCTTCGGCGTGGTGGGGGGCGGAACCATGGGGAACGGCATCGCGCACGCGGCGGCGCTCTCGGGATTCCCCGTCCTCCTTTGCGAGGTGAACGAGGCCCTGTGCGACAAGGCCCTCAAGACCATCGACAAGAACCTTCAGCGCGGCGTGGACAAGGGCCGGATGACGGCCGAGGAGAAGGCCGCCGCGCTGGGACGGATCAAGGCGACGACCAGCCTGGATGACATGGCCGGCGCCACCATCGTGGTCGAGGCCGTGGTCGAGAACTACGACATTAAGAAGACGGTGTTCCAGACCCTGGACAAGGCCTGCGGCCCCGATGCGGTCCTCGCCAGCAACACCTCGTCCATCTCTATCACCAAGCTCGCGGCCTGCACCAGGAGGCCGGGCAAGGTCATCGGCATGCACTTCATGAATCCCGTGCCCGTCATGAAGCTCGTCGAGGTCATCCGGGGAATCGCCACGGACGACGCCGTGCTGGCGGACGTCATGAAGCTGGCGGAGTCCATGGGCAAGACGCCGGTGGAGGTCAACGACTACCCCGGTTTCGTGAGCAACCGCGTCCTCATGCCAATGATCAACGAGGCCGTTTACTGCCTCATGGAAGGTGTGGGGTCTCCCGAGGCCATCGACACCGTCATGAAGCTGGGCATGAACCACCCCATGGGGCCGCTGACGCTCGCCGACCTCATTGGGCTGGACACGTGCCTGTTCATCCTGGAGGTCCTGCACGAGGGCCTGGGTGATCCCAAATACCGTCCCTGCCCGCTGTTGATCAAAATGGTGGACGCGGGCTTCCTCGGCCGGAAGACGGGCCGCGGTTTCTACACCTACTGAGTCCCCCCGGCGCCGGAGGGGAAAAGGAGCAGCCGTGTATTGCCAGCGTTGCGGTAAAAAGAACAAGCCCGAGGCTGAGAACTGCCGGTTCTGCGGCGCCCCCCTGCTCGTCCTGAAGCAGGAGCGCGGCGGGGAAACCGCGGACATGCAGTCCTTCTTCAGCGTGGAAGAGTACGTCATCGACAAGATATCCAACGTGGAGAAGCAGGCCCACCGTTCGTCCGAGGACGTGGACCTCCTCGTCCAGGCGGTGGATTTTCTCGAGCGCAACGTCATGGTCAACAGGGCCGGCACCAACGTGCTCGTCCGCATGCTGCGCGAGAAGGGCATCCTGGACCCTTACGAGTTCAACAGGCGGTGGCGCGAGCGCACTCTCTCGAACCTCATGGGGCTCTACCGCAAGGAGCGGTTCCAGGACGCCAAGCCCCACATTCTAGGGAGCTTCTCGGGCAAGAACAGGCGGCGCTTCGAGGACAGGGTCCTCCAGGCCGAAGACCTCCTCTACGCCTTCAGGCCGGAGGAGGCGGTCGAGAGCCTGGAGGAGGCACTGGCGCTGGACCCGTCGAACGGCCCCCTCCTGAACTACCTGGGCGACGCCTGCCTGGGCCTGAAGGAATACGACAGGGCGCTCACGTTCCTCTCCAAATCCATGAGTCTCAAGGAACGGTCCGTGGACGCCATGATCCCCTACGCCCAGATCATGCTGATGGAAGGCGACGCGGGCGAGGCCGAGAAGACCCTTCAGAAGGTCGTGAGGCGCGAGAAGAGCAGCGTAGACGCCTGGACCCTCCTGTCGCTGATCAACGGCCTGAAGGGCGACTGGAAGGCCTCCCGGGAGTGCGCCGAAAAAGCGCTCGCCCTCGAACACGCCCCGGCGCCGCTCTACCTGATGGTCCACGCGCTGCTCAGGCAGAAAAAGATCACCGCCGCCGAGGCCAGGCTCGACCAGCTGCTGGCCGACTACCCCGAAGCGGAGGAACCGCTCTACCAGCGTGCGCTCCTCTTCCTCGCCAGGGGCTGGTGGTCCAGGGCCGAGGAGGCCCTGGAAAGGCTGAACGCCTTGAACCGCTCCGTGGACGTCGGCAACGTGGTGGATGAGTTCAGGAAGATGCCGCCGGCCAGGCGCAGGGCGCAGAGCGTGCGTCCCCTCGAGACGTCCCACATCCTTGAGATGATGGACACGGTCGCGGAAGAGGCCGGCATGTACCTCCGGCAGATGGACATGGAAAAATGACACGGGTCCGGACCACGACAGTCGATGCGAGGTGACCAATTGAATCAGAATATCCGGTTTGGAACGGACGGCTGGCGAGGCGTCATCGCCGAGGACTTCACGTTCGAGAACCTGCGCGCCGTCGCCCAGGCCCTGGCGGACTACCTGGAAGAAAAGGGTGAGGACAGGCGGGTGGCCGTGGGGTACGACTTCCGCTTCATGTCCGAAGACTTCGCCAGAACGGTGGCGGAAGTGCTCACGGGCAACGGCGTGACCGTCTACCTCAGTCCGAGGGCATGCCCCACGCCCCACGTGTCGTATTTCGTGCAGAAGCACGACCTGCCCGTCGGCGTCATGATCACGGCGAGCCACAACCCCTACAAGTACAACGGCTTCAAGATCAAGGAGCGGTTCGGGGGGAGCGCCCTGCCCGAAACCACCCGCAGCATCGAGGGCCTCCTGGGGCGGAACGCGGCCAAGACCATGCCCCTGCGCGAGGCGAAAACCGCAGGCAAGCTCATCGAGACGCCCCTCGACGAGGGATACGACGCGCTCATCGAGAGTCTGGTGGACATCGACGCCATACGCAGGGCCGACCTCAAAGTCGTTGCGGACTCCATGAACGGGGTGGGCGAGACCCGCCTCGCCAAGTGGGTGTCCAGCCCCTCCTGCCGGGTCGTGACGCTCCGCGACAGGCGCGACCCGCTCTTCGGCCTGCGCGCCCCCGAGCCCAAGGAAGAATACCTCGACTTCCTGAGGGCCGCCGTCGTGTCGGAGAAGGCCTCCGTGGGCCTGGCGACGGACGGGGACGGCGACCGCTCCGGCGGCGTTCACCGGGACGGGAGCATCTTCACGCCGCTGGAAATGATCGCGCTGCTGGCCCTCTACCTCATCGAGCACCGCGGCCAGAAGGGCGTGCTGGCCTCCACGAACGCCAATACCCTCTACCTGAAACGCATCGCCGAGGCCACGGGGAACCCCTACGTGAACAAACCGGTCGGCTTCAAACACATCGCCCAGCTCATGCAGGAGGAGAGCGTGCTCATCGGCGGCGAGGAGAGCGGGGGCATCGCCGTTCAGGGCTTCCTGCCCGAGCGGGACGGCATCCTGATCAACCTCCTCCTTCTGGAGATGATGGTCAAGCGCGGCAAGGACTCGCTCGAGCTCCTGAAGGAACTCCACGACCGGTTCGGCGAGTTCCACTTCCGCCGGAGCGACTTCCCGGTGGCGCCCCGGAAAGGGCTGAGGCAGGTGGCCCACCTTGCCGAGAATCCGCCTAAAACCGTCATGGGCCTGAAGGTGGAGTCGGTCGACACGCTCGACGGGGTCAAACTCTTCTTCACCGACGGATCCTGGCTCCTCTTCAGACAGTCGGGCACAGAACCCAGCCTGCGCGTCTACTGCGAGACGCCGGATCCGGCCAGCCTGGACGCCTTCATCGAGGCCGGCATGAAGGCCCTCGGAGAGGCGGACCGGGACTAGGCGGGCGCGCCCCGCCGGCCGGAGCGGCACATGAGCGACTATCGTGTCTGGGGCATCCGGCTTCCCCTCGGAAAGGCCCGCGAAGCGAATCTCCGCCGCGCCATCGCAAGGGCGCTGGACGTGCGCATCGAGGCCATCGGGACCCTTGCCGTCGTCCGGAAATCTCTCGACGCCCGAGGCCGAAAGCGGCCGCCTTCGTGGGTCTTCACGGTGGACTGCGCTCTGTCCGACCGCCCGAAGCGCCGGCCCCCCGGTGTGCGCGTGGGACCTGTACCCGAACGGCCCCGGGCGACAGCCGCCCGAGATGACAGACTCCACGGCCTGAACGCGGTCGTGGTCGGGACGGGACCCGCCGGGCTGTTCGCCGCCTGGGCCCTGATGGCGCACGGAGCCTCGGTGACCGTCCTCGAGCAGGGCCCCTCCCTGGAGGAAAGGGTCGCCGCCGTGCGCGATCTCTGGCGCGCGGGGACCCTGAGCGGCGACGCCAACGTACAGTTCGGCGAAGGCGGCGCCGGGACCTTCTCGGACGGCAAGCTGACCACGCGCATCAAGGACCCGCTCGCGTCGGACGTCCTGTCCTCTTTCGTGGACGCCGGAGCCCCGGAAGCGATCCTCACGGAGGCGCATCCCCACCTGGGCACGGACGGCGTGAGGCGGGTGGTCAGGGCCCTCAGGGCCCAGCTCGAGGCCCGGGGCGCCGCCTTCCACTTCCGCAGGACGGTCCTGGCGGTGACGCGCACGGGGGCGGGGTTCCGCGTCGAGACGACGGGCGGCGCTGCGTGTGTGGATGCCGTGTTCCTCGCCGCGGGGCACTCCTCGCGTCCCCTCTTCAGGTCGCTCATCGCCGAGGGCGTTCCCTTCAGGCCCAAGGGCCTGGCCGTCGGGGTGCGGGTCGAACACCCCCAGCCTTGGGCCGACGCATGCCAGTACGGCCGGTTCGCGGGTCATCCGGAGCTTCCTGCGTCCGAGTACTTCCTGACCTTCAAGGACGCGGCCAGCGGCCGCGGTGTGTACTCGTTCTGTATGTGTCCGGGCGGCGTGGTGGTCAACTCCGCCTCCGAGCCGGACGGCATCGTCACCAACGGCATGAGCATGTCCCACCGGGCGTCCGGCCGGGCGAACGCGGGCATCGTGGTCACGGTGTCCCCGGACGATTTCGGGCGGGATCCCCTGGCGGGGATCGCCTTCCAGGAGGAACTGGAGAAGCGCGCCTTCGCTCTCGGCGGGGGCGGGTACGTGGCCCCGGCCCAGAGGATCGTGACCTTCCTGAGCGGCGGCGTAGACGGGGACCCCCTCCAGACCACGTTCAGGCCTGGCGTCCGGGCCGTGGACCTTCGCGGTTTTTTCCCGGACTGGATCCAGGAACCCCTCGCGCGGGCGTTCCTCCACTTCGACCGCAGGATGCCCGGCTTCATCGAGAACGGCGTCATGCTGGCGCCCGAAACCCGGACGTCCAGCCCCCTGCAGGTTGAGCGTGGTGATGACGGCTGCGCGAAGGGCATGCCAGGTCTCTGCCTGGTGGGGGAAGGGGCGGGCTGGTCGGGCGGCATCGTCTCGTCGGCGGTGGACGCCCTCCGGTGCGTGGAGGCCTTCGTCGAGCGGCGTGCGTAACCGCGGTTCGTCCGCACCTTACCCGCCGGTTCGCCGCCCGTGCAATTTATAGCCTCTTCGCCGTTCGGCCCCGGCTCCCTGAATGGACGCGCGCCGGCCGAGGCGGGGGACCACCCTCTCAGCGGGGAATATTGAAGGGGCCCACCCGGGGAGGGTGGGCCCATTCAGGGTAGAGGAATGGAGGAAGAGGGAGAGTGAGTGCGATCGACGGGAACCGTCTGGGGCATCGCACTCACCTTTATAGACGGATGAGAGCGGTCCGCGTCTATCGATCTCCCGGAAATAATGACGGGTGGTCGCGGTAGATCAGGAGGGGCGGTCAGTGCCCGTGGCAGTCTTCCCGGCCGGAGTGGCGCGGGGGTAGACCTCGTGACGGAACGCGTCCTTGCCCGACCGCTTCACCGAGTACATCAGGGTGTCCACGATTTCGAGCATTGCGTCGTAGGAGGCGGGCGGCTCCAAGAACGTCACCGCCCCGGCGCTCAGAGTGACTGGCAGTGGACCCGCCCCGAGTTCATTCTTGAACCTCGAGCGAAGCCTCTCCATGACCGTGGGGGCGTAATCGGAACCGCACTCCGGCAGGAGGAGCGCGAACTCGTCCCCGCCTATTCGTGCGAAGACGTCGCTGCCGCGGATGTTCCTCATCATGATGTCCGACACGCTCTGAAGGATCCTGTCGCCCGCCGCGTGGCCGTGCCTGTCGTTGACGGACTTGAAGTCGTCCAGGTCGATGTAGGCGATGGTGAAGGGCTTGCGGTTGCGCCCGGCCCGGGCCATCTCCCGCTCGGCGAACTCCTGGAAAGCCCGGCTGTTGAGCGCTCCCGTCCTGTAGTCCGTTCTGGCGTAGCGCCGCTCCTGCTCCAGCGCCCGCTTGAGCCGGGTCGTCAGGAGGATGGCGACCAGGAAGAGGACCAGTTCGAGTACGACGTGCCAGCGTTCCACGGCGCTTTGGCGCGCGACCTCCCCCGAAAGAACGGGGCCGGCGTACCAGTCGAGCACGCTCAGCACCACCGCAACGATGCCGGCCCACCGACCCACGAACCACGAGAGCAGAATGATCGGCACGAGGTAGAAGACGGAAAAGGAGAGCGACGTCCCGCTCATGTAGTCCAGAGCCCCAACCAGAACGAGCAGGATCAGCCCGAAGACGAACCAGAGGGACTTCTCGTTTTCCCTGAACAGCTTTCCGTACGCCACGGCGTACCTCCCGCGGGCGCCCGTCCGTCGGCCGCATGCCTTATTCACATAGTGTACCGCATCCGTCTTGCAGAGTTCGGAACCGGCAGGCTTGCGGAATAGGGGTCTGGACCAGAGGTTGTATAGGGTGTGGGAGAAAGGCCGGTCCGGAAAACCCCGCAAGGTCGGGTCCTGAAAAGGGGCGCAACGTGACGAACTTCACAAACCATCTCTCCGGAGAATCCAGTCCGTATCTTCGCCAGCACGAGCACAATCCCGTGGACTGGTATCCGTGGGGCCGCGAGGCCCTCGACAGGGCCGCGAGCGAAGACCGGCCCATATTCCTGTCCGTCGGCTACTCGGCCTGTCACTGGTGCCACGTGATGGCTCACGAGAGCTTCGAAGACCCGGAGACGGCCGCCTACCTCAACGCGCACTTCGTGTGCATCAAGGTCGACCGGGAGGAGAGGCCCGACATCGACGCGCTATACATGCGATCGGTCATGCTCATGACCGGTTCGGGGGGCTGGCCCCTGACGGTCTTCCTGACGCCCTCACGCCGGCCCTTCTTCGGCGGCACCTACTTTCCGAAGGCGTCGCGGTACGGTATGCCCTCCTTCATGCAGGTACTCGAGGGGGTGGTCGGGGCATACAGGGAGCGGCGGGCCGACCTTGAGGAATCGGCCGAACGCGTCACGGCCGCGGTGTCCGAGTCGTTTTCGGGGCCCCCTTCCGCTGGCGTGGACCCCGACGAAACCGTGGAGCGAGCACTTGCCGAGATACTTTCGCGGTTCGACGAGGCCGAGGGAGGCTTCGGCCGCGGGCCCAAGTTCCCACAGCCTCCTCTGCTCGCGTTTCTCATGGAGGAGTCCCTGAGGCGGGGGGACGACGGCCTCATGGACAAGGTTCGCCTGACGCTCGGCAGGATGGCGGCCGGGGGGGTACGCGACCAGGTGGGCGGAGGATTCCACAGGTACTCGGTGGACGGGCGATGGCGCGTGCCCCACTACGAGAAGATGCTCTACGACAACGCCCAGCTGGCCTCGCTCTACTTCCGGGCCTTCGCGGCGACGGGCGACCGGGGGTTTCGTTCCGTCGCCGAGCGCGTCCTTGAAGACGTGGCCGCGACCATGGCCGCCGAGGGCGGGGGGTACGTGGCGGCCCTGGACGCCGACTCGGACGGCGGGGAGGGGCGCTTCTACCTGTGGACTCCCGATGAGATGGCACGCATCCTCGGGCCATCCCGCGGCAGCCGCATGGCCCGCCTCTACGGGATGGGCGACGGGGACGAACTCGCGGATCGCACGCTGCACCTCGTGGAGGCGCCCGGAGACTTCGCGCGCCGGGAAGGCCTGGACGCGGAAGCCTTCGAACGAGAGGTGCGCCTGGGACTGGACGAACTCCGCTCAGCCCGGAGCGCAAGACCCCACCCCGCGGTGGACACCAAGGTGCTCACGGACTGGAACGCGCTGGCGGCCACGGCCTTCCTCGACGGGTTCGGCGCCACGGGCTCCCGCTCCATGCTGGAGAAGGGACTCGGGGCCCTGGGTCTCATCTGGGATCGGTGCTGGGACGGAGGGACTCTAACGCACGTCTGGGACGGGGTCCGGGCGTCGGTCGCCGGCCTCCTGTCCGACTACGCCTACCTGGCAGACGCCGAGTGGCGCGCCTTCGAACTCACCGGCGACCCCGGCCGCCTCGACCGGGTATGGACGCTCGTCGAAGCCGTCTTCGCCGGCTTCCTCGATCCCGGCACCGGTCGACTCTACGACAGCCCGGACTCGTCTTCCGGGGACCTGATCACGCGGGTGCGGGACCCGGAGGACGGGGTGCTGCCGTCGCCGGCCGGCGTCCTGGCCCGCGTGCTGTGGAACCTGGAACGGTTGACGGGCGACGATTCGTTGAGGTCCAGGCTCGATGGCCTGCTCCGCGCCGAGTCCGGCCAACTCGCCGCCGCCCCGGGCGCCCGTCCTTCGCTGGCGGCACTTGTCCTCTCCAGGAGCCTCCCCCGGATCGACGTGGTGGTGGCCTGCGAAAGCCTTCGGCGTGGGATGCCTCTCCTGGCCGAGGCCTGGAAGGTCACCTTCCCGGGCCTTCTGGTACTGCCCCTTCCTGCAGATCGGGTGGACGAGCCCCGCGCGCAAACCCTGGTTCTGTTCGAGGGCCGGCGCACGCCGGAGGGATGCCGCGCTTTCGTGTGCGTGGCGGGAACGTGCGGCCTTCCCGTCAGCGAACCGGAGGACCTCCGCGCGGCCCTCGGGGAGGCCGTCCGACGGGTTCGGAAGGCCGCGGAGCCTGGGGCCGGGCCGTGACCGGCGCATTCGTCGCTCCCGCAGGTGCCTGCGCGGGCGGGGCGAAAGCCCCGGGTGGAACGGTTTCCCCCGGCTGGCCCTCGGGGGGCGACTCCGGCGGAGGAGGCGGCAGGGGGCCCGGCTGGAAGTGCCCGCCCATCACGATGGGGGCGGGCGCCTGGTTCGACCAGGGGGGCGCCGGGGGGCGGCAGGACAGCGTGAACCCCTTGCGGGAACTGGTGACCGAGATGGCGCCGCCGAACCCGTCGAGCACCGGGCAGAAGGGCATGTAGTCGGGTTCCAGCAGGCCCTTCAGCCTCATGATCCCGCTGAGATCAGGATAGCCCCCGTTCTCCTGCCGGTACCGCTCCAGCGCCGAGGAGATGGCCGTGAGCCTGAAGCGGCTGATGCTGACCTTCTCCTGATAGACCTGGTCGATTTTCCAGCGGAAGAACAGCCCGGCCTCCGTGAAGAAGAGGGCCATGCCGAGCGCGCAGAGGGCCAGACCGATCCATATGCGGGTCTTACCCGCGAACTTTTCGGGATAGCGCGTGCACAGAAAAAGGCTCAGTAACGCGTTGATCGCGGCCAGGAGGGCGGCGGCGGGTGCCGCCAGAGGTACGAGGCTTACCCACCCGAGCCACCACGTCAGGTTAGCGGGATACTTGCTCGGTTCGCCGGTCGGGAGCCGCCGTATCATCCCGCGGCCTCCGGGAGCACGAGCGTCAGCGCATCCGGTTCGAACCGTATCTCTCCCGGCGTCGTGCCTCCGGGGTCGCCGTCCACCTGGATCGGAAGCGGTTCCCCGGCTCCGATCCGCACCGACGTCGCCTCGAAAGCCTCTATGCCCGGTGCCCCGTCGAGTCCGCCGCGCAGGAGATGGAACAGCAGTGAGGGAAGGCGGAGGGGCAGGGGCGGGCGTATGGCCAGAACGCTCATGAAGGGCGAGCTGAGGCCCACGCGGCTCGTGAGCCGGACGAACCCGGCGCCGTAACGCGACGTCCTCAGGACGAAGACCTCGGCAGCATCCACGAGCGTTCCGTCGTCGGACTCGACCCACAGCCTGGGGGCCGGCCTCGAGAGCATGACGTGCAGGCCGGCGTACAGGTAGGCCCAGGCGCCTTTCTCGCGCTTCATCTTGAGGTCGATGTCCGACACGGCGAGGGCGTCGGGGCCGCAGGAGGCGCAGAAGGTGAAGACCTCCGAGCCGTTCAGGCGGCCCAGGCCGACGGGCGTCTCGCGCCCGCTTCCGGCTGTGGCCGCGCACAGAAGCGGGCGGGCCGGAAGGGCCATCTCGCGGGCCAGGATGTTGGCCGTCCCGAGCGGGATCACGGCCAGCGGCACGCGCGTGCCTGCAAGACCCGCCGCCGCCTCGCGGATGCTTCCGTCTCCTCCGCAAACGACCACGCGGTCTGCGCCGTCCCGGACCGCCCGGGCGGCGATTCGCGTCAGGTCCCCGGGCGAAAGCGACCGCTCGGTCTCAACCGAAAAGCCGCCCAGTTCGACCTGGCGGACGATGGCGCACAGGAGGCCCGGATCGGGGGCGCTGTGTGCGGCTGGGTTGTAGATGACCACGGCCCGTGCCATAGGGTCTCCCTGTCGCCGGCCCGGCCTACCCCGGCGAGGCCGGTCCGGCGGGTCCAAACGTCGCTGTCCCGTACCTGCGTCCAGGCGTCGTCCGCGCGCGGCCTCCCTCAGCGGTTGACGCGGCGGATGCCCAGGACGCCGTTGGTTTTGCCTATCTTGGCCAGGATCTGGTTCAGGTGCCCCTTGTCCCTGATCATGATCGAGAGGTGGACCTGTCCCTTGCCCTTCTCGTTGACGCTGGCGTCGATGTGCCTGAGGGGCGCTTTCCCGTCGGCCACGATCTGCGTGATCGTCGCGACGATGCCCACCTTGTCCTCCGTGAGAAGCCTCAGATGGACCTCGTGGTTTGCCGACCCGAGGTCCTTGTCGCTCCACCGGACCTCCATGAATCGGTCCTGGTTGTAGGCCACCCGGCTGACGTTCGGGCAGTCGGCCCTGTGAATGACCAGGCCCCGTCCCTTCGAGATGAACCCCACGATCTCGTCTCCCGGTATGGGCCGGCAACACCGGGCTATGTTCGTAAGCAGGTCCGTCGCGCCGCGCACGATGATGGCCGGTTCGTGGTAGGCGGGCCCCGACATCGCGAAGGTTGGCCCGGCAGCCTCCTCTACGGGGGCTGCGAGGCGCTTGGCGAATACCCTGGCCGATATCTTCCCGTATCCGATCTCCGCGTACAGCGAGTCGAGGTCCGGGACGGACACCTTCCTTAGGGCCGCCGCCAAGGCGCCCGATTCCTGCGAGTCCTTCAGGCCCACCTTGAGGCGCTTGCACTCCCGGTCCAGGGAAGCCTTGCCGATCTCCACGGCCCTGGCCTTTTCCTGGGCGTTGAGCCAGCTCTTGATTTTAGAGAGCGCCCTGCCCGTTATGGCCGATTTCAGCCAGTCCCGGGACGGTTTGCCCGACGGGTTGGTGATGATCTCCACGCGGTCGCCGCTCTGGAGGGGGGTCTTGAGAGGTACGAGCTTTCCGTTCACCTTGGCGCCCACGCAGTGGTGGCCGACGTCCGTGTGGATGGAATAGGCGAAGTCGATGGGCGTCGCCCCCCGCGGGAAGGAGAGCACCTGGCCCCTGGGGGTGAAGACGTACACCTCCTTGGGGTACAGGTCCACCTTGAGGTTCTGGACGAATTCCGTGTCCGAGTTGCCGTCCTGTTTCCACTCCATGAGCTGCCGGAGCCACTGCATGGTGTCGGTCTCGTCTTCCTGGGAGAGTTTTCCCTCCTTGTACTGCCAGTGGGCAGCGATGCCGTTCTCCGCCTCCTCGTGCATCTGGTAGGTGCGGATCTGGATCTCGAAGGGCTGCCCGTCCGGGCCGATGACCGAATTGTGCAGGGATCTGTAGTGGTTTTCCTTGGGGATCGCGATGAAGTCCTTGAAGCGGCCCGGAATGGGTTTCCACTTGCTGTGGATTCCACCCAGGACGGCGTAGCAGTCCTTGACCGTGCTCACCAGGATGCGGAACGCCATGTAGTCGTAGACCTGTTCCACACCGATGCCCTGACGCGCGAGCTTCTGGTGGATGCTGTAGAGGTGTTTGACCCGGCCGAAGACGTCTCCCTCCAGGCTGAGCGATCCGAGGATCCTGCGGATCTGCTCCGATGTCTCCTTCATGAAGTTCTGGCTGTAGGACCGCTTTTCCTGAAGGGCCCTGGACAGCTTTTCGAACTCGTCCGGGTAGGCGTATTTGAAGCCCAGGTCCTCGAGTTCGATCTTCAGCTTGCCCAGACCCAGCCGGTAGGCGATGGGCGCGTAGATCTGGAGGGTCTCGAGGGCCTTGAAGGGGCGTCGGTGTTCCGGGAGATATTCCATGGTCCGCAGGTTGTGGAGCCGGTCCGCGAGTTTGACCAGGACGACACGGATATCGTCCACCATGGCCAGCACGACCTTCCTGAGGGAGGCCCACTCGCGTTCCTCCCGCGTCTTCACCGGCACTTTCTCTTCGATCTTGGTCACGCCGTCTACGATGTGCGCGACCTCTCTGCCGAACCGCTTCTCGATGTCCCCGAGCGTCACCGAGTGGTTGTCCTCGACCACGTCGTGCAGCAGGCCGGCGACGAGGGCGATGTCGTCGGCTTTGAGGTCGGACAGGATGTCGCTCACCGCCACGGGGTGGACCAGGTAGGGCTCACCCGACACCCGCGTCTGCCCCTCGTGAGCCATGGCCGAAAAGAGGTAGGCCTTCTGGAGGAGCCTGGAATCCGAGCTCGGGTTGTAGCTCTTGACCTTTTCGATGACGCGGTCTATTCGGGGTAGCATGCGCTTCCGTTCCAACCTGGGGGCCCCGAGACGCCGGAACGGTGACCCTTCCCATGCGCCCGGGACCTCGAACCTTACCCCGTCAGGGCGGGAGGAGTCCCACCTCGCGGGGGCGGACGCCCTGGCGCGCCCGTCTTTCCGGTGCACGACCGGATCTCCATCATACCAGCCGGCCGGGAAGGGGGCCGCCGGACCACACCGGCAGAGCACCCCTTCGATCTATATATAATGCGGCCCGGCCCCCGTTTTATGCAACGGCGCCCGCGGACCGGGGGGAATTCCCGCGTCGCCTGGCCACTCGGTCACCAGGTCACTCGATCACTTGGTCACTGGATCACCTGATCACTCGATCACTTCATTCATTGACACTTAACTTCCAGGACCGATATGATAAAACGGTCCATGTGGAGGGGCCTTTGCTGAATCGAGCCTGGTTGAGAGCGTTGTCGGCGGGTATCCTTTCGATATTCATCCTGGCGGTACTTGCGGGGCTGGTCCTTCCCTCGGGAACCTTTTCGGGGCGGTTCTGGGTCTTCCTCATCCTGGCGGGATTCATGGCCGCCCTGGCGGCGGCCTTCTCCACAGTGTCTTCGAGGACCTCGGCCAGGGACACACTGGACGATCTGCTCAGGAAGATGGCGGCCGGCAACCTCGCGGTGCGCCGCGACAGCCAGATTCGCGAGGTGATGGACGAGTTCCCGGGCTTCCAGCGCGTGCTGAGATCCTTCCAGGGCATCATCGGGTACCTGCAGGACACGGCGGACAGCGTATCGGACGCCTCGAACAAGATCTCCGCCAAGGCCAAGGCCCTGTTCACGGGCACGGGCGAACAGGTGGAGTCGGTGGGCCAGGTTCGCAAGTCCATCGCCCAGCTCGAAGGGGAAATCGAAAACGTCGTTTCGGGCGTCGACACGCTCTCCGGCTTCACCGAGAAGACCAGCAGCGCCATACTGGAGATGCGGGCCTCCATCGAGGAGGTCGTGAACGCGACCCATAACCTCTCTTCGTTCGTGGATGAGATCAGCGCCTCAATCGAGGAGATGGCCCGGTCGGTCGAAGAGGTGGCGGGGCACGGCGAGAGCCTCTCCTCCTTCGCCATTCAGAACTCCTCCGCCATGGTTCAGATGGACGCGACCATCGGGCAGATCGAGGACAACATCAAGGAGACGGAGGGCATCTCCCGCCAGGTTCAGGAGGTGGCCGCCACGGGCGTGGCCGCCGTCAAGGAGACGGTCGTCGCCCTGGAAACGATCCACAACGCCATGACCACCAACCTCTCGGCCATGGATTCTCTGGGCGAGCGGTCCAAGGACATCGGCAAGATCCTCAAGGTCATCCGGGAGATCGCAGATCAGACCAACCTCCTGGCGCTGAACGCCGCCATCATCGCCGCCCAGGCAGGCGAGCACGGCCGCAGTTTCGGCGTGGTCGCCGAGGAGATCCGCGACCTCTCCGAGAGGACCACGGCGTCCACGGGCGAGGTGGCGGCCATCATCAAGACCATCCAGAAGGAGGTCGACGCGGCCGGGAAGGTGGCACGCGAGGGAATGGTCAAGGTCGAGGAAGGCCTCAGACTGGGCCGGGACTCGGAGGAGAGCCTCAACCACATCAGCAACGGGATCGAGACCGCGGGCACCAGCATCAGCCACATCGCGCGGGCCGCGAGCGAGCAGGCCAAGGGCAGCCGCCAGGTGACCGACGCCATCGAGGAGATGACCAAGCGCATCGAGCGCATCTCCATCGCCGCCCGGGAGCAGGCCAAGACCTCTCAGCTCATCAACCAGAAGGCCGTGGTCATGAAGGACCTCACGCGCAGCGTGGATCGGGCCATGGAAGAAGAGGCACAGGGCAGCAACACCATCGCCGAAGGCATGGACCAGGTGCGCCACTCGGTGGAAGACATCCAGAAGGCCCTCATCCGCATGTCCCAGGCGGGCCAGAAGATCATGACGGCCATAGACGTCATCAGCGGCTCCGCGGAGGAGAACCTCCACGGCGCGCGCGACCTGTCGGGGACCTCTTCCAGCCTCAGGCAGGAGGCGCTCCTTCTTGTGGAGGAGCTGGGGACCTTCACGCTGCCTCAGGCCTCACGGGGCGGTCATCTCAAGGCGGGGTTCGTCAACTACGACTACAACCTCGACCCGGTGTTCGCCAACAACATCCGCGACAGCGAACTGGTGAACAACTACTCCGACGGGCTGATTAAGCTCGGCTACGGCACGCAGATCCTGCCGGGGCTGGCCGAGTCCTGGGAAATCAGCACGGACGGAAAGGTCTACACCTTCACGTTGAGGCCCGGGCTCACCTTCCACAACGGTCGACGCCTCACAGCGACCGACGTGCTCTACGCCTGGCACCGGTCGCTGTCGCCCAACCTCAATTCGGCGGGGAGGGCCTTCCTCGCGTCGGTCGCCGGCGTGGACGAATACGTCGAAGGCAAGGCCTCCAGCATTTCGGGGCTCTCAGCCCCCGACGACCGGACCGTCGAGATCCGCCTTAAGGAACCGCTGGCCTTCTACCTGTACGTCCTGACCACGCCGGAAGCCTCCATCGTTCCCCGCGAAGCGGTGGACGAGAAGACGCAGAAGCTGCTCAAGCCCCTCGGGTGCGGCCCCTTCATGGTGTCGGAAAGCACACCGGAAAAGATCGTGCTGGACCGTTTCACGGGATACTACGACAAGTCCCTGCCCTACGTGGACAGGCTCACCTTCGACCTCGGCTTCAAATCGGAGGAAGGCCTTCAGGCGGCCCTGGAAAAGGGCGACGTACACTACGTGTCGAGCTTTTCCAACGACCAGCTGGAAATCCTCCTGGCCGATTCGTCGTGGCAGAACAACACGGAGAGCACGGTTCAGCTCAGCACGATCATAGTGAGCGTCCGGAACGACCTGCCCCCTTACAACATCAAAGAGTTCAGGCAGGCGCTCAACTACGCCGTGGACCGCGAGAAGCTCGTCTCGCAGTACAAGCACAGCAAGGCCACGCCGGCAAGGGGTGTCATGCCGCCCGGCATTCTCGGCTACAGGCCCGACCTGAAGGGCTTCTACTACGACCCGGAAAAGGCCCGTTGGCTCCTCCGGAGCGCCGGTTTCCCCGACGGGGTGGACCTGGAGGTGACGGTCGACGCCGGGCGGATCCGCCAGGCCAAGGAGTTCGCCATCATGGTCGAGATGCTTCGCGAGGTGGGCATCCGCATCAAGACGGACACCGTGAGCCACCAGGAGTTCGCGGCCCGCGAACGGCAGTACGGTCGCCCAGGTCTCTACGCCACCGGGTGGTACGCCGACTATCCCGACCCGGATTCCTTCCTGTACTTCCTGTTCTACTCCAAGGGGGGAGACGCCCTGGAGCTCAAGTACAGCAACCCCGAAATGGACGAACTGGTCGAGAAGGGCAGGCGCTCACTGGACGTCGAGGAGCGGATCACAATCTACCAGCGGGCGGAGGACATCGTCATCGAGGACGCGCCCTGCATCCTCCTCTACCACAGCCGGGGTCTTGTGCCCCACCGGCCGGAAGTCGCCGGCATGAAGCTCTCGCTCACGCCGCCCATGGTACGCCCGGACCACATCTGGTTCAGTTCAGAAAGCGAAAGCTGAGAATTTCGTCCGCGTTCACGTACAGATGCACGTTGTTGGAGTGGGGGTTCAGGGGGGTCATGAAGAAGCCCGTCGAAGGCTTCGACCGTACCGTGGTCACTCCGCGCAGAGTCTCCCCGTCTCGAAAGGTGATTTCCACAGTCCGTCCCGGGACCGGCTGGTAGACCAGCCGGTCGGGCCGCTTGTGGCTGCCGCTGTCGCTCGTGTTGAAATCCCTGACAAAGCAGACGAGCTTAACGTCTTTAAGCGAAACCGTGTGCAGGTGGTCGTCGAGGTCCTGGACGAGAATTTCTCCCTCGCCGGGCATGAAGTTGTCGCCGTAACCCGGCAGCGTCGTCCCGTCCTTGAACCGAACCACCATTTTCTCGTCAAACATGGCTGACAACAATTGTAGATTCGAACGGAGCCATTTGCAACGAGGGGGAGTCCGGGACCGGGAACCGGAAGGCGCCATTGGAAGGAGAAGGAGCGTTTCCCGTAGGCCGGGGCAAGAGCCGAGGGGCCGATGGAAAACGGTGGGGAACGGGCCCTCGAAGGCATTCCCACGGACTATTCACTCGATCACTTGGTCGCTTGATCACTATGCTACCCCCGTTCTTGCAGGGCGGCGGACGTTCGGCTATGCTACACCGGGAGGCGATATGAACAGAGAAGAATTGGCGATCGTCGTCACTGAGATCCTCCTGAAACACCTGCCGGATAACGCCCGGCCGGAGGCGGTGGAATCCGTGGTGGCCGACCTCGTCCGGTTCCTCGAGACCTCGGGGCTTCGGGAGGCCGAGCGGGCGGACAAGCGCTTCATCGTGTTCACGACGCTGGGCGCCAACCGGTCTGGGATCGTCTACGCGTTCTCGTCGGTGCTGGCCGAACTGAACATCGATATCGTGGACATCAATCAGACCATCGTGCACGGCAATTTCGCCATGATGATGATCCTGGACCCGACCGGCAGCGGCGCCTCCTTCGCCGATCTCAAAGGCGCACTGAAGAAGCGGGGAGAGGAGCTGGGCGTCCAGGTCTACGTGCAGTACGAAGACATGATGCGGGCGGTCAACCGCGTCTGATCCCCGCCCCTGTAGAGATTGCTTGAGATGACGTACACGCGACGAGAAATACTGGAAACGCTCCGCATGACGGAGCTGGAACACTTCGACATCCGCACCGTGACCATGGGCATCAGCCTGCTCGACTGCGCCCACGAGAATCCCGAAGAGGCCGGACGGCGCGTCTACGAGAAGCTCACGCGCCACGCCGCGAGGCTGCCCGGAGTGGTGACGGAGACCGCCGACGCTCTGGGCGTCCGCGTCGCCAACCGTCGGCTGGCCATCACGCCCGTTGCGCTCATCGCGACCCGGCCCGAGCCCGAATCCTACGTGGCCATCGCCCGACAGATCGACAGAGCCGCCCGCGAGATGGGCTTCGATTTCGTTGGCGGTTACTCGGCCCTGGTGCACGCCGGCTTCACCCGGGCGGACCGTGCGCTGATCGAATCCATCCCGGAGGCTCTGAGCACCACCGAGCGCCTCTGCTCGTCCGTGAACGCCGGAAGCAGCCGCACGGGGCTCAACATAGACGCCATACGCATGGTGTCCCACGCCCTGAAGGAGACCGCCCTGAAGACGCGCGAAAAGGGCAGCATAGGCTGCGCCAAGTTCGTGATCTTCGCCAATGCCGTGGAGGACAACCCCTTCATGGCCGGCGCCTTCCACGGCGTCGGACTGCCAGAAGT
>JBJKRE010000108.1:0-10196 GCA_046704825.1 Acidobacteriota bacterium
CCGGCCCCTCCGCACGCGCAACGAGCCCGCACAACAGGTAAGAAAGGCGGGCCGTGGGTGCGCATCGTCAACCCGCCCGACGGGGCCACCTACCTGATCGACCCCACCCTCCGTCCGGCCTTCCAGAACCTGCCGCTGCGCGCCCTCACCCGGGGCGGAAACGGCGGCCTCGCCTGGTCCGTGGACGGCAGATGTCTGACGTCCGGCAGCGGCGACGATTCCGCCGAATGGTCCCTCGAACGCGGCTCGCACACCATCTCCGTCCGCGACGCCCACGGGCACACCGATTCCGTCACCGTGGTCGTGCGGTGAGCGGGAGTGATCGAGTGACCAAGTGATCCAGTCATCGGGTCGTGGGTAGCCCTTCGAAGACCTTCCCGTTTCCGACTTCCGCCTTGCGCCCTTGCGCCCTTGCGCCTGTCGGCGCGGTGAAGGGGTTAAGAGTTAAGGGTGAAGTCGCATGCGGCGCTTCGAAGGCTCGTCCCCTGCCGGTCGTGCAAGTCATAATTCTCTTTCTTTTCTCTGCGTCCTCTGCGTCTATGCGGTGTAATTCTCTTCTTCGGAGGCCCTCCTTCTGCCGTCCTTCCTTTAGCCTTTAGCCTTTCGGCCTTAGCCCTTGTGAGAAACTATCTACCTTGGTTCCCTGCCGCCTTTCAAATCCCAAATCCCAATTCCCAAATCCCAAATTCATTCCCCCCCTGCCTCCCCCGCGGGCACCGGTTATAATTCCCGCATGTACGGCGAGGAGGTGGTCCGGTGACGGAGAGTAACCAGAACGCGGGAGCCGATTCGGTGCGACCCGCGCCCGCCTTCGTCCCCTCCCGCGGGGACCCGATCCACTGGCTGTCCAAGGACCTGAAGGCCCTGTTCGGGGGGCCGGTGCGCAAGGTCACCCTCGACGCGGGCTTCACGTGCCCGAACCGGGACGGCACGCTGGGCGTCGGCGGGTGCACATTCTGCGATCCGGGCGGGTCGGGCCCCGACGATCTACTCAGGGGCGAGGCGTGGCAGGACCGGCTGGTCCGCCTGGCGGACGGGGCGGCGACCGGGGGGTATGCGGGCGTGCTGGCCTACTTCCAGGCCTATACGAACACCTACGGCCGGTCGCCGGCTGAACTGGCCGCCACGCTCGAGCGTGCGAGGAACGTTCCGGGCGTCGCAGGCGTCATCGTCGGCACCCGGCCCGACTGCCTGCCGCCCGCCATCCTCGACGTGCTGGCCGATCTGAACCGCCGGACCCGCCTCTGGGTGGACGTGGGCATGCAGACCGTCCACGACGCTACGCACCACGCAGTGAACCGCGGCCACACGCACGCGGACACGCTCGCCGCCGTCGAAGCCCTCAGGCACCTCGGCATCCGCTTCGTCCTGCATCTCATGATGGGCCTGCCGGGCGAAGACGAGACCATGATGCGGGGGACCCTCGCCGAGGCCGCCCGGCTGCGGCCCTGGGGGGTCAAGCTGCACCCATTGCACGTCGTGGAGGGCTCGGCGCTCGCGTCGCGCTGGCGGACCGGCGTCCTGCCGCTCATGACCCGGGAAGCCTTCGCGGGCCTTGCCGCCGACCTCCTGGAGACCCTGCCGCCCGAGACCACCGTCCACCGTTTGACGGGGGAACGGCCGGAGGGCGTCCTCCTGGCTCCGGACTGGTGCCGTGACAAGCGCCGGACGCTGGGCGCCATAACCCGCGAGCTGGCGCGCAGACAGACCTGGCAGGGCAGGCGTTCCGCCGCGTGAGCGGGTACGCGCTCAGTCTCCGAACGGCGATTTCCAGTCGGGGTTGGTCAGGGACGTCAGGACGTGGTCCCGCCACGCCCCCGCGATGTGCAGATAGTCCTGCGCAAAGCCCTCGCGGACGAAACCTAGCTTCTCGAGTAGCCGCGCGCTGCGCTCGTTGTGGGGCATGTAGTTGGCCATGATCCGGTGCAGGTTCAGCTCGTCGAAGGCGTACCGGATGGCCGCCGACAGCCCCTCGAACATGAGCCCCCGCCCCTGGTGCCGGTGGTCCATGCTGTACCCGAGGTGACAGGCGTGGAACGCGCCCCGCACGATGTTGCGGAAGTTGCAGACACCCAGGATAGGGCCCTGGAGGTCCTCACTCTTCAGTAGAACCAGGCGAAAGGACTGTCCGCGCTGGAATTCGGCCCGGGCTGCGGCCAGGTCCTGCTTCCACAGGACGAGCGTGTAGTAATAATCGGGACGCCTGGGTTCCCATTCGGCAAGGTGTTGCCGGTTTTCCGTCACGTAGGCGAGCATGCGCTCGGCGTACCGGGGGCCCGGCACCACCAGGACGAGCCGTTCGGTAATGATCTTGAGTGGGTCCTTGGCCAGGATGATGGCTGCCTCCTCCCGCCGGGATCAGAGCGGCCGGGTCCGCATCTCGCCCCTCATGGCCGCGAGCGTCTCTTCCAGGCCCTCCCGGAGAGGGCGCACGGTGTACCCAAGCTCCCTCACGGCCTTGGCGTTGTCGGCGATGTAGGTCGTTCCCGCCGTCACGCGCAGGCTTTCGGACCGGTACGAATCCGGCAGAGGGAGCACCGGTTCCACGAGTGAGGTGAGGGCGGCCGTGAAGCGCATGGCGCCGGGACCGAGCCGGATGCGCGGGCCCCGTATCCCCGTGATATCCTGCGCCATCCGGAACACGTCTTCCAGCGTCTTCCGCTCGCCGGCCAGGATATAGGTTTCGCCGGGCTTCCCCTTCTCCATGGCCAGGATGTGTCCCCTCGACACGTCGTCCACGTGCGACCAGCACAGTTCCGTGCCCTTCGGGACTACGGGGAGCCTCTTTCGGAGGTACTGCCGCAGCGCCTGCCCGGCGGGGCTCGTGTCGCCGGGACCGTACACGACGCCCGGCTGCACGATCACGAGGGGCAGACCCGCCTTCATCATGGGCTCTGCCACTTCGTAGTGCGCGGCCCACTTGGTGCGGTCGTACTCGCTCAGGTGCGGGCCTTCGTGGCGGTAACCCTCGTCCACGAGCCGTCCCCGGGTGTCGGAGAAAACGGCCACGGTGCTGGTGTAGACCCCCTTGCCGATGCCCAGTTCCTTCATGACTTCCAGGACGTTGCGGGTGCCGTTCACGTTGATGTTCTCCGCGGCGCGACGATCCCGGGCGCCCACCTTGTACCACGCGGCCAGGTGGAAGACGCCGTCCGCGCCCTCCATGGCCCCGGGCAGCGTATCCCGCTCGGTGATGTCGCCCCGCACGAGGGACACGCCCATGGCCTCCAGGTGTCCCGCCTCTTCGGGGTGCCGCACGAGTGCCGTCACGTGATGGCCGCCGTCGACGAGCTGCCGGGCGAGCCGCCCGCCTATAAATCCCGTGGCTCCTGTCATGAAATACTTCATAGGTCCTCCCCTTCCCCGCGGGGGCGGGGGGAAACGGGCGGCCTGCGCCGGGCGGACCTCAGGGCCTCAGGACTTTGTCCGCCTCCACCATGGCCTTCGCCAGATCGGCCATCGTGCCCGTGTCGCCGATGGCCAGGCTCTCCGTGAGACCGTAAAACTCCAGGCAGGTGATGCAGGACCTTACGCGCGCCCCGCGGGATTCGAGGACCCTCAGGCTGTCCAGGGCCCGGGACCCCTCCACCGTGAGGTAAACTCCGCGGTTCACGCAGCCGATCATGTCGATGCGGGCTCCGGCTTCCACAAGCCGCTCCAGAAACGAGCGCATGAGCCGCCTGCCCAGTTCCGCATCGCCTTCCCCCATCCCGTCCGACGCCAGCAGCAAAAGGGTCATAGAACCTCTCCTCTCAGTCCGTGCGTGGGCCATTGTAGCCGCCATCGGACGTGATGACAAAAGGACAGGTCCCCCTGGCGAGCCTCGACTGCCCGCCGTCTCCCGGTCATCCGAAGGTGCTTCCGTTCCAGCCCCAGTCGGCAGCCGGCACGTCCGTGAAGTTCATGTAGACCCTGTCTCCGCGAAGTCCGAGGGACGAACCGAGCAGGTCGCACACGTCCCGGGCCAGCTCCTTGTTGACATCCGGCCCGAGCCCGCCGATGCTCCGCACGTCGACGAACGCCGCGTCCCCGGCCTGACCGGACATGGACATAGCCCCGGAAACCAGGGATACCATGACGTACTTCTCGGGTTTGCCGATGTCCTTCGCCACGATCTTCGACAGCCCGCCGACCAGCTTCTTCCTCGTTTCCTCGTCCGGCGTCGCGGACGTCTCTATCTTCAGCAGCGGCATCGTCACCTCCTCTTGAATGCGGTCCGCCGGCACCGCTCGTGCCCGCGGCCCGCTTCAGTAACATGAACGCTCCTGCTGCAGATATGATAGCGCGAAACCGGAGATCGATATCGGAACCGTGAATTGGGATTTGGGATTTGAAAGACGGCGGACGGGAGGCCTTCGAAGCACAAATGAACAGGGAGGATGGGAGGAAAGGTCTTGAGTGTTGGGTGTTGGGTGTTGAGTCTTGAGTGGAGCCACCATTTGGCCTCGGTGTGCTCCGCACCCCGCAAGGTCCGGTGGGAGGCGAGCCACGCCTTTACACCTTCACTTCTTCACTTCGTGACTTCTTCACTGCGCCGCCGGGCGCACGGGCCAAGGCCAAAACCCTAGGGCCAAAGAAGAACGGCAGACGGGAGGCCTTCGGAGGATCGCGACCTGAAGGTCGCCCCTACAGGGGATCCAGCCGGTCCGGGAGACTTCTCGGGTGCTGCGCTACCGGGGGCCAGGGCGGTCCGCGGTCGGCGGTCGGCGGTCCCGAGCCTGCCACCGATGGACGTTCTGCGCCCCATTCACCTCATCCCCTACTGACGGACTCGCGGCATCGACAGGCGCAATCACAGGGGCACACGGTCATCGGGACTCCGGGCGCCTTGACTTTGCCGATACGGCGCCGCACCTTTCAGGTGCGTCTCGTTTGGTACGGAAAGGCCGGCCCATGGCGAGGAGTCGACGCCTGAAAACCTGGCTCGAGATCGGGGCCCTTGCGGCGCTGATCCTGTCCTACATCTGGGGGTGGTCACACGCTTTTCCTGGCCATTTCGCCGTGGTCGTCCTCCTCTTCTTCGCCATCGGCCTTGAAATGCACATCACCCGCCGCGAGAGTCCGCAAAGCATCGGTTTCCGCCTGGACAACGCCGGGCCTGCCGCGCGAAATGCCCTTCTGTGGATCGGTGCACCCGTCGCCCTCATCCTGGCGGCCACCGCCCTGTGGGGAACCTGGCACTACCCGTCCCTCCTTCGCTGGCCCATGAGCCTGGGATTGAGGGCTGTTTGGGGCACGGCCCAGCAGTACGGTCTCCTGTGCCTCTTCTACCGACGCCTCAGAGAGGTTCTGCCGCCGGGCCCCCTGCCGATCCTGTCGGGAGGGCTGCTCTTCGCGCTGTTCCACCTGCCCAACCCCTTCCTGACCCTCGTGGCCCTGGCGGCCGGAACCCTTTCGTGCTGGCTGTACGAGCGCGTCTGCAACGTCTGGGTCCTTGGCGTCGCTCACGGCCTGGTCTCCTTCGTGCTCACTTTCTCCTTTTCGGTTGCCGTCACGATGAACATGCGCGTGGGCCCTGCGGTCCTTCGCCATCTCTGACCCGCCGTGCTATGCTTCGGCCATGGACGAGGCCATCGCTCCGGCGCCCGATGCCGGCGCTCCGATCGACGACGAGGCGGACCTCCTCGCCGCCCTGAGACGCGGCGACGACGACGCCTTCGCACTGCTGGTCCGCTCCCACGGGCCGCGCATGCTGGCCGTGGCCAGGCGGTACCTCCGGCAGGAGGAGGACGCCAGGGACGCCGTGCAGGAGGCCTTCATCAACGCCTTCAAGGCGCTGGACCGCTTCGAGGCCGACTGCCGGATCGGGACCTGGCTGCACCGCATCGTGGTGAACTGCGCGCTGATGAAAATCCGTTCCCGCGAGCGCAAGCCCGAACAGCCCATCGAAGACTTTCTGCCGACGTACAAGAAAAACGGGCACCGGACCGATCCCGCCAAACGCTGGAGCGGTCCAGCGGACAGGATTCTCGAATCGAAACAGAACCGGGCCCTCGTGCGCGGGTGCATCGACCAGCTGCCCGATTCATACCGTAACGTCCTGCTGCTGCGCGACATCGAAGAGATGAGCACGGAGGAGACGGCCCGGCTCCTGGGCATGACGCCCGGCGCCGTCAAGGTCCGCCTCCACAGGGCGCGCCAGGCCTTGAGGGGCCTTCTGGACCCCCATTTCAGACCGGGGAAGAAGCCATGATGAGCTGCCGCGAACTCGCCGACTTCATACGGGCCTACCTGGACGGGGAACTTTCCTTCCGGGAGAAGGTGGCCTTCAAGACCCACCTCGCCATGTGCGCCGACTGCCGCGCCTACCTCAAGACCTACGAAGAAACGGTGAAGATGGGCAAGGAGGTCTTTCAGGAAGATGCTGACGAGATCCCGGAGGAAGTTCCGGAAGATCTCGTCAAGGCCGTCCTCGAGTCCAGGAAGAAGCTCTGGCCTTAAAATCCGCCCTTCGGTCGGATTTTAAAAGGGCCTGGCGGCCTTCATGATTCGGCAGACCGCCGGTCTTCGAGGTTCCGCATGGGGAGTACGTAGAGTTTGGAAAGTGATCCAGTGACCGAGTGACCGCGCCTGGCGGCGCCGTGGGTACGCTAGTAAGGGATTAGCGGTGTGATTCTCTTCTTCGGAGGGCTCCCACTTGCCGTCCCTAAATCCCAAATCCCGATTCCCCATTCCAAAATAGTCTTTCCCCTCTCTTCCTCCCATCCTCCCTGTAAATCCAAACTACCTGTGGACCTCACCCGAACGTGACGGCGGAAAACATCCCTTCGGCGATCCAGGTTCGGAACCACTTGAAGATCTTCTGGTTGCTCTCGGTGGCCTTGAGCTTCGACGCAGCTTCGGCCACCGCTTCGCCCAAAGGGACGCCGCCGGCCAGGGCTTCGAGCAGGCCGTATTCGCTTCGGCTCATGGCCAGGTGAAAGACCGAGTAGTCTCGCCGGTAGACGGCCACCCACGTGGCCCGGCGCCTCGGTTTCGGCGGGGGGTAGTCCCTTTTGTACGCATCCACCTGCGGGATCACGTCGTGTTTGAGGGCCACGAGCCTGAAGGCGGCGACCGGCTTCAGCCGCGCGTCCGCCCAGGCGTCCTGCGGCACATCCTGGACGGCTTCGGGCGTCAGGACGGGCGACTCCGCCTCGTCGAAGGCCTCGGTGACGGCCAGTTCGAACCGCGCGAGGTCGTGGAGGAAGGCCGCGTTCCTCCTGCGGGGCTCTTCGAGAAGAAAAGCGGGCACGTGGTCGCCGAGCCGGTTCAGCGTGTAGCTCCGGGAGGGGTACCTCTGCACGTAGTCGCGCACGAGGTCTTCGAATGCGTCTTCGCCCAGGAAGTGGGCGAGGGAGGGGTAGTCCGACTGCAGGGCCTCCACCATGCGCAGGATGTACATGCCGTGGTAGATGTCCACGCGCTCGGCCGGCGTCAGCGAGTGGGAGGGCTTCACCAGGTCCTCGAGACTTCCGGCGCCGAACTCCTTTTCGGCGTCGTCCGAGGCCATGGCCTCCTCCACGTCCCCGGGGTGGACGATGACGGCCTGCATCCAGCGCTGGACCTTGTCCAGGTGGATGTCGGAGCGCTTTTCTCGTTCATGCCGCATGGCTGGCCTCCCGTTCCCGCCAGGCGCGGGCCTTCATGATCTCGTTGTAGACGACCTCGAAGGGGGGTATGTTCGCGTCCCATTCGAGGAGCGTCGCCCGCAGCCCGACCTGTTTGATGGTGTGGCCGAACAGCTCCCAGACCGGGTCCACCACGTAGTCCGAGTGCGTATCCAGGATGTGAGTCCCGCAGTGCGTGTGGCCTGCCAGGTGGTAGTGGCACACGCGCTCGCCTGGTATGGCGTCGATGTACTCCACGGGGTCGAAGCCGTGGTTGAAGGCGCTGACGTAGACGTTGTTGACGTCGAACAGCAGGCCGCAGTCGGCCTCTTCGGCCATGCGCGCGATGAACTCCCACTCGGGCATGGTGGAGGGGACGAACTCGAGGTAGGTGGACGCGTTTTCGAGCACCAGGGGCCGCTCGAGGTAGTCCTGGATCGTGTGGATGCGCGACACCACGTGCCCCAGCGTCTCCTCGTTGTAGGGAAGGGGCAGCAGGTCGTGGGTGTTGCGGCCCACCACACCCGTCCAGCAGACGTGGTCCGAGACCCACCGGGCCTTCGTCCGCTCGGCGAGCGCCTTCACCTTCTTCAGGTAGTCGAAGTTGATGGGGTCCGTGCTGCCCACGGACATGGACACGCCGTGCATGACGATCGGGTAGCGCTCAGCCACCTGGTCCAGCACGAAGAGCGGCCGGCCGCCCGTGTCCAGGTAGTTCTCCGTGAGGATCTCGAAGAATCCCACGTCGGGATGCTCGCTCAGGATGTGGGCGAAGTGGGTGGTCCTCAGGCCGATGCCCAGTCCCAGGTCTTCGAACCCCCAGCGGTTTGCCGTCATGTGTGCCTCCTGGAAGGGTTTTCAGCAGCCTGCCAGACGCGGGGCCGCGGTCGCGGCCGCGGCCCCGCGGGTTGTCCGTCGGGCCCGTTCAGGCCGCCTTCTTCAGGGGGACCTTGCAGCCGCCCTTGCCCTTGCAGGAGTTCTTGCCCGCGCAGCTGTGGGCCGCGGTCTTGCACCCGCCCAGCCCCTTGCATGCGTTCTGCCCCTTGCACGAGTGCTTGGCCGAAGGCGAAGCGCAGCCGCCTTTGCCCTTACAGGAGTTCTTGCCCGCGCAGCCGTTGTCGCCGCTCTTGCAGTTGCCCTTGCCCTTGCAGGCGTTCATGCCCTTGCAGACGTGGCGGTCCGAGGTCTTGGGCACGGTCTTTTCGCTGGCCGACGTCCCGCCGCAGCCGTTCTTTCCGCCGCAGCCGTTGCTCATGGCACCGCTGTTGGCGCTCTTCGCGGCCGGGGCCGCGCTCACCGGCGTGGCGGCCGTGAATCCGGCCATCAGGCCCGCGATCGCCGCGTTCAGTACCACTGCCTTCACTTTGCGATTCATCGTCGCTCCTCTCTTCTTGACCGCCTCCGCCCTTCCGGCCGGGGCGGCGTCAGGGGCCTACGCCCCGAAACATCGTGACTGGTCCGCTCTATCCGAGAACCGGTCCGCGGGCTGGTTTCGACCGCGGGAGCCGGGAGATACTCGACTGAGACTCCGGTTCACCTCCTTTCTCCGTTCAAATCCTCGCCTTCACGATCTTTCCGTCCGTTCGCGTCACCTTGGATGCCGACCGTTCCCGAAAGGTTACGGCGTCGGGTCCGATGCGCTCTTCCCCATCACGCCTTGCTCTTGGACTTGCCGAAGATCCACCGCTTCAACAGGGCGTCCAGGCTCACGGCGCCCGGGCCGAAAAGGGCCAGCCACAGCAGGAAGATGAGCAGCGTAAAGGCCAGCACGTCGGCCGGGCCCGTATTGCTGGCCATGGTCCAAGAGATGAGAAAGGCCTGCCTGTCGGCCGTGAGGAGGGCGACCACCATGGTGATGGACAATCCCACCGCGCATAGCCTCGTCAGGAGCCCCGCTATGATGAGGCTTCCCCCCACCAGCTCGAGGCTCGAAACGATGAACGCGTTGACCGTAGGGAACGGGATTCCGAGCGTGTGAAAGAACTGCACGATCCGGTGGAAGTGGTGCCACTTGCCCCAGCCCGTCTGCACGTAGGTGAGCCCCACGACCACCCGGGTGGCCAGTGGCGCTACGAAGGCGAGCTTTTCGGCGAGGCTCAGCCCGAAGCGGGCCGGAGTCTTCACGAGCGAATGTGCGGCCATTACCGTCTCCTTGAAGCGTCGGTCGGTCCGTCCGGCCGATTCGGCTTTTCGATGCCGCCGGGAAGCCAGGGGTTACAAGATCCCCCGAGAGTCAGAAGAAAAAGGACGGAAAACCGGCCTTCGATGAGCGATCTACCAGGTTTAACAGGAGGGGACCGGCGGCCATTCCAACCCGCCGCAACGGGCCGGCGTTCCTTACGAAGCGCGGTGCCGGAGGACCCAGGCGTAGGCCGCCGCGTTGACGGCCAGCACCAGGATGCCTAAAACGACCTGTAGGCCTCGCGTGAGGTCGGCGGGATAGAGGACAGGCAGCAGGTAGTGGGCCACGAAATCGCCCCGGTAGGCCGCCGCGCCGCCCCGGGTACGCAGCCAGTTCTCGAGCGGGGTCAGGGGGCAGATCCACCCCGAGAACTCGATCCACGCTCCCCACGCCACGGCGGGGAGGTGCAACCACGCCACGCGCTT
>JBJKRE010000109.1:0-5336 GCA_046704825.1 Acidobacteriota bacterium
GTGCCGATCCTCCTGATCGAAAAAGCCTCGCTTTCGGTCATCCTGGGCATCGTCGTGGGGCTCATCCTGGGGCGGTGGCTTCTGCCCCTGCTGGCGCGGCTGGGCGACCCCGAACTGCCGGGGCTCGTGGCGCTGGCCTGCGCGTGGATGGTATTCAGCGGGGCCCACGTCATCAGCCCGGGCAGCGGCCCCATCGCGAGCGCCGTCGCCGGGTTCACGCTCGCCTTCCAGAAGACGCCCTACGTGCGCGAAATCCGCGCATTCAAGGGCCAGATCACCTACCTGTTCATCTCGCTCTTCTTCGTGCTCCTGGCGGGGCTCTTCGACCTGCAGGCCATCCCCGCGGACCTCGGGCCGCTCCTCCTGACCGCGCTCGTCCTGGGCCTGGTGGTTAGGCCCGTCAGCTTCTACGCGGCCTTCTACGGGACGGACCTCACCCTGAAGGAGCGGACTTACCTCGCCTTCATCGGTCCGCGGGGGGTCATCGCGCTGGCCACGGCCTCCTACATCGTGACGCAGAGGCCCGACGACCCGAGCGCGGTGAACGTCTTCGCCCTGACCTTCCTCGTCATCTTCTTTTCCGGCGCCTTCGCCACCCTGGCCGCGAGGCCCCTGGCCCGGCTCGTCAAGGTGCGGGTCCCCGAGTACAGGACGGGGATCGTGATCCTGGGCATCAACGACCTGTCCATGACATTGGCGGGACACCTGTCGCGGCGCGTGCCCGTCAAGCTGGTGGACAGCGACCCGCTGAAAACCGCCGAGGCGCAGATCCCCGGCGTGGAGACGGTCCTGGGCAGCGGGCTCAACGACGAACTCTACGAAGAGGCCGCCGAGGAGGGCTTCCGCCGCGTGCTGGCCATGACGCCCAACGACGCCCTCAACGCCATGTGCCTCGAGCACGCCGAGCACATCTTCGGACCGAACCGCGTCTTCCAGGTCCGGCAGAAGGCCGGCAACGAACTGGCCCGGCGCATCCCCCACTTCACCCGTCGGCTCGCATTCGGGAAGGACTTCCACGCGGAACGCCTGGGCGGGGCCCCGGGCGGGTGGTCCATCCGGGAGTCTGAGACGCTCGAGGCCGGCCTGTGGCCCATCGCCTCCCTGCGCAAGGGGGGTGCGAGGCTCTGCCGCGCGGGCAGCACCGAAGCCGGTCCCTACCTGGTGCTCGAGGTGCCGGACCGCCCCGTCCGCGGTGACGATCCACCTTCGCGCCAGGGCAGTCCCAATCGATGAAAGGCCCGCACGGCGGGGAATCCGGCTCGCGCCGCCAGCCGGTTCCACTGCCGGATGGAATATTGAAACCTGCGGCCCTTTTCTCCCGTACAACCCTTTTCTGGTTCTCCCGCCTGTTGACGGGGGGAGAGTATAAGCGTGTCCTGCACCGGGGCCGAGAGCTGCGGGAGGACTTCGAGGAAAGGGACGTTCATGAAAGTGACGAGTATGCTTGTAGCCGGTTCCATCGTACTCATGCCGTGGCTGGGACTGTCCGCGGCGAACCAGGCCAAAGGGGCTTCGAAGGCCCCGGCCAAGGGCGAGGTCCACGGCGTGAACCCCGCCAACCTGGACACGGCCGTCAAGCCGTGCCAGGACTTCTACGACTACGCCACGGGCGGCTGGCGGGCGCACAATCCCATTCCCGCCGCATACCCGAGGTGGGGCACCTTCGACGAACTGAGGGTGCGCAACCAGGACGACCTGCACACGATCCTCGAGGCGTGCGAGAAGGATCAGAAGGCGCCCGGGGGCAGCATCGAGCGCAAGCTCGGCGACTTCTACTACGCCGCCATGAACGAGAAGAAGTGCGACGCCGACGGGATCAAGCCCATCGAGCCCGAACTGGCCCGCATAGGTGCCGTCAAGGACGTCAACAGCCTGATGCAGGAGGTGGTCCGCCTGCATAAGGACGGCGTGAACGTCTTCTTCGGCCTGGGGTCGGAGCAGGACCGCAAGGACGCCACCAAGGTGATCGCCGGGATCGGCCAGGGCGGACTCAGCCTGCCCGACCGCGACTACTACCTGAAGGACGACGCCAAGACGAAGGCGATCCGAGCGGCCTACGTCAAGCACGTGACGAAAGTCTTCGAGTTCCTGGGCGAAACCCCCGAGGCGGCCGCCGCCGACGCCCAGACCGTCCTGAAGCTCGAAACCGGACTGGCCAAGGTGTCCATGCCGCGCGTCGAGATGCGCGACCCCAGGGCCACCTACAACCCCATGCCGGTGGCGAAGCTCGAGACGCTCGCGCCCGTGTTCCCCTGGAAGCCATACTTCGGAGAGGTGGGCCTGCCCTCGCTGACCAGCATCGACGTGGGCATGCCCGACTTCTTCAAGGGCATGAGCGAGCAGCTCAAGACCGTGCCGCTCAAGGACTGGAAGGTCTACCTGCGCTGGCACCTCGCCTCCTCGGCCTCGCCCTACCTCTCGAACAACTTCGTCAAGGAGAACTTCGAGTTCTCCAGGACCTTCACCGGCGCCAAGGAGGACCTCCCCCGCTGGCGCAAGGCCGTGTCGGCCACCAACGGGGCCCTGGGTGAAGACCTGGGACAGCTCTACGTGAAGAAGTACTTCAGCCCCGAGTCCAAGGCCAAGGTCCTCGAGATCCTCCACAACATCCGCAAGGCCCTCAAGGAAGACCTCGCGACGCTGGCGTGGATGAGCCCCGCCACGCGCAAACAGGCCATCGCCAAGCTCGACATGATCGTCGAGAAGATCGGCTACCCGGACAAGAGGAAGGACTTCTCCGCGCTCGAGATCACGCGCGACTCCTAGTACGGCAACGCGGTACGCGCCGCCCGGTTCGAGTTCAAGCGCGACATCGAGAAGGTCGGCAAGCCCGTGGACCGGACCGAATGGCACATGACGCCTCCCACGGTCAACGCGTACTACAACCCGGCCATGAACGAGATCGTGTTCCCCGCCGGGATCCTGCAGCCGCCCTTCTTCGACCCCAAGGCCGACGACGCGGTGAACTACGGCGCCATCGGCGCCGTCATGGGCCACGAGATCACTCACGGCTTCGACGACCAGGGCTGCCAGTTCGACGGCAAGGGCAACCTCCACAACTGGTGGCAGCCGGCCGACCTCAAGAACTTCAAGGCCCGCGGCGAGAAGATCGCGGACCAGTTCTCCTCTTACGTCGTGGACGGCGACAAGCACCTCAACGGCAAGCTGGTAGAGGGCGAAGCCATCGCCGACCTCGGCGGCATCACGCTGGCCTACCGGGCCTACCACCTGTCTCTGAAGGGCAAGCCCCAGCCGAAGACCATCGACGGCTTCACGCCCGACCAGAGGTTCTTCCTGGGCTTCGCCACCGTGTGGGCCGGCAACATCCGTCCGCAGTTCGCTCGCATGCTGGCGACGATCGACCCGCACCCGCCGGCCAGGTACCGCGTGAACGGCACGCTCGCAAACGTCCCGGCCTTCGCCGAGGCCTTCCACTGCAAGCCGGGTTCGCCCATGGCGCACGCGAAGGACAAACTGTGCGAAGTCTGGTGATTCGTACCACCACCATCCTTGACTGAGGCTATTCCTCCCTCTCAGGCAGGGGACCCGAAAGGGTCCCCTCTTTTTTCGTCGGGGCTGAAACCGCACCCCCTGCGATGACGTAAGATGTGACTACGGAGAGGGGGAGATCATGAAGAAATCGCTCACGGGAATCGTCCTGGCCGCTGTTCCGGCCGCCTTCGCGCTGGCGCTGGCCTTTCAGGTGACCACTTACGCCGGATCCTACCTGAGGTGGGAGGGGCTCAAAGCCGGGCGTTACGCGGTGGGCTTCAAGGCAGAGGGAACCCGCGACGAGACGCGATCCTTCGGTCGGCGGAAGGCCTACGACGGGGCGGTCTACAAGGGAGACCTCGGACGCCCTCTGGAAGTGCTCGTCTGGTATCCCGCGGCGCGGACCGCCGGGGCGGAGACCATGCGCTACGCCGACTACGTGGTCTACCGGGCGTTCGAGCTGGACTTCCGCCCCCTGACCGAAGAGCGCAAGCGCGCGGCCCTGTCGGCCTATGAAACCTACCTGGCGGGACTGGGCGCCCGGCGAAAGGACGTGGAGAAGCTCCTGGCGGAACGGACCACGGCGATCCCCGACGCCGAGCCGGCGGGCGGGACTTTCCCCGTGGTTGTGTACGCGCCCAGTTTCGGATCCGACGCCTTCGAGAATTTCGTCCTGTGCGAGTTCCTGGCCAGCCACGGCTATATAGTGGTGGCGAGTCCCTCCGTAGGTGCACAGTCCAGGGAGATGACGCAGGACGCGGCGGGGCTTCAGGCCCAGGTGCGCGACGTGGAGTTCCTGATAGGCTTCATGCACTCCTTTCCGCACGCAGACGTCGGCAGGATGGGGGTCGCGGGCTTCAGCTGGGGCGGCCTCTCCGACGTGGTTGCGGCGCTGGACGACGCGCGGGTGGAGGCCGTCATCAGCCTGGACGGGTCCATCCGCGCAAAGCGCGGACTCGAGGTCGCCCGCTACTCGCCGTCCTTCGCCCCGGACAACCTGCGCGTGCCCTTTCTGCTCATGCTGTCGGGGCAGCCGGCCGGGGTGGAGGCAGTCCGGGACCTGTCGTTCTACGACGCCCTCAAGTACTCGGATTCCTGCCTCCTCACGCTGAAACCGCTCGAGCACAGGAACTTCGCCTCGCAGTTCACGCTGGAGGCCGGCCTGGTGCCCGAGACGGCTGAGGCCACCAACGCGCCGGCTGTCACGGCGGGTTACGAGGCCGTCTGCGACTACGCCCTCAATTTCTTCGACGCGCACCTTAAGGGGATCGGGGGCGCGAAGGCCTACCTGGGCAGGCCGCCCGGCGCCAACGGTTTCCCGGCGGACGTGGCCTCGCTGACGTGCCGGAAAGCACTCAAGGCCCCGCCCACCGAGGGCCAGTTCCTCAGGATACTGGTGGACGAGGGGCCACGGCGGGGAAAGGAGATCTGGAAACAGGTTGAGAAGGACAATCCGGGGTACCGGCTGTTCAAGGAGGCGACCCTCAACAGGCTCGGCTACGAGCTGCTCCAGCACCACGAGATCGCGAAGGCCATCGAGGTCTTTCAGATCAACACGGAGGCGTATCCCCGCTCGGCAAACACCCACGACAGCCTGGGCGAGGCCTACCTCAGGGCGGGCAACCTCGCGGCGTCGGAGACGTCGTACCGCAAAGCGCTTGGATGCCTCGCCGGAGATCCGGGCCTGGACGACGGCGCGCGGACCATGATGAGGCGGCACATCGAGTCCATGCTCGAAGAGATCCAGCGCCGGAAGGCGGGCGGCGCCGGAGGATTCCCGGGCCGGTAGGCGAAAGGAAAACGGCCGCCCGGGGGGGCGGCCGTTTTCCTTTCGCCTACCGGCC
>JBJKRE010000110.1:0-13189 GCA_046704825.1 Acidobacteriota bacterium
CCAGCTGGTGATCGTGCCCAGGAAGATGTCCGCCAGAACCGGCCCGGTGAGGCGAAGCGTATCCGGCGCGATGCCTTTGAGGTTGACCACCGGCACGACACCGCCGATGACCATGGGAAACTGCGTAAGGCCGGAGGCTTTCAGCTCCTTTTCCGTCAGCGGGGCCTCGGATGCTCCGTAGTCCGTGGTCCTGAAACGGATCTGCCGGATGCCTCCGCCCGAGCCTATGGACTGGTAATTGAACGCCACGCCCTTGAGAGCCCTGTACCTGTGGGACCACGCAGAGTAGAGAGGGTAGGGGAAGGTGGCGCCCGCCCCGTGGACCGCCTTGACGGGTTCCTCCCCGCGTGCCGCGCCGCCGACCGGGGGGACGAGCAATAGAGAGCCGGCGACGGCCAGGGCGAAGGCCGCCAGCCGGAGCCTGGTTTTGGTGGATATCCTGAGGGCGTTCCTGCTCATCGGCTCCCCCGTTGGGCTTGCATTCCGGCCCGCGGCCGGACCGCGGGGTGACAGCAGATGCGAAAAGCCTCATCCAAGAGAGCGACTCTAACAGGGGCGGTTTGCGGTCCTGTTTCAGAAATGTTGCGATTTCGAAAAGAATGGCGGGGAACGACCGCTACGGGAGGGATCGGCTAACAAAAAAAGCGGAGAGGGCTGACCCTCTCCGCTCCCCCGTTGCCTGGTGCCGAAGGGGGGACTCGAACCCCCACGCTCGTAAGAGCACTGGACCCTGAACCCAGCGCGTCTGCCAATTCCGCCACTTCGGCGCGGAAAAGGGATTCTAGCGGGAGCGGGGGGGAAAGTCAAGAGAAGGGGAGGACGGCGGGAAGGGGAATGCAAGCCCATGGAGTCTACCTTCAAAGACAGTCTCCCCGGGGGGGCCTGCGGTGGAGGGCCGTCTCACTTGAGCCCTCGCTGTGCCCCGCCGCCGACCTCTCCGCGGTTCAGGACACGAAACTTGTAATGTCCGCTGTGCGTATCCGTGAGAGGATATCTCAAGGTCTGACGGCGCATCGGAATGCAATGAGGGGGGCGAGCGAAGCGTTATACGTTTAGAACGGGTTCGGCAAATCCGCGTTTCGTGTCTGCTGGGGGGTGTTCGTTGAGGTTGTCTGGCGGCGCAGCTGGGACCTTCGGCCGTCCCTGTTGCGTTGCGGGACGGGAGACGTGAAAACGACAGGGGGTGGCAAGTGAAGGCGATCTTGACGCGCTGGGCGGTAGTCGGAGCGATCTTTCTTCTGGTGTCGGGGTGCGCCTTCCGGAGGCCTCACGAACCACGGTTGACCGTGGACCAGATGATCCAGGAGGGCGACGCGAGAGGGCTCGACCTGGTCAACCCCTTCGCCCTCGACGACGCCATAAAGGAGGAGGTCGCCAAAGAGGTCGGCTTCAGCGGCACGCCCATCGACCGCATACGCCGCATTATCGCCTTCCTGAACGACAAGGGTTACATCAACTTTAAGTACGAGGCCAACATGTCGCTCACGGCGGTCGAAGCTTTTCACGCCCGAAAAGGCGACTGCCTCTCATACACCAACCTATTCCTGGGCATAGCCCGATACCTCAAGGTGCCCGTGTACTTCATCCACGTGAGCGAGGCCAGGGCCTACTACGAGCAGGACGGCACCTTCTTCGTCTCGTCGCACATGGCGGTCGGATACGGCGGAGGACAGGTCGGGGAGGGTATGAGCCCTTACACGGTGGTCGTGGATTTCACCCGGGAGGTCTCGGATTGGAGGCTGTGGATTTACGAATCAGTTGACGACACGACGGCCTTCGCCCTCTTTTACAACAACGTTGCGGTGGACCACATGGTGGACGGGGACCTGCCTTACGCGGACAAACTGCTGAGTTTCCTGCTGGAGGAACAGCCGCGGGTGAAAGAGCTTTACAACAACCTCGCCGTCCTGCGCATGCGGGAGGGACGGTACAAAGAAGCCCTCGCCCTTCTCCAGAAGGGCATGCAGCAGTTCCCGGACTTCCAGTCCTTCTACACGAACGCCGTTCTGGCGGCGCGGGGCGCGCACGAGCCGGCACTCGCCGAAAGGCTCGCGGCAAAAGGGAGTCAGGTTGCGAGGCACGATCCGTTCTTCCTGTTCAACCAGGGGGTGGAAGACTACTCGAAGGGACGCTACGCTTCGGCGATCGAAGCGTTCAAGCGCGCCCTGAAGCGCCAGCCCAGCAATCCCTTCATCTACGCCTGGCTCGCGAGGGTCTACCTCGCGGCCGGGGAGTCGGCCGAGGGGGTCAAGACGTATAAGAAGGCGCTGGAGCTCGCACCCAATCACAAGATGCTGGAGACTCTCCGGGACGAGTATCCCGTCCTGGCCACGACCAACCCCTCGTCGGGCGTCGTTCCGGGGGTGCCTCCGGGGCCCTGATCGGAGGCCGGCCACCCGCCATTCTGAGGAGGCGCTCGGGCGATCAGGGACGGGGTGCGTACAGCCCGGCGATCGGTGGTCAAGGGGGCCTTCTTCGACTTGACCGTCCAGGGACGGGAGTCTATAATCACGTGGGCTCGCTGACCGCGCTCAGAAAGGATGTTGCAGGATGAGAACGACAATTCGCCGCTTCAACTGGTGCCTGGCCCTGGCCTTCGCAGCGCTGTTTGCCGGAAGCCTCCCGGCCATGTCCCAGGAGCTGCCGCTGAGCGTGGAAGGCTACGCTATCCAATCCGAAGTCAAGGCGAATTCCTACAAGGATGCGGTCTCGATCGGGACGCCCTACGTGGCGCTCGCCGACGGTCCCGTGCTGGAAATCCTGGATGTCACGGCGCCGGCCAGCCCCGTGGAGATATCCAAGGTCAGCATGCCCATGAGCATCCGCAGCATGTGCTCGCAGGGCACGTTCGTCTACGTGGCGGCCGGCAAGGCCGGACTCATGATCGTAGACGTCAGCAACCCATCCAGCCCCTACGTCGCCGGCCGCTTCTCGAGCGCCCTGGCCCTCTCGTTCGCGGTCGACGGGAGCGGTCAGTTCGGCTACCTCGTGGACGGTTCCTCCAAGATTTACGTCCTGAACCTCAAAGACCTGAACCACATCAAGATCGTGAGGATCAAAAGCGTCGGCAAGTCCCTGTTCTCGCAGGTTGCGGTGATGAACGACGCTCTCGTGGCCGCGGCGGGACCCGAAGGCGTCTACGTGTTCAACATCCAGAAGCCCAGGCACCCCAAGAAGATGAAGCAGATCAAGGACCTCCAGGCGACCGTCCACTTCACCTTCCAGGGCCGCCTGATGGCTGCCGCCGATACGGAGGCCGGCCTCGTATTCATCGACTTCACCAAATGGACGGATCCGCAGGAGATGGGCAGGCTGACCTTCCAGACGCCCGTCCTCGGCTGCTCTTTCCTGGGTAACGACCTTCCCGTGGTCGTTACGGCCGAAGGCGGCGGTGGATACAGCCTCGTCGACGCCCAGGACCCGGCCGACCCGTCCGTCATAACCCACGCCGCCGCACCTGAACCCGTGTACGGGGTGTCACTGCTTTCCGGAAATGAAGCCTATCTGCTCTGCGGGGATGCCGGGCTCTGGACGCTGGACGCCTCGGACACCGCCGCACCGCAGGCGGCGCAGGTCATGGCCGGCAATCCGGCCATCGGAGCCCTGGTGGCCCAGGGGAACATCGTCTACGCCGCCTCCGACTCCATAATCCAATCGTGGGACTACACGGATCCTGCCCATCCGGTCCTGCTGGGTTCGGTGCCCACGCCCATGCCGGCCAGTGAACTGCTCATCCAGGGGCATACTCTGTTCGCGTCCTGCACGTCGGCCGGCGTGGTGATCTACGACGTGTCGAACCCGTCGTCGCCGGTCCAGCTCTCTGACTTCGCGGTGGACAACCCCGCCCTGCAGATCTCCGTGAGCCAGAGCCTGCTCGCCATCGGTGAGGCGGACACGGGTGTGGTGCTCGCAGACATCAGCGATCCGGCGAACCCCGTCAAAGCCGGTGAATACGCCATCACCGCCGGATACATCAGCGGCGTGGCCTTCGCCTCTCCCACCACACTGTGGGTCTGCCAGCAGAACAGCGGCCTGTACGCTCTGGACGTTTCGGACCCGGCCAACCCCGCCATCCTGACCAGTTCCATCCTGGGGGGCATTTCCACGGGGCGCATCGTGGTTTCCGGGAACTACATATACCAGGCGGCGGGCTACTCGGGGCTCAAGGTGGCCGACATCAGCAACATCGACAGCCCGAGCCTGGTCACGGCCTTTGCCACCCAGATCAAGGGCGGTCTGGACCTGATCCTCGCAGGGGACAAGCTGCTCGTCAGCGCCGGCGACTACGGCCTGAGGGAATACGACCTTACGACCCCCGACAAGCCAGCCGGAGTCACCTACTTCCAGGCGCCGGGGTACTGCTATTCCGCCGCCCTGCTCTCCAACGGTGCGACGGTCGTGGCTGCCAGGGAAGGGGGGCTGTGGTGCCTCTCACCGTCGACCTGCCCGGGTGATTCCCTGCTCCTGCCGTGCGACGGCGCCGTCCTATCCCCATCGAGCTACCCGCTGTTTTCCTGGATGCCCCAGTCGGGACACAACTTCAAGGTGGAGTTCTCGACGGACCCCGGGTTCAAGAAGAACAAGATCATCAGGGCTCTCGTCAACAACTCCAAGTTCGACGTGCCCTACCTGGTCCCGGCCGACAACACCTGGCGAAGGATTCTCAAGAAGTCGAGGGGCGGGCTGACGGTCTACTGGCGGGTCGTCTACAGGGCGGACAACAAGAATTCATTCAGCGAGAGCCGCAGCTTCACGCTCTACTGAGGACCGGCTCACCGCCTGCTTTCACGGGATGGTCACCGTCCAAGGCGCTTCCTGACGTAGGGGACGAGTCCCCCGCATTCGATGATCTCGAGCAGCTTGGCGGGGTAAGGTGCAAACCCGTGGCACGTGCCCCGGCTTTTGTTCAGGATGCGTCCCTTCCCGGGCTGGATCACGATGTGATCCCCCTGCTCGCATCCTTCCGAAGCTTCCGGCGATTCGAAAATCGGCAGGCCGACGTTGATGGCGTTCCTGAAGAAGATTCGGCCGAAGGATGCCGCGACGACCGCCCCCACACCGGCTCCGAGCAGGGCCAGGGGCGCCGTCTCGCGGCTGCTCCCGCAGCCGAAGTTCGCGCCCGCGACGATGACGTCGCCCGCAGCGATGCGATCGGCAAAACTCGGGTCGGTGCCCGCCATGGCGTGCCTGCCCAGTTCTTCCGTGACGTAGGTATTGCAGAACCTGGCCGGTATGATGACGTCCGTGTCGACGTGGTCTCCAAAGACCCACACCCTCCCTTCGATGACGGCTTCTGTGCTCATGGCAGATCCCCGGGGTGCGTGATGTGACCTGTGACGGCCGTGGCGGGCGCCACGGCGGGGTTTGCGAGGTAGACCCGGGAGGACAGGTCGCCCATGCGTCCCCTGAAGTTCCTGTTGGTCGTCGAGAGGGCGACCTCGTCTTTCCCCAGCACACCGTTGTGGCCCCCCAGACACGCACCGCAGGTCGGTGTCGTCACGGCGGCTCCGGCTGCGACCAGGTCGGCGACGACGCCCTCGCGGACGGCACTGAGGTAGATGTCCTGTGTCGCGGGGGTGACGATCAGGCGGACGCCGTCCGCGACGGACCGCCCCCTCAAGATGTCGGCGGCCGTGCGCAGGTCCTCCAGATGGCCGTTGGTGCACGAACCGATGAAGACTTGGTCTACGCGTACGCTCCCGAACTTACGCGCCGGCCCGGTGAGGCTGGGCATGAAGGGTTCGGCCACCTGCGGTTCCAGTTCGTCCACCTCCAGATGGAGCGTGCGGGCGTAGCGGGCGTCCGGGTCAGGGACGACCGCGTTGGTCAGGTCGCCTCCATGCGCCTTGACGTAGGCTTCCGTGATTCCGTCGCAGGGGATCATCCCGGCCTTGGCCCCCGCCTCCACCGTCATGTTGCAGAGCGTGAGCCTCCCGGACATGGGCATGCCGGCCAGGCCATCCCCGTGGAACTCGATGGCCATGTACCGTGCGCCCTCCACGCCGAGTTCGCCGATGAGCCTCATGATGACGTCCTTGCTGGTGACGTAGGGGGGCGGATCGCCGGTGAGGACGACCTTGATGGTTTCAGGCACCCTCAGCCACAGTTCGCCCAGGGCCCACGCCGCCGCGAGGTCGGTGCTCCCCACGCCGGTGGCGAAGGCGCCCAGCGCCCCCGCCGTGCAGGTGTGTGAATCGGCACCGACCATCAGTTCGCCGGGGTTGACCAGGCCCTTTTCAGGCACGAGAACGTGGCAGATGCCCGAGCGTCCCACCTCGAAATAGTGCCCGATGCCCTGTTCGCGGGCGAAATCCCGCATGGCCCTGGAAAAGTCGGCCGACTGGATGTCCTTTGCCGGCACGAAATGGTCGTTGATGAGGATGCACGCCTCGGGCGCGGCCACCCTGTCGGCCCCCATCTTCCTGAAGACGTCGATGGAGAGGGGCGCCGTGATATCAGTGGCCATGATCTTGTCCACGCGACAGGTCACGAGGTCACCGGGCGCAGCGCCGGCTGTTCCAGAATTGCGTCCGAGGATGATTTCGGAAAGGGTTCGTCCCATCAGGCGTCACCGTAAAGAACGACACGGCGGACTGCGTCGCCCGCCGCACCGGTACCGAGGGCGCCGCCGAGGTCGCGCGTGACCTGTCCGGCGGCGATGCACGAGTGTACCGCAGAATGGAGGCGTTCCGCCGCCTCCCGGAGCCCCAGAAAATCCAGCATCATGGCCAGCGAGAGGAGGGCCGCCGACGGGTTGGCCTCGTCCCGGCCGGCGATGTCGGGCGCGGAGCCGTGCACCGGCTCGAAAAGCCCCCGGCCCGTCTCGGGGTTGAAGTTGGCCGAAGGCGCCAGGCCGAGGCCGCCCGCCAGGGCCGCCCCGAGGTCGGAGAGGAGGTCCCCGAAGAGGTTGCTGGTCACGATTACGTCGAACTGCGAAGGATCCCTCACGAGCTGGTAGCAGAGGTTGTCGACGAAGTAGTGTCGCGCTTCCACGTCGGGGTAGCCCGCTCTCATCTCTCGAAAGACGCGGAACCAGAGGTCGGAGACGAAGCGCAGGGCGTTGTGCTTGTCGGCCATGGCCAGCCTTTTCCGTCTGCGCCGGGCATGTTCGAATGCGAAACGAAGGATTCTCTCGACTCCCCGCCTCGTCGCCAGGGCCTCCTGGATGGCGATCTCTTCAGCGGTGCCCTTCTTCAGGAAGCCTCCTGCCCCAACGTAGGCTCCCTCGGTGTTTTCGCGCACGACGACCAGGTCGATGTCCCCGGCGGTCCTGCCCTTCAGGGGGGTGAGCGCGTCGATCGGCAGCCTGACGGGTCGGAGGTTGACGTAGAGGTCCAGGCCGAACCGGAGGCGGAGGAGTATGTCCCTGGCGTGGGCGGAATCGGGCACCCGGGGATCGCCGAGTGCGCCCAGGAACACGGCGTCGAAGGTCGCGAGTTCCTCGAATCCGCCCTCCGGGAGGGCCTGTCCTGTCTCCAGGTAGGTATCGGCCGAGTAGCCGAAGATCTGCCACTCCAGGTGCGCGCCCTTCGCGCGGAGCGCCTCCATGACTTTCAGGACCTCGTTCGTGATCTCGGGACCGATGCCATCCCCCGGGATAACGGCGATGCGAGCCATGAGTCCTCCAGGCATCCTGCGCACCCGGGAAGAACCGCGCAGCCGGCGGTCCGGTCCCCCCCGCGACGCACCGGCGTCCGACTCGGTAGTGCCGGGCCTCCCGGGCTCCGTGCCTCGGGCCGGCGATCGTCCCTGGGAAACCGGTTCGCATACATCATATTGGACACCGGTGAAAGCGGTCAAGAACGCACCCGGCGCTCTATTGACTCAGCGGCGACGGTATCCCTAGAATCGCCCGTGGACCTGAGTGTACGGACCACCGCCGACGGGCCTCCCAGGGGTGTCCGCCGGGGCCGGTGGCGGACCTGGGCGGTAGTGGATCTTGCGGGTTCCACAGCCCCGGTATTGCAGAGAGAAATCTGCTACAATGAAACATCAGCATTTGCCACGTCCCCGTGCGGCACAGGCCGCCGGGCACGACATGACGATCGATTAGAGGGATTATGCCGCGAAAAGAGAAGACATCCGGCAAGAGACGGGAAGACGAGTCGGGTGCTCCGTCGAAAGGCACTGTCCGGGACTACTGGGAAACGATCTGCGTGGTCCTCATCTTCGTGCTTTTCGCAAGGACCTGGGTCTTTCAGAACAGTAACATCCCATCGGGCTCCATGAAGGACACCCTCCTCGTGGGAGACAGGCTCCTGGTGAACTCTTTCGTCTTCGGGCCCACCCTGTTTCCCTGGGAAAAGGACATTTTGCCCATCAGGAACGTGAAGCGCGGCGACATCGTCGTCTTCAAGTTCCCGGGCAACCCGGAAGTCCCCTTCATCAAACGGGTCATAGCGAAAGGAGGCGACGTCGTCCAGGTCGTGAACCACCACGTCTTTGTGAACGGGCGCATGCTGGTGGAGGGCTACACGCTCCTTCCCGACTACATCAAGGACACATACGAACCACCCCCGAGAATGCCTCCTGACGCAAGTATCCCCCTTCTGCCCGACTACCTCAAACAGCCCCAGGACTTCAACGTGGAAGTCATCGAGGGGCGCGTGCAGGTGAGCATGAAGGGCGCAGGGGGAATCGAGGCCCTTGACCGGGGGAACTTCGGGCCTTATCGTATACCCGCAGGTCACCTTTTTATGATGGGGGACAACCGGATGAACAGCGAGGACAGCCGCTATTGGGGCGCGCTCGACCAGCGTTTGGTTCTCGGAAAGGCATGGGTCATCTGGTGGTCATTCAAGGAAAGAGACGACGATTACCTGAGGAATTCCCCGGGGGAGGTGGCCCGTCGTTTTTCGGACAAAATCCTACATTTCTTCGGAAAGACCCGTTGGAACCGCATCTTCATGCGGCCACGGTAAACTCTGCCGACCAGGGAGGGTTTCAATGCAGTTGAGCCAGCAGGTCCGGGAATATCTGGCGAAAACGGATGACGAGTTTCGCCGCCTTTACGAAAAGCACCAGGAATACGAGCAGGAGCTGGACGCCCTCGCGAAGAAGGGCTTCTTGAACGCCGAAGAGGAAATCCGCGTCGCCGAGATGAAAAAGAAGAAGCTCACGCTTAAAGACCAGATGCTCTTGATAGCAAAAAAACACGAAAAGGACATGAAGAACATTCATTGACCCCCGCGAGGGGGCTTCGTGTCCGCGGGATGGAGACTAAGGACTAAGGAGGAAGTGCGGGGGTGTCGTCGGAACGACTTCCTTTCGATGACCCGTTCGTCGCCAACAAGGATCTCAACGGTCATCTGAAGGACATGGTGGAAACGCTCTACAGGATGGGAATCACGCTCAAAGAGACCCAGTCCGAAATAGAACGTCTCTACATAGCCAAAACCCTTTCCGCCTGCGACGGCAACAGGAGCCGTGCAGCCCGTCGTCTGGGCATGCACCGCAACACGCTCAACTCCAAGATCGAGCAGTACGACCTCAGCGGAATGAACGGGGATCGTCATTAGTGACCTCCACCAAAAGGGACGAAGCCGCGTGGACCGCCCTCATCGCCCGCTTGTGGGGGGCCTCCCAGGCCGAAGTAGGACCGGGCGACGACGGGTGCGTTCTGCCACCGGCCCGATACACGCTGACGACCGATACCCTCGCAGAGGGCGTGGACTTTGAACGAGGCTGGGGACCGCCCCAGGCCCTCGGCTACAAGGCCATGGCCGCCAACCTTTCGGACCTCGCGGCCATGGGGGCCAGGCCGCGCTTCTGTCTCATGACGCTGGCGATTCCAGAGGATCTGCCGACATCTTACGTAGAGGGCGTACTCGGGGGCATGCGGGCCCTGGGAGCCGCCGGAGGTGTCGGGCTGGCGGGAGGAGACCTGTCGTCGTCCAGGTCCGGTCTGGTGATCAGCTTGACCCTGATAGGGGCGCAGGAGTCCGAACCGATACTCCGCTCGGGGGGACGTCCCGGCGACGTGCTGTTCGTTTCGGGCCCTCTGGGGGCTCCCGCCGCCGCAGTCCGGCGCTTCGCGGCCGGCGAAAGTCTGACCGTCTTCGACCCGGCGCTCGCGTCTGGCGGGGGGGACCAGGCCCTGCTCGTCAGGTTCTACCGCCCCCCGGATCAGGTCGCCCTGGGGCTCGCTCTCGCGTCGGCCGGCCTCGCAAGCTGTTGTCTGGACGTGTCGGACGGATTCATGCGTGACCTGGCCAGGCTGTGCGAGGCGAGCGGATGCGGCGCGGAGATAGACGCCGCGCGCCTGCCGGTGGACCCGCTTTTGCCGATGTCGGGTGCTGAGCGGGCCCTTGACGATGCCTTGAGGGGTGGCGAGGAGCAGGTTCTCCTGTTCGCAGCCCATCCCGCCCGGGCCCGGGACGTGGAGGCCTCGTTCGCCTGGGTTCGCTCCGTCGGACGCCTCGTGGAAGGTGACAAACGTGTTCTCATCCTGCCCGGTGATCGCCGTGAAGAACTTCCTGCCGAAGGGTTCGACCACTTCGTTTCGTGAAGTCTGGCGCCGCATGGCGGGCTTCGGCGGGTCGCCCGCCCGGACCGCCTGTGCCGTCGGGCTGGGCATCGCCATAGGGCTCATGCCCATCGCGCCCCTGCAGACTCTGACGGCCATCGGCCTGGCGTTTCTCTTCCGGCTCAACAGGTTGGCCGTTCTGGGGGGCACCCTGGTGTGGCAGCCGTTCACCGCGCCCTTCATCTACGCGGCGGAGTACGGACTGGGGCGCTGGTTGAGCGGCGGAGGAGCGGCGCGTGCGCCGGGGGGGGCGTGGGAATCCGCGATCCTCTCGCTGATGCTCGGCGGGGTGCTCGTAGCGCTGGCCGGGGGCGCCGTCGTCGGGCTGGCGGTTTTCTTCGTGCTGAGCCGGAGGACTAGACAGAAAGCCGGGTCGTCCGTCTTAGAGGGAGAGGAAGGATGACGGCATCCTTTCTCGGGAGTCTGTTGAGGAAGTCCCGGCGGGGGGACGAACGGGCTTTTCTCAAGCTTGTGGAGGCCACGAGGGAACGTCTGTTCTGGACCGTGAGACGTATGGTAGGGCGAGATTCCGTTGCCGAAGAAATCCTTCAGGACGCGTATCTGGGGCTGTGGAGCCAGCCTTCCGGGAAATCCCCGGACGAGCCCATGGCCTGGCTCAGGAGGTTCTGCGTCAACAGAGCCATCGACCACCTGCGCCGTGAAGAGACCAAGCGGGCCGTGGACGCGCCCGCGGCCATCGAGTTCACCTCCTCGGGAATGGACGTGGAGCGCGGCTACAGGTTCAGGGAAGCCGAGAGGAGCCTTTACGGGGTCCTCGACGGCCTGCCGCCGCAGGAGAGGGCCGTGTTCATACTGAAGTTCATCGAGGACGTCGATTACGCCGACATAGCCGAAGCGTTGGGAATCGCTCCCAGCACCGCCAGGAACCAGGCCATGCAGGCCAGGCGAAAGGTGGAGGGCGAACTCAGAGCAAAGGGGATCGAGCTGTGAACATACAGGAGTTCAGGAACGCGCGACGTGATCCTGATGCCTGGGCCCCCTTCATGCGGGACCTGGAGCACCGGATGACTCGCCGCAGGAGGCGATTCCAGGTGGCGGTGGCTGCCGCGGCGCTGTTTGCTTTCATGCTGGGAGGCAGCATGTGGCAGTTTTCGAGGAAGACGTCACCGAGGGTCCTGCTCCGCGCCAACATTCCCACGCGGTCTGCGCCCGCCTTCACGCCGAAGGAGGGTTCGGCCCTGGCGACTTCGCATGGTATCGTGATCGTTAATCCGGAGGACAGGACATGAGCCTTCGCAGGGTGTCTATCTGGCTAGCCATACTTGCGCTGCCCGTCTGGTTCGCGGCCCAGCAGATGGAGGGTTTCACCTATACGCTTAAATACCGGGACGTGCGGTCTGTACTGGGCAGGATCACCGAGGAACTGGGCAAGAGCGGACAGGTCTGGGTGGACGGCCCGTCCAACCGCATCACCATCCAGGACGACTCGTCCCATATGGACAAGATCCGGCGGCTGATCCAGGAACTGGACCGGCCCGCGAGGCACTTCGCCCTGGACACGCGCATGGATGTCTTGCCCAGGGTCCCTCAGAAGTCCCTGTTCAAGCCCACGCCCAGCTTCGTGGACATGACCCAGTGGAGTTCGACGGTCTCGCCGACGGCCACCTACCGCTGCGTCATGGACCTCTACGAAGGTCAGGAGGCGACCTGCACGCTCGGAAGCTCCTACGCGCTGGAGGCCAGGGCGCAGGGCTACGACCCCTCCAGCCACAGGCTGGCCCTGGACACCCTCTCCCTGACCTACAGTGAGGACGGGGGAAAGCGATCCGTCGAAGTCCTGGACGGCGCGGCGGTGCTCCGCGAGGGGCGCGCGACCCTGTTCCTCGTAACGCCGTCGGCCCAGACGCCCCCCCTCAGGCTCAGCATCAAGCCCACTCTGCTGCCCGTCGTGACTCGGCCGGAGGTGCGCTGATGCCGAAGTTCAAATGCCGGCTGGGGACCTCCGGCGGAGACGTGGTCGTGCAGGAGCTAGTGGCCCCCAGCGAGCATTCGCTGAGGAACCAGCTGGAAGACAAGGGCTATTTCATCTTTTCCATCAAGCCGGCTTACGCCTGGCAGATGCTGTTCGATGACATGTCGGGCGGAACCGCCAAGATCAAGCTCCGGGATTTCGTCGTTTTCAATCAGGAGTTCTCCGCGCTTCTGAAGGCGGGGCTGCCGGTCCTGACGTCGCTGAACCTTCTGCTGTCGAGGACGCGCGAGAAGAATTTCCAGCGCATGCTCGTTCAGATCCGCGACGAGGTTCAGTCGGGGTCGAGCCTTTCCGAGGCCTTCTCAAACCGGGGCAAGGCCTTTCCCGCCATCTACCCGGCGACGCTTGCCGCGGGCGAGAGGAGCGGCGAACTGGTGTCGGTCATCCAGCGATACCTGTTCTACCTGAGGACGATGCAGGCCATCCGGAAGAAGATCGTGTCGGCCATGATCTACCCCATCATTCTGCTGACCCTTTCGGTGGGGCTCATCTTTCTGCTCATGACCGTCATCGTGCCCAAGTTCTCCACCCTGTTCATGGGCGCCGGCGCCAAGCTCCCGACGCTCACCCGCGTGATCCTGCGCATTTCTACCGTCTTCGAGTACGGGTGGCCCTTCTTCCTGGCCGCGGTCATCGCCGTGCCCGTCACGCTGAGGCTGATTGCCGCGAGA
>JBJKRE010000111.1:0-11529 GCA_046704825.1 Acidobacteriota bacterium
GCTTTTGCCATTGCGCTGGCCGTGACGGCCGTACAGACAGACGCCGCCAGCCAAAAGCCTAACATCCTTTTTATCGTGTCCGACGACACCGGCTATGGCGACCTCGGGGCCTATGGCGGAGGGGAGGGGCGCGGCATGCCCACACCCAACCTCGACCGCATGGCGGCCGACGGGATGACCTTTTTTTCATTTTACGCGCAGCCGAGCTGCACGCCGGGCCATCGTCCAGAACATCGTGATGCTGGGTTTCTACGCCGCGGTCACGCAGGCGGTGCCGCGCGAGGCCATGCGGGAAGCCGTCAAGAACTCCGTGCCCGCAGGGACCGAGGAACTGAACCTGAAGGCCTTCGACACGGGCTGGGAGTACTTCGAGGAGAGCGTGGAGGGCAAAGGGACACCGGCGGTGGAGGCGTCGGCCACCGCAGTGCCCCCGCCCGCTCGGGCCTGACTCTTTTCACGTTGGGAACGGGAGCAATCGGAACGCAGAGGGCAAGGCAGATGAACGACGAACGGGCAGCAGAGTTCGAGGAGCAAGGAGGGGCAGGCCCGCAGAGGGCCCTGGTCATCGGAGGGGGCATCGCGGGGATCCAGGCCGCCCTGGATCTCGCGAACGCCCGCATCCGCGTGACACTGGTGGAGAAGTCCCCCGCGCTGGGCGGGCGCATGGCCCAGCTCGACAAGACATTCCCCACCATGGACTGCTCCATTTGAATCCTCGGGCCCAAGGCCATGGATGCCGGTCGGCATCCCCTCATCGACGTGGTGACCAACGCCGAGGTCGTAGCCTGCGAGGGCGCGCCCGGCGCCTTCAGGGTCCGCGTGCGCAGGAACCCGCGCTACGTGCGGGAGGACCTGTGCGTGGCCTGCGGCGCCTGCACCGAGGTCTGCCCTCAGGTGTCGGGCAACGAGTTCGACATGGGGCTCATGGCTCGCAAGGCCATCCACCGCGCCTACCCGCAGTCCGTCCCTGCGGCCTACGCCATCGACCCGGAGGCGTGCCTCAACCTCGAGGGCTTCCTCAACGAGAAGCAGAAGCGGATGCTCTCCAAGATGCAGGTTGTGAAGAAGCGGCGGGACGAGGCCTACACGAGCCCCATGCTGCCTTGCGGTCACTGCATGAAGGCCTGCGAGGTGAACGCCGTGGACTTCGACATGCAGGCCGAAGAGTTCGACGTGGAGGCCGGCGCCGTTCTCGTTGCCGTGGGCTTTCAGGAGTTCGACGCCCGCAGGCTCGGCAACTACGGCTACGGCCGTTTCCCCGACGTGATCACGAGCCTCGAACTCGAGCGCATGCTCAGCCCCTCGGGCGTCACGCGCGGACACATCGTCCGGCCGTCCGACGGGGAGACGCCCCGGCGCATCCTTTTCGTTCAGTGCGTGGGCGCGAGAGGCGAGGGCGGCAGGCCGTACTGCAGCCGGTTCTGCTGCATGAACGCAGTGAAGGATTCCATGCTCATCCGCCAGCACGACCCGGAGGTTGAGGACGTGACCATCCTCTACACGGATATCCGCGCCTTCGGCAAGGGATTCGACGACTTCGTCCGGCGCTCCGTGGAGGAGAACAGCGCCGTCTACCTGCGCGGCCGTCCGGCCAAGATCGAGCGCGAACCCGGCAACGGGGAATTGACCGTGTTCGTGGAGGACACGCTGGCGCACAAGCCGCTGAGGGTCCCGGCCGACCTGGTGGTGCTGTCGGTTGCCGCGGCGCCCAACGAAGGCGCCGTGAAGCTGGCGGAGATCCTCGGCATCGAAACCGACGCCTATGGGTTCATCGCCCGTCAGGACCCGGCCGTCTCCGCGGTGGAAACCTGCCGGGACGGCGTCTTCGTGGCGGGCAGCGCCGTGGGGCCCCAGGTCATCCCGGACTGCGTGGCCCAGGCCTCGGCCGCCGCGGCGCGCGCCCAGGTCTTCCTGTCGGGGCATCGCGCCGAGGAGGAGAAGGCGCCCGTGGAGCCCATGGACCTGTCGGGCCCGGCCCGCATCGGCGTCATGGTCTGCCATTGCGGCGTGAACATCGCCGGCGTCCTCGACGTGGAAGAACTGGCGGAGTATGCCGGTACACTGCCCGGCGTGGCCGCGGCGACTCACCACATGTTCTCGTGTTCCTCCACGGGACAGGACGAGCTCGTAGAGCTCGTCAAAGAGAGACGGCTCAACCGGATCGTCGTGGCGGCGTGCACCCCGCGCACCCACGAACCGGTCTTCCGCGAGACCCTTTCGCGCATCGGCTTCAATCCCTACCTGCTCGAAATGGCAAACATCCGGGACCAGTGCTCGTGGGTGCACGCCAAGCAACCCGCCGAAGCCCAGGAGAAGGCGAAGGCGCTCGTCCGCATGGCCGTGGCCAGGGCCGCCCACCTCGAGCCGCTCCAGGCCGGCGAGTCACCCATGACGCGCGCCGCCCTCGTAGTCGGCGGAGGCATCGCGGGCATCGAGGCGGCGACGGACCTCGCCGTCCAGGGCTTCCCCGTCACCCTGGTGGAGAAGTCCAACCGGCTCGGCGGTCGGCTGGCGGCCCCGAACCTGCACCTCCTCTACCCCAACCTTCGCCCCGCCGCGGATGTCCTCGCCCGCAAGATCGAACGGTTGAAGGCGAGCGGTGCGAAGGTCCTGCTCGAGACAGAGGTTGACCAGATCGGGGGGTACGTGGGCAACTTCGAGGTTCGTCTCAAGGGGGCGACCGGCGGCGTGCTGTCCGTGGGCGCCATCATCCTCGCCATGGGTGCAGACCTTTACCAGCCGAAGGGCGAATTCGGTTTCGGCAGGTTTCCCAACGTCTGGACGAGTCGCGAACTGGAGAACGCATTCTGTGCGGGCGGCGACATCACCGTGTCCGGCGCGAGGCCGAAGCACGCAGCCTTCATCCTCTGTGTGGGATCGAGGGACCCCGACGGTTTCACGGGATGCTCGCGCTACTGCTGCCCCACGGCCATCAAACAGGCGATGCTGCTCAGGGAGCAGGGCGTGGAGGTGACGATCTTCTACCGGGACATCCGCACGGTGTCCACCGGCGCCGAGGAGATGTACCGGAGGGCCAGAGGGATGGGCGTGCTGTTCGTGCGCGTGCCGCCCGGAGAGAAGCCGGAGGTCGTGGGCAAAAAGGGAGCCGAAGCCGTTCGCTGCTACGATGACTTGCTCGGACGCCGCCTGGAGGTGCCCGCGGATCTTGTCGTGCTCAGCGTGGGCATGAGGCCGGACCAGGAAGCCACGGCCAAATTCCACGACATGCTGAAGGCCGGCACCGGTCTGGACGGATTCTTCCTGGAGCGCCACCCCGAACTCGCCCCCGTGGAAACCGCCGTGGAAGGCGTTTTGCTCGCGGGGACCGTCCAGGGCCCGAAGGACATCGTGGATACCGTGGCCCAGGCCTCGGCCGCCGCGGCCAAGGCTTCGGTCTTCCTGGCCTGCGACAAGGTCACGCTGGACCCGGCGGTGGCCGTCGTGAACGAGGACCGGTGCCGCGGGTGCGGGACCTGCGTGGAGATCTGCGAGTTCCGGGCGCCCTCCCTCGTGGAGGCGGCGGACGGGATCTTTACGGCGCACATCAACGCGTCCCTGTGCAAGGGGTGCGGGACCTGCGCCAGCAACTGTCCCTCGGGCGCCATCGAATCCAGGCATTTCACGGACCGGCAGATTCTCGCCATGATCGACGCGTTCTTTGCCGAGGAGGCTGCGCTATGACCGCCGAGGCAGGATCCGCAAAAGCGAAGGACGGACGGGTCGAGCGCTTCCCCGCCGGATCTGCCTCCTGGACCCCGGAGATCGTGGTTTTCGCCTGCAACTGGTGTTCCTACGCCGGAGCGGACACGGCCGGAGTCTCGAGAATCCAGCAGCCGCCCAACTTCAGGATGATACGGGTCATGTGCTCGGGCCGTATCCAGCCGTCCTTCGTGTTGCGCGCCTTCGAGAAGGGCGCCGACGGCGTGCTGGTTTCGGGGTGTCACTTCGGCGACTGCCACTACGTCTTCGGCAACGAGCGGGCCGTGCAGCAGTTCGACAAGACGAAGAACGTTGTCAGGCTCCTGGGGCTGGAAGACGAACGCCTCCGCCTCGAATGGATCAGCGCGGCGGAAGGGGCGCGCTTCGCCGAGGTGATCGACGAGTTCACCGACCAGGTGCGCAAACTGGGACCAAGTCCCGTCGCTCCCAGGGATCGGGGTTCCGAGAAGGCAGATGACCGGGCGGAGGAGGAGTCCCATGGCTGAGATGTCGTCCGTCCTCTCGAAAACACACGCATGGGCGTGCTACGACTGCGGCAAGTGTACGGCAACGTGCCCCGTCGCCCGGGCGGGCAGTCCCTATTCGCCCCGCCGGCAGGTGCTTTCCGCCCGGTTGAACGGGGCGGGCGACCCGGCCACTTGTACCAGCCTCTTCACCTGCCTGACCTGCGGTCTCTGCGACCTCAGGTGTCCGGCCAACGTGTCCTATACGGACCTCGTGCTCAGCATGCGGGAGGCCGCCCGCGGCGCCGGGGCGGAACCCGAATGCCCCCACGGCGGTGCCCTTCAGTCCCTCATGCGCATGATGGCCGGTGGCGGGACTATGCAGGACCGCCTGGGATGGCTGACGCCCGATCTCTCAACGGTTCCCGAGAAGGGAGACGTCTTCCTGTGGACCGGATGCACGATGTACTACGACGCCTTCTTCCCCGAGTTCTCGCTGGGGACCCTCAAGGGCACCCGTGCGGCGGTGAAGGTCCTCAACGCGCTCGGCATAAGGCCCGTGGTGAGCGCGAACGAGCGCTGCTGCGGCCACGACCTCTTATGGAACGGCGACCGGGCTAACTTCGAACGCCTGGCAAGGCACAACACGAAACTCGTGTCCGACAGCGGCGCCAGGACGATCCTGATTCCCTGTGCCGAGTGCTACCGGACCTGGACCGTGGACTACGCGCCGTTCATCAGCGGCAAGGGGCCGCGGGTCCTCCACTTCACCGAGTTCCTCGCCGAGTCGGTCAGGGACCTCAAGCTCGAGGGCAACTCGCACAGGAAGGTCACCTACCAGGACCCATGCCGCATGGGACGGCACCTTGGCGTATACGACCCTCCGAGGCAGGTGTTGGCGGCGATCCCAGGGGTGGAGCTGGTGGAGATGGGCCGCGCGGGCCCGAAGGCGGCGTGCTGTGCGGGCGGCACCTGGTCCAACTGCGACCGCTACGCCAAGAAGACCCAGGTGGAGAGGCTCAGGGAGGCGCGCGCCACGGGCGCCGAGGTGCTCCTGACGGCGTGCCCCAAGTGTCGAATCCACTTCCGGTGCGCCATGCACGACCCCAAGCAGGGGCCGGAGATAGAAATCGAGATGCTGGACGTGGCCGAACTCGCGGCCGCGGCCCTGGCATAACAGGTCGGCGCCCTTCGCGGGGAAGGGCCGCCGGAAGGAGGCGCGAATGGTTTCCGAAGGGAACGGAGACGGACTGAGGATCGGCGTCTTCGTCTGCGACTGCGGGCTGAACATCGCGGGCGCCGTGGACTGCGCGGCCGTGGCCGAGTACGCGGCGACCCTGCCGGACGTGGCCTGCGTGGTCAGGAACAAGTACACCTGCGCAGACCCCGGACAGAACGAGATCAAGGCCGCCGTGAAGGCGCACAAGCTGAACCGCGTGGTCGTGGCTTCGTGCACCCCCCGCCAGCACGAGCCCACCTTCCGCCAGTGCGTCTACGACGCGGGCCTGAACCCGTACCTCATGGAAATGGCCAACCTCAGGGAACACTGCTCGTGGGTGCACCCCGGCGACAAGGAGGGTGCCACGGCCAAGGCCAGGGACCTCGTGGCGAGCGCCGTAGCGAGGGCCCGCTTCCTGCAGCCGCAGGAGGAGATGACGGTCCCGGTCACCAAACGGGCGCTGGTCATCGGCGGCGGCGTGGCGGGCATCGAGGCGGCGCTGGAACTCGCCGACGCGGGTCACAAGGTGGTACTGGTCGAGAAGCAGGCCTCCATCGGCGGCATCATGGCCCAGCTCGACAAGACCTACCCCACCATGGACTGCAGCATATGAATCCTCGGCCCTAAGGCCATCGATGCCGGTCGGCATCCCAACATCGAGCTGATGACCTACAGCGAGGTGGAGTCCGTCGCGGGCTACATCGGCAACTTCAGCGTGCGGATCCGCAGGAAGGCCCGCTACGTGGACCCCACGCTCTGCAACGCCTGCGGCGACTGCGCCAAGGTGTGTCCCGTGACCCGGCCCGACGAGTACCAGATGGGCCTCTCCACCCGGAAGGCCGTCTACATCCCTTTCCCCCAGGCCGTGCCGTGCTCCTACATCCTCAACATGGAGGACTGCCTGGGCAACAACCCCATCGCCTGCGGGAAGTGCTCCGACGCCTGCGACAAGCAGGCCGTCAACTACGACGACAGGGACGTGATCGTGACCCGTGAGGTGGGCGCGGTGATCGTGGCCATCGGCCTGGACGTCTACGACCCGACCGAGATGGACGAGTACGGCTACACCCGCTTCGACAACGTGATCACCTCCATGGAGTTCGAGCGGCTCATCTGCGCCGGCGGCCCGACGGGCGGCCACTTCGTCCGGCCCAGCGACCACGAGCGCCCAAAGCGCATCGGCTTCATCCAGTGCGTGGGCTCGCGCAACCCCAAAATCGGCCGTCCCTACTGCTCCAACATCTGCTGCATGAACACCATCAAGGACACCCTGCTGCTGGCGGACCACTACCCGGACGTCCGGAACGTGGTCTTCTACCAGGATATCCGGGCCTTCGGGAAGTCCTTCGAGGACATGTTCCAGCGGTCCAAGGAGGCCGGCACGCGGTACATCCGCGGCCTGCCGGGCGACATCGAGGAGGACCCCGGGACCCGGAACCTCGTCATCACGGTGGAGAACACCACGGCCGGGAGGCTCGAACGGCACGAACTGGACATGGTGGTCCTCTCGGTGGGCGTCCAGCCGCCGAAAGACCTCGCCAAGGTTTCGGGCCTGCTGACCCTGTCCAAAACGTCCGACGGCTTCTTCATGGAGTCGCACCCCAAGCTCAAGCCGGTGGATGCGCCGACGCGGGGCGTCTATTTCGCCGGCTTCTGCGAGTCGCCCAAGGACATCAAGGACTCGGTGTGCCAGGCCGGGGCGTCGGCCTCGCGTGCGGGGGCGCTCCTGAACGCCGGCAGTATCCACATAGAGGCCATCACGAGCCGTGTCGACGAAGCCGCGTGCACGAAGTGCGGGCTCTGCGCCTCGGTCTGCCCCTACGGCGCCATCGTCTGGAAGAAGGGCGAGCCCGCCGTGGTGGTGGAGGCGGCCTGCGCCGGGTGCGGGGCCTGCGGCGCCACGTGCAAGTTCGGCGCGATTACCATGCGGCACTTTACGGACGACCAGATAACGGCCCAGGTGCGGGCCGTGCTGGCCGACAGGCCGGAAGACAAGGTCCTCTGCTTCGCGTGCATCTGGTGCTCCTACGCGGGCGGCGACATGGCGGGGATCTCGCGCATGCCGTACCGGGGCTCGACCCGGTGGATCAGGAGGATGTGTTCGGCCAGGGTGTCCGAGGAGATGGTCCTGGAAGCCTTCCGCAACGGGGCCCCAGTGGTTCTGGTATCGGGGTGCCACTACGCGGACTGCCACTACATCAACGCGAACCGGCAGACCGTGAAACGCGTGCAGAACCTCTGGAACAAGCTGGAGAAGGCGGGCGTTCGGCCCGAACGGCTGCAGCTCGAGTGGATCAGCGCCGCCGAGGGGCAGAAGTTCGCGAAGGTCATGCGGCAGATGGAAGATCTTCGCAAGACCGTGACCAAGAAGGAGATCGAAGAGGGCATGGAGGCGTTGAAGCCCAAACCCGGGAAGGCCGTGAAGAAGGCAACGACAGACGAAGCGGCGACGAGCCCGCCGCCGTGACCATGACGCCGGTTCCCGAAACTGAACGGAGGTTCTAGATGACGGCCACGATGGAGACCTTCCGCTGCATGATGTGCGGGCACGAGTACCAGGAAGCGGTCGAGAAGGGCGAGGACAAGGAGCGGTCCTGCCCCAAGTGCCGGTCGAACAGCATCCGGCACCTGCGGAAGAAGACGCCCGGGAAGGAGTCCGACTGATGCCCGACCTGCCGGCCCGCGGCGAAGACCTCGTGCGCATAGGCTTCGAATTCAGGCGCGAACTCGCCGAGAAGATCGAGGGCGACCTGGCGAGCTTCTGCTACCAGTGCGGGGCGTGCGTGGGGGACTGCCCGGCCGCGGCGTACAGCGAGGACTTCAGCCCGCGCGAGATCATGCTCAAGGTGCTTTACGGCCTGGAGTCGGAACTTCTCACAGAGGACTCCGTCCTGTGGCAGTGCACCAACTGTTACAGCTGTCACGAGCGCTGCCCGCAGCAGGTCAAGCCCGTGGAGGTCATCATCTCGCTCAAGAACATGCTGGCCGACCGGGGCATCGTGCCCGACGCGGTGGGCAGAGTCATCGAGACCTTCGAAAAGACGGGGCGCACGACACCCGCCGGGCCCTCCATCGACAAGAACCGCGAGCGCTTCGACCTGGCGCCCATGGCGCCCGTCCCCATGGACGAGGTGGCGGTCCTCCTCGAGTCCGCCGATCCGGTGGAGACCGGGCCCTCAGCCCGGCCCGCCCGAGGTGAGGGGAAGGCCGCGAGACGGTTCGCCTTTTTCCCGGGTTGCCTGATCCCGGCGCGCTATCCCGCCATGGAGTTCGCCATCCGGCAGACCCTCCCAAAGCTGGGGATCATGATCGCCGACCTCGCGGGTGCCTCCTGCTGTCCGGATCCCATCTACTTCAAGTCCAAGGACAAGATGGCCTGGCTGTCCGTCGCGGCGCGCAACCTGACCCTTGCGGAGGAACAGGGACTCGACATCTTCACCAACTGCTCGGGGTGCACGGCGACGCTTTCGGAGTCGCGGCACCTTCTGGAGGACCAAGGACTCAGGGCCAAAGTGAACGGGCGTCTCAGGAAGATCGGGAAAGCCTACACGGGCACGACCCGGGTCCGCCACATCGCCACGCTCGTCCGGGACGTGGCGGGCTACGACGCCGTGCGGAAGTCCGTCGTACGGCCGCTCGAGGGCCTCAAGGTGGCCATCCACTACGGCTGCCACCTGCTCAAGCCCAGCCGCATCATGGAGGTGGACGACCCCAACGATCCGACCATGCTCGAGAACATGGTGCGTGCGCTGGGTGCCACCCCCGTCCGCCACAGGAACTGGTACCTCTGCTGCGGCAAGGCCTGCCAGACGGGGGACATCCCCGACAACATGATGCGCGACCTGCTCGCCTCCGTGCGCGAGGAACACGCCGACATCCTGTGCCTCATCTGCCCCACCTGCTTCGGCCAGTTCGACCACGGCCAGATGAAGGTGGGGCAGAGGTTCGAAGAGGATTTCCACCTGCCGCCCGTCTACTACTTCCAGCTGCTGGCCTTCGCGCAGGGCGTGCCCTACGAGAAGCTGGGTTTCGAGCGGCAGCGGTTCAAACCCGAAGTACTGAAGCGTTTTGAGTCGGGGCCCCTCGTGGCAACGGAGGGCGACGGCGATGGAGGAAGGGGGACTTCCGATGGAGAAAAGGGTCAAGCTTAGGGACGGGACGGAGGTCCTGATCCGTCCGATGGAGGCCAGGGACACGGAGCGGTCCTACGCCTTCTTCGCCGCCCTGCCCGAGGAGGACCGGAAGTACCTGAGGATGGACGTGGCGCGCTGGGACGTGGTGGAGCGGCGCATCAGGGACCATGAAACGGGACGGGTGCTTCGGCTCGTGGCCCTGGCGGGCGAAGAGATCGTGGCGGACGGGGCGCTCGAACTGGCGGGGCACGGCTGGGGCAACAACGTGGGCGAGATCCGCTTGATCGTCGCGCATCCCTTCCAGCGAAAGGGCCTCGGCATGCTCATGGCTCGTGAACTGTTCTTCCTCGCGGCCCAGCGCAAGCTGGACCGGATCGTGGTGCGGATGATGCGTCCCCAGACGGGTGCCGTCAGCATCTTCCGAAAGCTGGGCTTTCACGACGAGTTCCTGATCCCCGAGCACGTCCGCGACCAGGCCGGCCAGTGGCAGGACATGGTCATCATGCGGTGCAACCTCGAGGACCTGTGGCGCGAAGTGGAACACCTCATGCAGGACGGCGACTGGACGCTCTACAGGTAAGGGCGGAACGGCCCCCACCTCACCCGAATCGAAATCGAAATCGGTATCGGCGTCGGTATCGAATTAACAGCCGGCATCTAGCCCGACTCGAACCCGTCCCCGGCGGCCCTCCGACAGACTCCGCCCCTGCACGCTCCTGAGAATGGGCTCGACGAATGCGAAACAAAACCCGCCCCCGGGACGGGTTTTATTCGGAAATCGATACCGATAGAGAGCCCCGATACCGATGCAGGCGGCGGTTCTATCCTTACCCTATTCCATCGTGGGCAGGTAGCTGTCCGCCATGGATTCCATGGCCTCCCAGATGTGGGAGACGTCGTTGGACATGATGACCAGGTCGTGGCGTCGGCCGAAGATGTCCTTGACGTGGTTTTTCAGCACGGCCTCCTTGTGAAAACCGAGCTTTTCGAAGGCCCGCTGGGCGGCCACCTGGTTGTCCACCACCTGGGCGATCATCTTGTCCAGGCCCATGTTGATGGCGATCCGCACCAGTCCGCGGGCCAGTTCCGTGCCCAGGCCGTTGCGCTGGAAGGAGCGCGCGACCACCACCCTGATCTGGGCCACGTGAACCGTCCAGCCGTGGCGCGTCCTGTACAGCGTGGCGTTGCCCACGATCCTGCCGTCGTGCACCGCGCACAGGGGAACCATGGTGTCGTAGTCTATCTTCTGGACGAAGCTCTCCATGAACTCGGGCCTGGTGACGTCGTCCCTGAGGAAGAGTCTGTCCTCTTCGGGAAGGGCACGGAAGAACTCGAGAAGGGCCGGTCCGTCTTCGCGTTTCGTGTGCCGGATCGTAACCTTCGTGCCGTCCCGTAGCGTGACTTCCTGCGGGTAATCCATCATCTTCATCGTGTCCTCCCCATGAAAAATCGACGGTGCCCTCTCGCCTGCTCCGCGCGGACCGACTTCCCCAACGGCGGACCGGGCCGGATCCGGAGTGAAGAAAAGACCCCGGCGCGTCAAACGTCAAGGCGGCGCCAACAGCGGCAGGGTCCGGCAAGCATCCTGCTGGGAATAAGCCCTCTATGTAAATCTTATGGCGGACAGCAGGAACTTTCCACCCTGGTGGGCGCTGCCGGCCTGTTGGGGGCGACCCCGGGGGGCGGACGAACCGGACCAGAGCCGGGTTGTGGCGGCGCCTTCCTTGCCGAGGCGGCGAGCGGTGATATACACTCTTAGCCGAAACGGGGGAGTTTCATGCACAAAGAATCGAGAACGGCGGCCCTTGGGGCCGCGGCGATGGTGTTCGTCCTTCTCGCAGCGGGGTGTTCCGGGCGGGCGGCCGCAGGATCTCCCGCGGGAGTGAACACACCGGCAGAGGTCTCTACGCCGGTGGCCGGCGGCACCCTCGTGCGGGCCGTCGCGGCCGATCCGGTCACGCTGAACCCGGTCATCGCCAGCGATCAGGGTTCCTATGACGTGTACAAATGGATC
>JBJKRE010000112.1:0-9355 GCA_046704825.1 Acidobacteriota bacterium
AGAGCCCCAGCCGTTTCAGCTTGCGGATCAGGGTCGTTCTGTGGATGCCGAGGTCGCGGGCGGCGCGGGTGCGGTTGCCGTTGTGGCGCGCCAGGGCCTGGTTGATGGCCTCGACCTCCAGGCGGTCCAGGCGGCCCTCCTCGCGGGGCGGGCGCCGGCCCGTGCGCTCGAAGGCCTCGAGCACCTGGGGCGGAAGGCTTGACAGGCCGATCTCGTTCTCGCCGCACAGGATGAAGGCGCGCTCGATGATGTTCTCCAGCTCGCGGATGTTGCCCGGGAAGCCGTAGCTGACCAGCGCGGCCATGGCCTCGTCCGTGATGCCCTCGATGGCCTTGCCCGTGGCCTGCCGGAAGCGCTGGATGAAGTGGCGCGTGAGGAGGGGGATGTCCTCGGGCCGCTTGTGGAGCGGCGGGAGGGTGATCTGGAGGACGTTCAGGCGGAAGTACAGGTCCTCGCGGAAGGTGCCGGCGCGGACCATGGCGTCGAGGTCCCGGTTGCTGGCCGAGATGACGCGAACGTCGGCGCTTATGGGCGTGGAAGATCCGAGGGGCTCGTAGGTCTTCTCCTGCAGGAACCGCAGGAACTTGACCTGCAGGGGGATGGGCATGTCGCCCACCTCGTCCAGGAAGAGCGTGCCGCCCTCGGCCTGGGCGATGCGCCCGAGACGGTCGCGCTTGGCGTCCGTAAAGGCGCCCTTGCGGTAGCCGAACAGCTCGGATTCGAGCAGCGTCTCGGGCAGGGCGGCGCAGTTCACGGCCACGAAGGGCTTCTTCTTTCTCGGCCCGTGGTTGTGCAGGGCCTTGGCCACCAGTTCCTTGCCCGTACCGCTCGCGCCGCTGATGAGGATGGTGCTCATGCTCTCGGCCGCCAGCGGAAGGATGTCGAAGATGCGGTGCATCTCCGCGTTGCGGGAAACGATGTCCTCGAACTGGTAGTTGCTGTCCAGCTTGCGCCTGAGGTGCTCGATGTGAGACAGGTCCTTGAAGACCTCCACGCCGCCCAAAAGTTCGCCCGCCGGCGTTTCGAGCGGGGCCGTGCTGATGGAGATGGGGACCGTCCGGCCGTCCTTGGCGTGGATGCGGACCTCGCGGTTGCGGATCCTCGTCCGGGCCGAAATGCTGCGCCGCAGCGGGCACACCGTGCTGCACAGGTCGGTCTTGAACACCGACGAGCACTCCACCCCGACCACTTCCCGGGCCGTGTAGCCGGTAATCCGCTCTGCGGCCTTGTTGAACGACGAGATTCTGCCGTCGGGATCGACGGTGAACACACCCTGGTCCACCACGTCCAGCAGCAGCGGAAAATACCGCGTATCGAGCTTCTTGTCCATGAATCCCCCCGGTGTCGTGCGGGCGGCTTTCCGCCCTGAGAAAATGATAGGGATAACTGACGTGAAATGCAACGGTGTAGCGTCATATCGGGGCAGGATGCTACAGGTGTAGCGCCGCGTCCGCGCCTCGGGACCGGTCTTCGTTGCGGGGGCGGCCCTGCGGTATTAAATTCATAATAAAGAGGTTCCTCCCCCTGTGTATCCCCAATCACCGGTGTTCCCGGCGTCTTCCCGCGGGCTGGCACGGCTTATGCCTCTACCTGTCTCCGCGCACATGCGGAAAAGGGCGCAACGCCGAAAACGGGAAAAAGGGTGAAGGAGGCGAAACTGAGAAAACAGAGACCACAGGCCCTGTCCACCGGCCAGGCCGCTCGCTTCTGCTACGTCACCTCGGAGTGCATCCTCAACTGGATCCGCTCCAAGCACCTCAAGGCGCAGCGGACGGCCGGAGGCCAGTAACGCATAAAAGTGGAAGACCTGCGCGGCTTCATGGCCGAGCGGGGCATGGACACCGCACTCCTGGACGCCGAGAAGGACGTCAGGCCCTACTGCTGGGAGTTTCACTGCGAAGTGGACTCCCGGTACGGCAGTCCGTCCAAACGGGTCTGCGAGAACTGCCTCGTCCACCGGTCGGGCACGCTGCACTGCTGGGAACTGCACGGGCTGCTGCCCCTGACGCTCCGGCGCTTCGACCGGTGCGCGGACTGCGAATACTACAAGAGGTACAAAACGTCGGAAAAAACGCGGAGAGAGCCGTTCACACAAAGTGCAATCAAAGGGTGACAGAACAAAGGGGACCTACCATGGCGCAGGAACTGCCCAGGACGAACGGGGGGGAGCCCGGCAAGGCGCAGGGGGCGCCTGCAGCTCCGCCCGACAAGATGAAAGAGGCACCCAAGCTGATGCCCCACCAGCAGCTCGGGGTGAGCTACTACGTAGAACGTCTCTACCCGGGTGACCGGGTGAGGCGCTTTCTGGAGATCTTCGCCGCCGTGCTCCAGCAGAGCAACTACGCCCAGCTCATCGACACCTACTCGCGCGTGGGGGCCAAGTGCGGCAACTGCGCGTGCGCGTGCCAGATCTACCAGGCCACGAAGGACCCGAAGGACGTGCCGTGCTACCGGTCCAACCTCCTTCTGGAGATCTACCGGCGGCACTTCACGTTCAGGGGCGTGCTGCAGAGCAAGCTGACCGGCACCGTCTACCTCACGAACGAGCGGATCAGCGAACTGGCGGAGTCGGTCTACCACTGCACGGCCTGCCGCCGCTGCTCCTTCGAGTGCCCCATGGGCATCGACCACGGCCTGGTCACGCACCTGAGCCGTTACATCCTGAGCGAGATGGACGTGACCCCGAAGGCGCTGGTCGTGGCCACGCGCGAACAGCTCGAGGGCAAGACGGGCAACACCTCGGCCATCCCCGTTCCGGCCCTTCTCGACACGCTGGAATTTCTCACCGACGACATCAATGACGAGAAGGGTGTCGAGATCCCGTTCCCGATCGACCAGGAGGACCGGGAGTTCGTCTTCTTCCCCGCCGTGAGCGACTACCTCCTGGAGGCCGACACGCTAAAAGGCATCGCGGTGACCTTCCACGCGGCCGGTGAGGCCGACCGGTGGACCATCGGCACGGGCTACTACGACGGCATCAACTACGGCCTCTTCTACAGCGACTGGTGCGCCGAGCGCATCATCAACAAGGAGATCGAGGAGACGAAGCGCCTCAGGGGCAAGAAGATCCTCATCGGCGAGTGCGGCCACGCGTCACGCAGCGCCAAGGTCTTCGTGCCGTCCTTCGGGGGCGGCAGGAACTCGCTGCCCGTGGTGAACATCATGGAAGTCACGGTGGACATGCTGCGGCGCGGAAAGCTCAAGCTGGATCCGAACGTGGTCACCGAAGTCGTCACCTACCACGATCCGTGCAACCTCGCACGCACGGGCTGGATCGTGGACCAGCCCCGCGAGATTCTCCGCTCCTTCTGCAAAAACTACGTGGACATGGAGCCGAAGGGCGCCAAGAACTATTGCTGCGGCGGGGGCGGCGGCACGGTGTCGGTGGACGAGATCCGGTCGTACCGCACCGGCGTGACCGGCAAGCTCAAGGCCGACCAGATCCGCGCCACGGGGGCCCACTACGTGGTGGCGCCCTGCGCCAACTGCAAGAAGCAGCTCCGGGAGGTCTGCGAGGACCACGGGCTGGACGACGTCGAGGTGGTGGGCCTGCACGACCTCATCTACAAGGCCATCGTTTTCTAGAAGGGGGGGCTATAGCATGGAATCACTGTTGATCTTCGCCAGGGGGCCGCTCCTGATCCTCGCGTTCGCGGTCTTCTTTCTCGGACTGGCCCGGCTGGTGGGCCTGACCGTCGTCGAGCTGGTCAGGGCCTACCGCAAGGCCGGGGACCAGGCCATCCCGCTGAAGTTCATGTTCAGGAAGAGCCTCGGTTGGATCGTCCCGGTGAACGCCCTGAGGGGGACCCGCATCCCCTACACCGTCGCCTCGGCCGTCTTCCACGTCGGCATGCTGCTCGTGCCCCTGTTCCTGGCCGGGCACATCGACCTGATCCGAAAGGGTGTCGGCCTGGGGTGGCCCGCCCTGAACCCCGCCGCGGCGGACGTGCTGACCTGGACCACCATCGCCGCGCTCTTCGTGCTCGTACTGCTGCGGCTCTTCAGCCGCGCGTCGCGCGTGCTCAGCGGCTTCCAGGACTGGTTCCTGCTTGTGCTCTGCCTGGTGCCGTTCCTGACGGGTTACTACGTGGCGCACCCGGCGGGGAACCCGCTCCCGTTCACGCTGACGTACCTCGTGCACATCCTGAGCGCCGAACTGCTGCTCGTCCTCATGCCCTTCACCAAGCTGGCGCACGCCGCGCTCTTCCCGTTCACGCGGGCCTCGTGGGAGATGGGGTGGCACTTCGTGCCGGGCGCGGGCGAGAGGGTTCGCATCGCCCTCGGAAAGGAGGGTGAGCCGGTATGATCAAGAACGCCTGCATCCTCACGGACGTGACCAAGTGCATCGGCTGCGAGCAGTGCGTCGCCGCCTGCAAGAAGATCAACGACCTGCCCCCCGAAGGGCCGCCGCCCCGGGTGGGCCGGACCGCCGACGGACTGTCCGCCGACCGGTGGACCAGCGTCGTACGAAAGCCGGACAACCACTTCGTCCGGAAGCAGTGCCGGCACTGCCTGGACCCGGCGTGCGTGTCGGTCTGCCCCGTGGGCGCGCTCACGAAGACGCCCGAAGGGCCCGTCATCTATGACAAGAGCGTGTGCATGGGCTGCCGCTACTGCATGATGGGCTGCCCCTACGGGATTCCCCACTACGAATGGGACTCCGTCGCGCCGTCGGTCCGCAAGTGCATCATGTGCTACCACAACCTCAAGTCGGGCAAGATCAGCGAGCCGGCCTGCGTGACCGCCTGCCCCGAGAAGGCGACGATCTTCGGCACCCGCGACGCGATGATCGCCGAAGCGCACAAGCGCCTGGCGGCCGAGCCGAAGAAGTACGTCCAGCGCGTCTGGGGCGAGAAGCAGGTGGGCGGGACCTCCGTCCTCTACATCGCCGACATCTCGCTGGACTTCCTGGGGTGGGACGACAGCAGGCAGCTCACGGACCAGCCCCTGCCCGAAAAGACCTGGGCCGCGCTGTGGCCCGTGCCCATCGAGTTCCTGGGGATGGGCGCCCTCATGGGGAGCATCTACTGGATCATCGAACGCCGGCGAAAGCTGGCGCTGGAAGAGCAGGGAGCCGAAAGCACCGCGACCGGCGAGGGGGAGGTCGGCCATGAGGAATAAACGCATCTTCGTCTTCAAGTCCGTTCTCTGGCTCTTCGCGGGGCTCGCCGCGGCCGTGGCCCTCCTCCGGTTCACCCTGGGCCTCGGCGTCACCACCGCCCTGTCCGACTCCACCCCGTGGGGGCTCTGGATCGGCTTCGACGTGATGGGCGGCGTGGCACTGGCCGCCGGCGGCTTCGTCATCGCGGCGGTGGTTCACATCTTCCACCGGGAGAAGTACCACCCGGCCGCGCGGCCGGCGATCCTCACGGCGTTTCTCGGCTACGGCGCCGTGGCCGTGGGGCTGCTGTTCGACCTGGGGCTGCCGTGGCACATCTGGCACCCCATGGTCTTCTGGAACATCCACTCGCCGCTCTTCGAGGTGGCGTGGTGCGTGATGCTCTACCTGACCGTGCTGGCCCTCGAGGTGACGCCCACCATCCTGGAGCGGACGCCCTTCCAGAAGGCCTACCGGTTCTTCACGCGGCTGGCGCTGCCCATCATGATCCTGGGCATCATGCTCTCGACCCTGCACCAGTCCTCGCTGGGGTCCATGCTGCTCATCATGCCCTTCCGGATCTACCCGCTGTGGTACAGCCACCTGCTGCCCGAACTCTTCTTCGTGTCGGCCATCTGCCTGGGCCTCAACATGGTGATGTTCGAGTCGTCCATCACCTCGTGGCTCTACAAGCGCGAACCCGAGACGGAGATGCTCGACGGCCTGGCCAAAATGGCTGCCTGGGGCCTGTCCTTCTACTTCGTCTTCCGCATGGTGGACCTCGGGGCCCAGCACAAGCTCGGCCTCATCACGACCGGGTCGTGGGAGAGCAACCTCTTCATCGTCGAGATGCTCATGTCCACGGTCGTCCCCATCGTGCTCTACGCGATCCCGAAGGTCCGGCGGTCCCCGAAGGCCGTGTGGGCCATCTCCACGTGCGCGGTCCTGGGCTTCGTCATGAACCGCATCAACGCCGCCGGCCTCAGCCAGGTCTGGGCTACGCGGTCGTTCTACTTCCCGGCCTGGACCGAGTTCGCCATCAGCTTCGGCATCGTCTCGGCCTGCGCTCTGGTCTTCCTGTTCATCCAGGAGCACTTCCCGGTGGACCCGCACGGCCTCGACGCGGTGGAGAAGAAGAGGAAGGCGCTGGAGAAGGCGACGCCCGCCTTCGCGCCGTTCACGCAGGTCTGGCTGGGCGAGGGCTGTCGGAAGAGCGCCAAGGTGTACTCCATGTTCTTCGTGCTCGCCATGGCTCTGGGCCTGACGCTGGCGCCCAAGAGCGAACCGTACGTCCAGCAGAAGGTGCCCCGCGCGCGGGGCGAGAAGATACTTCGCATGGGGCCGGGCCCAAGGTACGTCTACTTCGACCACAAGCGCCACCAGGACGAGATGGGCAAGGACAAGTCCTGCGTCCTCTGCCACCACCTGCACAAGGCGGGCGACACCGGCACGCCGTGCAGCGAGTGCCACCGAGAGATGTACACGAAGACCGACGTATTCAACCACGACGGCCACATCGCCCGCCTGGGCGGGAACGCCTCGTGCGTCAAGTGCCACGGTGAGGCCAAGCCCGTCGCACTCGGGAAGGTCAAGAGCTGCCAGGGCTGCCACGAGAAGGACATGATGGCCAAGAACGAGGTCGTCAAGACCTTCGATTCGCCCTGGGCCTCCAGCTACAAGGACGCCATGCACAAGATGTGCATACCCTGTCACGTGAAGAAGGCGAAAGATCCGACGGTCAAGAAGCCGAACCTCGGACGGTGCGGCGCGTGCCACAATTCCGGCACCGAGTCCGAGAAGCTCTACCACGCGGAGTACAAGCTCCAGGACCAGGAGGCGGGGCGTACATGAGCAGTGCGAACGGCGTGCCGAAAATCCTGATCGTGGACGATGAGCCCGACATCGTGGAGTACCTCTGCGCCGTCCTCGAGGACAACGGCTACCGCGCGGTGGGCGTGACCGAGGCGAAAAGCGCGCTCGACGCCGCGGAGGGGGAGCGTCCCGACCTCATCCTCCTGGACATCCTCATGCCCGGCGAGTCGGGACTCCACCTCTACCGCGAAATGCGCCGGAACCCGGCCACGGCCGAAACGCCCGTCCTCATCATCAGCGGGTACACGCGGGCCGAGGACTTCGGCCGGGTGGACCTGGGCATGCTGGCGGAGGAAAAGCTTCCCCTGCCCGACGGCTACCTGGAGAAGCCCATCTCCGTTTCCAGCCTCCTTTCGAGCCTGGCCCAATTCTTCGAGCGGCGCGAGGCGGGAGGGACCCATGCCTGATATCCGAACCCTCCTCCACGACCACCTCTTCGACGAGGCGCCGATCATGATGGCGGTGCTGGACAAGGACTACCGCGTCGTGGAGGCCAACGCCAGTTTCGCGGGCGTCTTCGGCCCGTGGCGCGACCGGCACTGCTACGAGGTCCTGAAGGGGCGGGACTCGCCATGCGACAGGTGCCTCGCGGCGTGGACTCTCGCGGACGGGAAGGTGCGCGTCTGCGACGACAGGCTGCAGCTTAACGGCGACGTGACCTCCCACTTCGTGGTCAGGGTCGCGCCCCTGGCGTCGGGCGAGACGGGCGGTGAACCGCTCCTGATCTGGATCGCCTCCAACGCCAACGAGGCCAGCAGCCTGCTCAGGGAAAACGAGGTCCTCTTCGAGCGGGCGCCCTGCTACATCACCGTCCTGGACCGGGACCTCAGGATCATCCGGGCCAACAGGCGCATGCGGGAGACCTTCGGCAGGGCCTGGGGGCGGCGCTGCTACGAGGTCTACAAGCGGCGCGACCGGCCGTGCCGGGAGTGTCCCGCCCTGGACGTTTTCAGGACCGGAAAGGACCAGACGTCCACCCAGGTGGGCGTCTCGGCGGCCGGTGAGGAGACCCACTACATCGTTCGGGCCTCGGCCCTGTCGCGGGACGAGGGGCCGGACGGCGGACAGGTCAAGTACGTCATAGAGATGGCGACGGACGTGACGCACCTGCACGTGCTGGAAAAGGAAAAGGTGGAGGCGGAGCGCCTGGCGGCCGTCGGGCAGGCCGTAGCGGGCCTCGCCCACGGCATCAAGAACATCCTCATGGGCCTCGAGGGCGGCGTCTACGTCATGGAGTCGGGCCTCAGGCAGAGCCAGACCGCCAAGATCGAACGCGGCATGCAGATGCTCGACCGCAACGTCCAGAAGATCTCGGACCTCGCCAAGAACCTGCTGAGGTTCTCGCAGGGCCGGGTGCCCGAGGTGGCCATGACCGATCCGGCGGGCATCTGCCGGGAGATCCTCGAACTGTACGGGGACCTGGCACGCCAGGCGGGCATCGAACTGTCCCTCGACCTCCAGCCTGGCGTCGAACCGGCTCCGCTGGACGCTTCCGGCATCCACTCCTGCCTGGCCAACCTGGTGTCCAACGCCATCGACGCGTGCCAGATGAGCGACAACCGTCCCTGCAGCGTCGTGCTGAGGTGTTTCGAACGGAACGGGGCGCTGGGGTTCGAGGTCGTTGACAACGGCTGCGGCATGGATTACGAAGTGAAGAAGAAGCTCTTCACCACGTTCTTCACCACCAAGGGCGCGGGCGGCACGGGGCTCGGGCTCCTGACGACCCGCAAGATCGTACAGGAACACGGCGGTAAGATCACCGTCGATTCGAAACCGGGGCAGGGGACGACCTTCCGGATCGTCCTGCCCCGAGAACGCCTGCCCGAGCCGGGCGGAGAGGACGCGGCACCCGCCGGGGACGGCCCGGGGCCGCAGAACGCCAAGACGTAGGAGGGGACGAATGGCGACACCTCAGGAGAAGAAGATTCTGGTCGTGGACGACGAGGAGGACGTCGTCTTCTTCCTCACCACGGCCCTCGAGGACGCGGGCTTCCAGGTCGAATCGGCTTCCAGCGTGGACGAGGCGCTCGGGAAGATCAGGGTCTCGCCGCCCGACTGCATTTCGCTGGACATGGTCATGCCGGGCAAGTCCGGCATCATCCTGTTCCACGAACTCCACCGCAATCCGGCGTGGCGGAAGATCCCGGTGCTCTTCGTGACGGGGCACGCGCGGGACGAATCGGTCAGGAAGGACCTTGACGCGGCGGCCGCATTGTCCGAAAGTACCATCTCCGGTCCGGCGACGTACCTTGAAAAGCCGGTGACGGCCAGGACGTTCGTCGGGGCCGTGGCCCAGGCCGTCAAGGTGGACCTGGGCGGAGGCGGGGCGGAGCAGGACCGGGCCCCTGCGGATCTCAAGCGGGAACTGCAGGACCTCGTGGCCGG
>JBJKRE010000113.1:0-7568 GCA_046704825.1 Acidobacteriota bacterium
TGAAGGACATGCCGGTGGGCAGGGCGCCGCTTTCGGACCAGGTGATCGCCCCGACGCCGTTGGCCTCGGTAAAGGTCGTAGACGGGTAGGCTACGCCCGCGGTGCCCTGCGGAATCGTCGCCGGAGAGACCGTGATCGTCGGGCACTTGATAGTCAGCGTGTAGGCCCGGCTTCCCGTGCACTTGTTGGAGTCGGTCGCGGTGACCGTAATCGGGAAGGACCCCGTCGCGACGGGTGTGCCGGAAAGGGTTCCGGCGGCGCTGAAGGACATGCCGGTGGGCAGGGCGCCGCTTTCGGACCAGGTGATCGCCCCGACGCCGTTGGCCTCCGTAAAGGTCGTAGACGGGTAGGCCACGCCCGCGGTGCCCTGCGGAATCGTCGCCGGAGAGACCGTGATCGTCGGGCACTTGATCGTCAGCGTGTAGTTCTGGCTGCCCTTGCACCCGTTCGTGTCCGTCGCCGTGACGGTGATCGGGAAGGACCCCGTTTCGGTTGGCGTTCCCGACAGGGTTCCGGCGGAGAAGCTCATGCCGGTGGGCAGGGCGCCGCTTTCGGACCAGGTGGTCGCCCCGGTGCCGTTGGTCTCCGTGAAGGTCGTGGACGTGTAGGCCACGCCTGCGATGCCGTCTGGAATTGAAGCCGGGCCGACCGTGATCGTCTGGCAGGCGATATAAAGCTGGTAGGTCCGACTGCCCCCGCAGAAGGTCGCGTCTCTGGACGTGACGGTGAAGATGTGATAACCCGGCGCCGTCGGCGTGCCGGACAGCACGCCCGCGCTGCTCAGTGTCATCCCGCCGGGCACACTGCCAAAGGTGACCGCGTAGGTGTAAGGCCCGGTTCCTCCGGCGGTCGAGAACGTTGCAGTATAGGGCGAGCCGACGGTTCCGTCGGGCAGGGGGGAAGAGGGAGTGATGGCCAGGGCGGAGCACGGCGGCCAGTTGTCCACAAGCGCGGTGGCGTCGGGCGTGCCCAGCCCCGTCGACTGATCGTAGGCCGTGGTGCAGGAATAGCCCGTCACACCGGGCACGCTGTTGTTCCCGGTCGTGGTGTCGTGAAAGACCACGGGGGTCCCGTTCGTGTACTGGTCCTTTCCGAGCTGGTAGAAGCGAATGTTGGCGTTGCCCTGCCGCTGCCCGGTACTCTGGACCACGAGAGCCATGACGCCGGCCCACGACGGCGAAGACCAGGACGTGCCGCCGATGACGTAGAAACCGTTTGCCACGCCGTCGTCGAGATAGACGAGGGCGCCGTCGTGCAAGGCCGCGGGGAGCGAGACGTCCGGCACGTCGCGCATGCCGTCGGCGGGCACCCCCGGTGAGACCTGCCACGAAGGCTTGGAGTAGATGCCGGACACGCCGCCGCCGGTAGCCCAGTTCCCCGAGCAATTGTCACCCGACGGACAGATGGGCGCGGCACCGCTCTCGTTCCAGGCCATCTCCGGGATGTAAGTCAGAGCCGAAGACCCGTCCGAGTTGTTCGAGGAACCCCAGTAGGTGCCGGAGCCTTCGTTGAACTCGGTGCCGCCCACGCATACGTCGTAGGGGGTGCTGGCCAGGCCGCTGACCGACAGGCTGCCGTTCTGGCAGCTGTCGGCCCCGCTGTCACCCGCGGAGACGAAGGCCGTGATCCCCTCGGCGGCCGCCTGCGACCAGAGGTCGTTGTAGAATTGGTTTCCGCTGGATCCCATGTATTGTTCGCACTGGCCGAAGCTCGTGCTCATCACCGGCGCGAGGTCGTTGTCAACGATGTACTGGGCCGAGAGATCCACGCCGTCGGTGGCGCCGCTCTTCGAGGTGACGAAGTCGATCGTCGCATTCGGGGCGACGGCGCCCGACCACTCCACGTCCAGTTCGGCCTCGTCGTCCTCGCTGCCGCCCAGGTCGCCCGGGTCTCCGGTCGCGGGGTTGATCGTTATGGTGGGGGCATGGACGGGAAGCGCGAACGTGGACTGAAAGTTGGACACGGCGTTGAGCAGCCCCGCAGGGTTGGTCCTGCCTACGATCGCGATGGTGACACCCGCGCCGACGATGGCGGGATTCCTGCCGTAGAGGGACTTTACGTCGAAAATGGTGGCGAAGTCGCCGGGTGCGACGAAGTGCACGCCGCCGCCGTTATTGAAGTCCGGCTGGGGGGTGCCGGGCGATCCGGGAACGGGCGCGCCGGCCGGCAACGGAACGGGCGGGGTGTGCATGGGCTTGAGCGGGTAGTTGTTCAACGACAGCACGCCCGCCGCCACGCCCGCCAGTTCCGGAGGCATCGACGGCGCGGTGGCGTTGGCGTAGTAGAGCTGCTTCTGGACGAGGTAGTTGTGGATCTGCGTGTGGAAGGCGCGCTCGACGTCGGCCACCGAGCCTGAGAAGGTGATCCACATGCGCCCCTTGGCCACCCCCTCGACGGTGAAGCCCTGCGATTCGAGCCACCGCCTTGCGACGCGGAGGTCGTGGCGGGAGGGACCGAAGCGGGTCCCGAACTCGTCGGGTGTGAGCCAGTGATGGTAGTCCGGGGACAGCGGGTTCTGCTGGTCGGCGAGGAACCGTTGAAGCTCCGCCTGCTTTGCGGGACTGCGCTTGAGAAGCAGGGTGATGTGCTTCAGCGGCAGATTCGGCGCCGCCCTTCCGAAGTCGTTCGACGCGCTTGCGAACGCGGGCACCACGCCCGCGCTGGTCCGGGCGGGCGAAGCCGCGCTCAGAGCCTGCGCCGACAGGAGTCCGAGTCCGGCCGCAAATAATAATGTCACAATGAATCGTCTCATGCTCCGTCTCCTTAGTCTAACCTTGGGTTCTTCGTCCGGCCTCCGGCCGGGCCATCAGCTACTCCGTCCTTGTGGGCGAACACACATCCACCCTCCGGGGAGAGCGGTGTGCACAGGCGCTCGCGCGCGGGCCTGCCTCTCCGGCGGCGGCGCCTTTACGCTGTGAGTGGTGAATCGTCCGTCTGTCGGTGATCAGAAGAAGATCGAAGCGGGGGCCGTTGAACCCTGGGGAAGAGTCCGGGCAGGCTCCGCTCGGTTGGTGACGAAGCTGTCGCCGAGGGAGGCGGCGAAGGCCGCACCGGCGCTTGAAGAGACGGTCCGAGGGGGGGTATATCCAGGCGGGCGTGGGATCCCGGCCGGGCCGCGTCTCCGCCGTCGCCCTCCTCCGCCCACGTCGGGCCCGGCCCCACCGGCTCGGAGTTTCTCATTCGGATGCAGGTCTTCGACGGCTTGAGGACACCGCCTTTCCTGCCCCCTGCCGGCTGAAGGAATGCGCTTCCCTGGGCCGTAAGCACAAAAGCCATCAGTGCCCACAAAAGCAGCAAGTCCCGGAACCCTCTAGTCCCGCATCTTTCCATCCACGTCTCTCCGCTCTTCAGAACGGACCCTCCATCCGGGATATTTCCGCGGACCGAGGGAAAGGCGGAAGCCGGAAGGGAACGGTGGCTGGGGACGGCCTTCGAAGGCAGCCCCGCGACTCTTCGCTTGATCACTCGGTCACTTGATCACTGGATCGCCGCGCCCAGGGCGCAGAGGCACGAAGGCTCGAAGGACGCAGAGAAAGGAAGGAGAAACTCCGATTTCATATTGTGGCAGGCTGGAGGGCGCCTTGCCGCCGACCGCGGTCCGCCGTCCGCCGTCCCCCATCTCGCCTCTACCCTTTTCCCTTTACCCCAGGGCTTCTTCGAAGGCCATCCCCTGATTCCGCCGCCCCAATGTGGGCAAATTTCTCTACAGACAGCAGCTCCCAAATGCATTACTTATGGCCTGGGAAGGGGTTCGAAACGTGAAACGATCTACGGGGTATCCGATCCGGGTCCGTCTGCTCGCGCAGCACGCCGAACTGCGCCGGAACATGGCCTTGCTGCTTTCTCAGGAGGGAATGGTCGTCTGCGACGACGGCGCCCCACGGACGTCGGGCCGCGACGCCCCGTCCGCACCGGCCGACGTGGCGATCGTGGTCCTGTCTGGAGGCACCGGCCACGGCCTCTCCCTCTTCCATCAGCTGGCGCCCATCCCGCCGGGCCTGCCCTTCATCATCGTTTCGCCCGACGAGGATCCCAGGTCCATGTGCCGGGCCTTCGAGGCAGGCGCGAAGGCGTTCGTCACGAACCGGGCGACGGCCGAAAGCCTCGCACACGCCGTTCGCGAGGTCGTCGCCGGGAGGACCTACACGTCCGCCCCGCGGCTTCCAGGCTGAGGTTGCAGGGGCTGAACTAACGCGGGCTCTTTTAATGGGAGGAGGAAGACCATGAGCGAGACAAAAGAAACCGAGTCGAAGAAGGTCACGAGGCGGGACGCGCTGAAGCTCTCCGCGCTGGCCCTGGGAGGACTGGCTGCCGGAAGCGCGCTGCCGGGCATCCGGGCGGCCCAGGAATGCCCTGACCCGGGGTCCTGCTACCCCACCGCCGACCCCACGCAGCAATACGACTACTACGACAACCTCACCAACGTCTACAGGCCCAACGACAAGAACGACCCGAATATCGCCCTGGCGGCCGACGAAATGCGGATCACGTTCCTGGGCTCGATGGTGCCCCCCGTCCGCCGGGCGCAGCAGGAGATGAGCATCTTCGTAGAAGTGGGGCCGTGGATTTTTGACCCCAAGCACCCCGACGACCCGAGATACGGACGCGCCACGGACAGCGTAGTCTTCGACTGCGGCTCCGGCGTGTGCGCCAACTACGGCGCCATGAACATCCAGTACTCCCGGATGGACAAGATTTTTCTGACCCACCTGCACGCCGATCACATGAGCGACCTGACCCACCTCTACTGCTTCGGCCCCGGAGGAGGACGTTTCTCGCCGCTGTACGTCTGGGGACCGGGCCGCTCGGGCGTGAAAAACCCCAAGGCCCCGCCCGAGTATTACGAGGACGGCACCAGGGACCTGTGCAAGCACCTTCGGAAGGCCATGCGATGGTGTACGGAGAGTTTCTCCTTCCAGGCTTCGGCCTACGACGGGTACACGCCCCCCACGAAGAAGAGCTGGGGCCTGCCGTGCGCTCCCGTTCCCGTTGGGGACGACCCCCGGGATGACGGCTACGCCCTCGTCCCCATCGAGCTGAACTGGAAGAAATACGGCAAGCGGGAGGGGGACAACGTCGCCTACGACAACCACGAAACCGGGGTGAAGATCACCCACTTCCCCGTGATTCACTGCCGCAGGGGTTCCATCGGGTACAAGCTGGAGTGGAACGGCCTGTCGATGATCTTCACGGGGGACACCAAACCGGAGTACATGAGCGTCAACAATGCCATCAACGGTAACCAAGGCGTGGACGTATTCATCCACGAGATGGGCCTTCCGCCGGAGCTTTGGGCCATGAAGAATCTTCATCTGGACCAGCCGGGCAGCGGACCGCAGTGGGACGCCTACGTCGAGGACATGACGTCCGTCATCAACAGCTCCCACACGCCTATCGGAGCCTTCGGGTACCTCGTCAGCCAGATCGATCCCAAGCCCCGGCTCACCGTGGCGACCCACTTCCAAACGGCCGACGACACCGTCGACTGCGCCCGGAACAGCATTCTTCTGCACTGGCCGGAAATGCAGTGGGGGCAGAATTTCATCGCGTCCTTCGACCTCATGGCGCTCAAGGTGACCAAGTCCTCGATCATCCAATACAGGAGTGAGGTACCGGACTTCGGCTTCTCGCCGCTGGTCACCACACCAAACGGATTAAAGCCGCCGAAGTACTGGAAGTGGGGCGTCGACAGCCAGGGCAACCGGGTCAAGGTCGGCGATCCCTACGCCCAGATCGAAACGGCCACCCAGATCCCCGAAACGGACGACAACGGGAACTGCAACTACCGTGACGACGGGTACTGATCGCCCGTTGCGCCACCCGAGCCATTCCCTGAGGGGCCCGTGCCGGGCCCCTCTTTCTTTGCCGTATCACCCGCCGGCGCCCTTGCCCCCGAATGCGCTCCCACTGCCGCTTTACCTAGCGGCAGATGGCACTCGGCCGAATCCCTTCTTCGAAGTCCTGTTCCTCCGTTCACCATTTACAATTCAGCATTCGGCGAAGCCACAGGACCGGCCCGCCTACGGCCAGGTGAAGTCCATGGTGGCCCAGCCGCCGTCCGGGTTCACGAAGCGGAAGGTCGTCGTCGCGTGCTTGGGTACGACGGCCTTGAGGGCCGCGCCCTTCTTGACGACGATCATGCCCGAGTTCTTCCACTTGACGAGGTGCTTGTTGCTCGTGTCGCCCCAGAGCTGGCCGTTGATGAACACCTGGATGCCGTCCTGGAGGTTGCTCCCCAGCACCTTGACCCTGAAGGGCGAGCCCGCCTTCATCATGGCGCTGACGACCGGCGGGTCGTGGTTCACGCCGACGGAGCAGGTGGCGGGGGTCGGATCCTCGTTGCCCGCCTGGTCCTTCGGCTTGACCTCGAAGGTGTGCGTTCCGTTCGCCAGGTCGCTGTAGGTCTTCGCGGTGTCCGGCCCGAAGGCCGACCACGCTCCGCCGTCCATCCGGTAGGCGTAGACGAGGTCGGCCGTGGGCGTCGCGTTGTCGGATCCCGTCCAGGTGAAGGTCGTCGAGACCGTGCTGATGGTCGTGCCGCACTGACTTGACGTCATCGAGGTTTCGGGGGGCGTGTCGTCGGCCGTCACGGTGATCGTTCCCGTCCGGACGCAGGTCTGCCCGTCCGCCGAGACCGTCATGGTCCACGTGTAGGTGCCCGGGGTGTTGTAAGTGTGCGCCGGGTTCTGCGTGGTGTCGTCGGTCGTGCCGTCGGTGGTGAAGTCCCACGCGTACGCCACGCTCTGGATGCAGTTGGACGGAGTCGCCGACGCCGCAAAAGACACATCCAGCGGGGCCGATCCCGAAGCCGGCGTGGCCGAGGCGGTGCAGGTGAGGGTGCAGGGCAGCCGGGGGGCGATCGCGAAGGACTGGTAGTCGCCTCCAGCAAGGGCGGTGGCGTCCTCTACGTCCAGAACCTGGACCGGCGTTCTGCGGCTCACGTTCGTTCCGTCGCCGAGACAGCCGTAGCCGTTGTAGCCCCACGCCCACACGGTGCCGTCGGCCCTGAGCGCGATCGAGTGGTACTGCCCCGCCGCGATGGCCACGACGTCCGTGAGGCCCGTCACCTGGACGGGCTGGGTCCGGTTGACGTTGTCTCCCACGCCGAGTTCACCGTCTCCGTTGTACCCCCACGCCCAGACCGTTCCGTCGCTCATCAGCGCGAGGGAATGGGCCCAGCCTCCCGCGACGGCGGTGACGTTCATAAGACCCGGAACCTGGACGGGAGAATGGCGGTTCGTCGTCGTGCCGTCGCCGAGCTGGCCATAGGCGTTGCGTCCCCAGGCCCAGACGGTCCCGTCGTCCCTGACCGCGAGCGAATGTACCAAGCCCGCCGCCACGGCCTTGACCCCCGTCAGGCCCGCGACCTGGACGGGCGTGTTTCTCTCGATGGTCGTCCCGTCGCCGAGCTGGCCGTAGCCGTTGGCCCCCCAGGCCCAGGCGGTGCCGTCGCTCCTGACCGAAAGTCAATTGAACGACCCACCCGCAACCCTCTCCACGCCTGAAAGACACGCGACCTGTACCGGTGCGTTTCTAAAGACACCCGTGCCGTCCCCGGGCTGGCCGCC
>JBJKRE010000114.1:0-11413 GCA_046704825.1 Acidobacteriota bacterium
CCAGGCTGCCCGTCTCCAGCACCGCCTCCGGAATCGCCCTGTTCTCCGTCGCATCCGTTCTGGGCAGCAACCTCTTTTCCAACGTGCCATTCGTCATGGCGGCGGGCAAGTGGGTCTCGGGGCTGCCCCACGCCGAACTCCACTGGTACGTTCTGGCCCTCACCTCGACCTTCGCAGGGAACCTGACACTGGTAGGCTCCATGGCCAACCTCATCGTGGTGGAACTGGCCCGGGGCGTCAGGCCGATAGGATTCCGTGAATACACCCGCTACGGAGCCGTCATCACGGCGGGCACGACGGTCCTGGGGGTTCTCTACCTCCTGGCGCTGTCCCGGTGGTTTCCGGCCTTGATCTGACAGAGGCGGGTTGGCCTAGCGCCCCTGCATTTCCCCTCGATGAAAACCGAGGCCCGGAGCCTTTTCGGGGACTCCGGGCCTCTGAGGCGCCTCAACGAGTGTGTGCGTTTCTCGGTGTTGTTCCCGCTTCGTTTACGACACGTTTAGCTTGATGGACCATCAGGCTTTCGAGGGCGGAAGGATGACCCTGTTGACGACCTGGATGACCCCGTTCGACGCCGTGAGGTTCGCCTCGACCACGTCGGCTCCTCCGACGATCACGTTGGATCCACGCGTCACCACGGGAAGGCGGACGTCGTCGCGGGTGCGGACGAAGTGCCTGCGGTTGAGGTCGTAGGCGGCGAACCTCCGCCCTGTGGCGGCGTAGTACAGGTCCCCGTTCACCATGGTGTTCAGGAGCACCGCCTTCAGCCTTGCGGGGTGATCGAAGAGCGCGTTCAGTGTCGCCGCGGGCAGGCGGTTGAAGGCCTCGTTCGTGGGGACGAAGACCGTCTTGGGGGACCGGTTTCTGAGGGTCTGCGTCAAGTCCGCCGTCTTGACGGCCCGCAGGAAGGTCGAGAACTGGCTGTGGGATTCCACCACGCCCAGCAGGGTCTCGCCGGCCGTGGGCGTGAACCCTCCGGCGGCCATGCCGATGGGGCCTTGCGAACCGGGGGGGGTTGCGAGCGGCGCCACGGGCATCATGGCCATGGCGGCCGTTGCTATCATCATGAGGGCGGCTGTTACCAGAGGCAGAGTCAAGAGCTTGCGTTTCATGGCATCCTCCTTACAAAACGCTGCTCGTCGTTGGCGCCTCCTCACCATTCCTGCTTTGTGAACACCCGCTCCCTAACCTTATTCCTGGCCTTCTCCTCTCGCGCAAGCGTGCCGTGTCATTTCGGCAGGTGGGGCAGGATCTGCATGAGGAGCGCCGGCTTGCCCACCGCCCCGACCAGAGTCTCGACGGGCCGGCCGCCTTTGAAAAGAATCATGGTCGGGATGCTGGTGATCTGAAACTCCGAGGCCGTCGCTGGGTTTTCGTCCACGTTCAGCTTGACCACCTTCACGTGCCCGGCCTGCTCCCTGGCCAGCTCTTCGAGCACCGGTGCCATCGCGCGGCACGGGCCGCACCACGGCGCCCAGAAGTCCACCAGCACCGGAACCGGCGCGGCGATCGTCTCCCTGAAGTCCGCATCCCCGGCGCGGACGAGCCACGGGAGGGCCGAGCGGCATTGCCCGCAAACGGGCGCCTTTCCGGGCGGCGGAGCCTTCAGGCGGTTCTTCGCGCCGCAGTTCACACAGACCGTGACTTCATCGGACATAATCGCCTCCTCATGGATGCACGGACCGCGCCCCGCGTCCGTCCCTCTTCTTATTATAGGCCGTGCCGCGGGCCCCCCGTGGCGGAGGTCTGTGCGAGCGAGGACACGGGAGCGCGCCACGGACGCGGTTCGGTTTCGACAGCGATTTCGTTCCCGATACCGATTTAGATTTCACGCCGGTATGGTACTCCGGCGTGATACCCTTGTCCCTGCGATTGACTGATTCGAGGAGCCTTTCGTGTTCATGATGTTCGGATTTTACAGAAGAGAGAGGCGCCTGCCCGAACTCGACCGGACAGGACACTGTCCCTCCTGCGGATACACGGAGCATTTCCTCGCCGCCCGGGCCGTCAACTGGCTGGTGGTCTTCTTCGTCCCCGTGCCCATCCCCGGGGCCGTCGTCCTCCGGTGCGCCCGCTGCGGCGCTCGCATCCAGGCCTGAACCCTCCTCCTCGAAGCCAGCGACCTGCGAGCCTCCAGCGCATGGACGTTGAACACGGGGGCTCCGTCCAAGCGGATCGACTCACGCGCATCGAACATGACATCTTTTTTCGCCGGGTCTATACTGAGATGCAGAAGGATGTCATCAACGTGTCGAGGGGCAACAAGCGAGGGAGGGAACTCAGCCATGTCTTTCAAGAAAGCAGTCGCATTCTTCCTTACGTTTTTCTTTCTCACGATGGCCGGTTGCTCCGCTGTGGTCCGCAAACCGGCGAGAGAGATGCCGAAAACGGGAGCGTCCGCCGTCAAGACGCCGAAGGCGGAATCGTCTCCCGCCAACGCGGAGGAACCCCGTACATGGATGACCGTGGAGGACAAGCCCAATCGTTTCTCCATCAAGCTTCCCGGAGACTGGACTACGATCAATCTTTCCTCGGACTCCTACAAGGCCATACTCGACAACCTGAGCAAGAACAATCCGAAAATGGCGAACTGGCTGCCCTCACGGCTGCCGGACCTGGTAGCGCAGGGCCTGAAACTCTTCGCCGTTGAAGTTTCTCCGGAAACGGTCGAGAGTGGCCTTGCTCCAAATTTGAACATCCTGACGAAAGTCCTTCCTTACCACCTCAGCCCGTCCGTTTTGGTCCAGATGAACCTGAAGGCAACCAAGGCGATGATGAACGCGACTCTCGTTTCCGAGCCCCACGTGATCGTGTCCGCCGCGGGAAAGGGCGAGACGTTCACGCTTCTTGCCAACATAAAGGCCGCGGACGGCAGGGCCGTCACCATCACAACCACACAGACGTATTTCGTTGTCGGCAAGAGAGCCTTCGTGCTTACCATTACATTTCCGGGCAAGCCTTCGGCGTCCCAATCGACCCTCTGCAATCAGATCATCGCCAGCTTCTCACTGCTCAAGAACGGAACCGGGGGATACCCGGCGGCCAAAGACTGGAAGTCCTACCCCATATCGGACTCGGGTTTGACGCTCGACCTGCCGGAAAAGCCCGACATCGTCAACGCGGGGATCAACCCCGTCCCTGCCGGCGATTCACCCTTCATCGCGCGCACCATGTTCTTCGCCTGCACCTACATGGACATCCACTTCGAAGTGCTGGTCGGGTTCTATGCCCGGGGGAAGGCCTCCCAGGTCGAGCAGGCGTTCGTTCGTTACTTCGGTCGCCCCTTCGCCATGCAGGGGCTTCGGGCCCTGCGTCCCGAAGACGGCATCCATGGGGACTGGAATTACACTGACGGGACGACGGAGGTCGAGAGGGCAGAACGCGTCGAAAGGGTATGGACCGCCGATTTCACGTCGGGGAAAACGGCGCTTCACATGGAGGGCTCGGTTCTGGCGGTTGATCATACGGTTTACGCCGTCGCCGTCTACTACGACAAAACGGACAAGGCAGCGGCCAAGGCGGCGAATGTGATCCTCAGATCCGCGAGCATTGCACTGAACCAGAAGGGTTCCGGCGCCGGCCCCGTCACAAAAGGCGATTAGCGGAGCCTGCGTCGCCTGACGTCACGCGAGACCGTCCCGTCCGATGACGGCAGGCCCGCACGGATGGGGAAAGGTCTATCCTCCAGGCTCATGGGGTGCACCAGCCCTGCACGTCCTGGCCGCCGAGGCAGATCCGGCATAGATTTTATGGGTCGGACCATACAGGATGTGCCTCTGGGAAACCGGGAAGTCGTTTCGCATCCTTTGGGGCCTGTGGCTCCTCGGGGGGATTATCATGATCGGAGCACTGGTTGCGAAGAAGGCGCTGGGTGGGGCGTTCGAAGCGCTGAACCGGCACGACATGGGGCGTTTCATGGCGGCGTGGCGGGAGGACGGCGTCTTCGTCTACCCGGGCAGCGTACCCGAAAGCGGAATCTTCCAGGGTAAAGACGCCGTGGAAGGGTGGTTCGCACGGTTCTTCGAGCAGTTTCCGAAGATACGGTTCGAGGTCCGGGACGTCTTTGTGAGGGACATGTTCGACCTGACGGGCACGAACGTGGCCGCCGTGCACTGGGCGTTGGAGCTGACGAACCGCAGGGGTCGCGTGGGCCACAACAGCGGCGTGACGGTCATCCGCCTGGAGCGGGGCAAAGTCGTCCACGTCAAGGATTTCATCTTCGACACGGGCGAAGCCTTCCGCCTCAACTGGGGAGACGCGTGAGCAGCAGACCGGCAGGCCGTTTCTTACCCCACCGAACGTCGAAACTCTGCCGGGGAAAATCCATGCGACTCGTTGACGTCGGCGCCTATACCTTCTGCCACGAGGCTTACTCCGTGCAGGCCGTGCTCAGGGCTTTCGGCGTGGAATCATACTTGATCGATGAAAACACGATTCGGATCAAGTGGATCTGGTCGGCCGCGGTCGGCGGGATCAAGGTCCGCATCGCCGAAGAGGACCTCGACACTGCCACGGACATCCTGTCGACCGAACTCGTCGATCCGAAGGATAAGGCCTTGTTTGCTAACGCATGGGGTCCTTGTCCACATTGCGGGGGGGGCGACTCACGTTACTTTCCCAACGTCATCCCTGCTTACCTGCTACATTACTTTTTCGTGCCGTTTCTTCGGCCCATCAGGAGGTACAAATGTCTCGGATGCGGCAGATTCTGGAGACCAGGGAGCTCCTGAAATCGCTGCAGGGAAGGGGTCTTTGCCACCATGAACTTGAACCGTCTTCTTTCAGGACTTCTGGCTGTCATCTATCTCATTGTTGCAGGCCTCATGGGAGGCGGCGGTCTCCTCCTCAGGGTGGCCTGCTTTCTGATACTGCCCATGGCCTGCATCTGGTACGGCGACGCCATGGGGAGCATCACCGGCCCCATGACCGGTCTGCTGTTCAGCGGCTCGTCCATCACGAAGGAATCGCCGGGCTGTCTCGTGGCGTTCGTAGGCTGGATCGTTCTCCTGCTGCCGGTCATCGCGTTGCTGATCGCCTGGAGCATGAGAGGCATGTGACGTGACGCCGACCCAGTCCAAGGGACAGCCGCCGATCCTGCTGACGGGGGCCACGGGCTACGTGGGCGGGCGCCTGCTGAAGGCCCTGGAAAGCCGGGGCCGCCCGGTACGGTGCATGGCGCGCAGGCCGGAGTTTCTCAAACCCAGGGTCGCGCCATCGACGGAGGTTGTCGCCGGTGACGCGCTCGACCGGGACAGCCTGGACGGCGCCCTCAGCGGCGTGTCGGTCGCCTACTACCTCATCCACTCGATGGGATCGGCCCGGTCCTTCGAGGAAGAGGACCGCAGGGCGGCGCGGAACTTCGGCGAAGCGGCCGCGGCGGCCGGGGTCGAGCGAATCGTCTACCTGGGCGGCCTGGGAAACGAGCGGGAGGCGCTCTCGGCGCACCTGCGCAGCCGCCAGGAGGTCGGAGAAATCCTGCGGACCTCCGGCGTGCCCGTCACCGAATTCCGCGCCTCCATCGTCATCGGATCGGGCAGCCTGTCTTTCGAGATGATTCGGTCGCTCGTGGAGCACCTGCCCGTCATGATCACCCCCAAGTGGGTCGCCATGCCGGCCCAGCCCATCGCCGTGGAAGACCTGATCGCCTACCTCACGGCGGCACTCGAACTTCCTGACCGGGCCTCCCGCGTGTTCGAGATCGGGGGCGCGGACCGGGTTTCCTACGCGGACATCATGCGCGCCTACGCGCGGTGCCGGTCCATGCGCCTGGTCATGCTCCAGGTGCCCGTCCTGACGCCCACCCTGTCCAGCCTCTGGCTGGGGCTCGTGACCCCGCTCTACGCTCGGATCGGGCGGAAGCTCATCGAGAGCATCGTGCACTCGACGGTGGTGAGGGACGACGCGGCGATCCGGGTGTTCGACGTGAAGCCCATGGGCATCGACGCGGCCATCGCCCACGCTCTGGCCAACGAGGACCGCGAGTTCGCGGAAACGCGCTGGTCGGACGCCCTCTCCTCCTCGGGCGACCTGCCATCGTGGGGCGGCGTACGGTTCGGCAGGCGGCTCGTCGACTCCCGCACGATCCGGGTGCCCCTGCCTCCGGAGGCCGCCTTCGCTCCGATCCGCCGCATCGGCGGCGGGACGGGCTGGTACGCCTGGAACTGGCTCTGGAAGCTGCGCGGGGCCATGGACCTGCTGGTGGGGGGCGTGGGCATGCGGCGTGGGCGGCCCGACCCCGACACCCTGCGTCCGGGGGACGCCGTCGACTTCTGGCGGGTGGAGGCCTTCGAGCCCGACCGCCGCCTGCGGCTCTTCGCGGAGATGAAGGTGCCGGGACGCGCGTGGCTCGAGTTCGAGGTCACCCCGGACGGCGATGCCTCCGTCGTGCGCCAGACCGCGATCTTCGATCCCGCGGGACTGTCCGGCCAGCTGTACTGGTACGCGCTCTACCCCGTGCACCAGTTGGTCTTCCAGGGCATGTTGAACGGCCTCGCCCGGGCGGCGCTCGCCCGTCTCGGCGGTCGCGGCCCCGGTGGGGACGGGGTGTGAACATGGTAGAATGAGTCAGAGCAATTTAGCTGGAACAGGCCGGCGCGGGTGCGATCTGCTTTGGGCGTATCGCCGCGGGCGGCGTGTCACGCGGGGGTGGTTTCCATGGATGAAGAGCGTAGAAAGTTCGAGCGGCTCCGGCTGGACCGGCCGGTCGACGCCAGTCTTCACGCCCTGATCGGCGGCAAGATCCTGGACGTCTCGGCCGACGGTCTCCTGATACGGGTCCAGAGGCGCCTGGACGTGGGAGAGACCTACGCCATGCGGCTCGTCTTCGCCGACGGCGAAGTGGACGTGACCGGCACCGTGAGGCGCTGCCGGCTCGCGGGGTTCGAAACCGACCGCGAGGCGGACAGGGTGCGCGCCTACCTGGCGGCCCTGGAGTTCGACCGGCCCGTGCCTGGCCTCACCTCCAGGTTCCAACCCGGCGAAGCCCTGGACGTACGGATGGAACCCGTCACAACCGGAGACTAGATTCCGCCCTTTGTCCCGGAACCGGATGGAGACTCGGTCCCGGCGGCCAGAAGGGGCCGGAGGTCGCCGTCCGCCTCGTCCACCTGGCGGATGATCCGGCGCGACGCCGCCAGGACCGGCGCCGAGGGGGTCGCGTCCGCGCCCTGCACGATTCCCAGGAGGCTCAGGAGCCTGTCCCCGGCCTCTTCCACCCCGTCGCGCCTCAGCAGGTCGCGGATCCTCCCGGCCTTCTCGGCATCTCCCCCGCGCCGCGCGGACTCGATCGCGGCCTCGGCCTTTGCCTCCAGCGACAGCGCCCTGTCGGCCGCGTCGCGAAGAGCGAGGCCCAGCTTGACCTGCGCCTCCAGCACTGTCTTCGGTACCGTCACGTTGGGGTCGGCCTTGACGGTCAGCCGGGCAGAGTAATCTCGTCCGCCGGCGGTCAGCACGACCCGGTAGCGGCCCGGCAGGACGAGGGGCGACTGCTCGCCGGGCCGGGCTTCACCCGGAACCGTGGCCCAGCCCCACTCGGGACGGGGCGTCCTCGGCGGCGTGTACCGCAGGTCCCACACGAAGCGGTTGTGCCCGGCGCGGGCCGGGAGGACCTCCGGCGGGGCCTCCCAGACGGGGTTGAAGTGCGGCTCCGGCGGTTCCGGTGGCAGTTCGTCGCTGGCGAACCGTCGCACGAGCTTCCCCGCGGCGTCGTAGACCGACAGAGTCACGGGCGCCTTCGGTTCATGCGCCAGGACGTAATCGATGACGGCGCCCGTGGGCGGGTTCTTCGCATAGGGTTCGTCGGGCGGGACGGGTTCTCCGTGGTAGAGGCTGATCCTCAGCCGATGGGCCGGCGCCGGCGCGTACAGGTGGGCCGCCTCGGCGGCCACCGCGGCCGAGGCCTGCCTGAGCGGCGTCACGTCGTCCAGCACCCACAGGCCGCGCCCGTGGGTCCCCGCTATGAGGTCCTCACCGTGGATCGCCAGGTCGCGGACCGACGCGGTCGGCAGGTCGAGCTGGAGCGACTGCCAGTGCGCCCCGTCGTCGAAGGATACGTAGACGCCCGTCTCCGTCCCCGCGTACAGGAGGCCCCCGCGTACCGGGTCGGCACGCACCACGCGCACGTAGGCGCCGTCGGGGATGCCCGCGTCGATCTCGCGCCAGGTCCTCCCCATATCCTGCGTCACGTAGATGTACGGCCTGAAGTCGTCCATCCTGTGCCGGTCCACGGCGGCGTAGAGCGTCCCGCCGTCGAACGGCGAAGGCTCCAGCCGTTCGATGCGGCTCCAGGGACCGAGGCCGGGCGGTGTGACGTTCCGCCAGTGGGCGCCGCCGTCCTCCGTGACCCAGAGCCGGCTGTCGGTGGTGCCGGCCCAGATCTGTCCTCTCGCTTTCGGGGAGGCGGCAAGGGCCGAGATGCACCCGTATCCGCAGGCGGCCGCCGTGGCCGGCGTGGGCTCGCCCGCGCACTCGGCGTTCTTCTTACGGCCGGTGAGGGTCGGGCTGATGATCGACCAGTGGTCGCCCATGTCGGTGCTCCGGAAGACCACCTGCGCCCCGACGTACAGGGTGTCGGGGTCGAAGGGCGAGACGGCCAGCGCCGTGTTCCAGGGGTAGTTGTACGCCACCTCCGACGGCTTCTTCCAGAAGCTGTTGAAAAGGGCCGGCGAGATGTTCACGGCCTGGTGGGTCCGCGCGTCGAAGCGCGAGACGTGGCCGCCCGCGCTCGATCCGTACACGATGTCCGGATCGCCCGGCTTGGGGATCACGTACCCGGACTCGCCGCCGCCCGTCGTCTCCCAGGCGCAGTTGGTGATGCGGCCGGTGTAGGACCGGGACACGATGGCGAAGGCGCCCGAGTCCTGCTGGCTCGCGTAGATGCGGTAGGGAAAGCCGTCGTCCGTGGCCAGGTGATAGATCTGGGCTGTGGGCTGGTTGTACCAGGTGGTCCAGTGGGCTCCGCCGTCCACCGACACGGCCGCCCCCTGGTCGGACCCCAGGACCATCCGAGAGGGATCGTCGGGGTCGATCCACAGAGCGTGGAAGTCGTCGCCGCCGGGCGAGCCCTTTATCACGGTGAAGTGGGCGCCGCCGTCCGTGGACTTGTACAGTGAGATGTGGGGGACGTAGACCACGTCGGGGTTCTTCGGGTCCACGACGATCCGTCCGAAGTACCACCCACGGGTGAGCAGGCGGCTGTCGCCCGACGTACGCCGCCAGGTTTCCCCGCCGTCGTCCGACCGGTAGACGCCCCCCCGCCGTCCCGCGCTCACGATCGCGTAGAGCCGCGGCCCCGGCGTTCCCGCCGCCACGGCGATACCCATCCGACCCAGGCCCTTCTCGGGCAGGCCGGTCATGGGCAGCTTCGTCCACGTCCTGCCGCCGTCCCGCGAGCGGTAGAGGGCGCTGCCTTTTCCCTCCACGGGCGCATACTGGAACCAGGGCGTCCGGTGGGTGTTCCAGGCCACTGCGTACACGAGGTCCGGCCGGCCCGGATCGCGCGCCAGGTCCACGCAGCCCGTGTCCGCGTCCACGAAGAGGGTGTGCTTCCAGGTCTTTCCGCCGTCGGTTGTCAGGTAGACGCCCCGCTCGGGGTTGGGGCCGTAGGCGTGCCCGAGGGCGGCCACGAGGACCGTACCGGGGTCCGTGGGGGATACGAGGATGCTCCCGATGTGCCGCGTGTCGGTCAGGCCGATGTGGCGCCAGGTCTTCCCGCCGTCGTCCGAGCGGTACATGCCGTCGCCGTAGGTGATGTCCGACCGGATCGCGCACTCGCCCGTCCCCGCGTAGATGATCCTCGGGTTCGACGGCGCCAACGCCAGCGCGCCGATCGACGCCGTGGGTTCGTGCTGGAAGAGAGGCGTCCAGGTGGTTCCCCCATCGGCGGTCTTGAAAATCCCCCCGTCCACGGCGCCGAAGTAGTAGGTGAAGGGCTCGCCGGGGATGCCCGCCACGGCCAGCACGCGGCCTCCGCGGAAGGGCCCGGCGAAGCGCCAGGACATGGCGTCGAAGAGGCGGCCGGGGACCGCCTGCGCGAGGGTCGCCGAACCAACTGCCAACAGGAACGATAGGATGAGGACGCGCTTCACGGGAACCTCCACGAATGGTCCGGTGCCCCCTCCTCCGCGTTTTGCCCGGGAACGCTCTCTCGACGGTGGATGGGCCGGCGGGCCGGCACCGGTGTGCACGACGGGGCGAAGCCACCAAGATACCGCCCCGGCTGCATTGCGTGCAAGCCGTCCGGGAATGGGCGCCGGGCTCGGGACGTTGGTTCACACTCCGGAGGGTGGACACTCCGGCGATCCTCATTCGAAGACAGGAGGTACGCATGAATCCCCGCATCGACTACAAGCGCGTGGCGCCGGAAGCCTACAGGGCGATGGCCGGTCTGGAAGCCTACCTGAAGGACTGCACCATCGAGAAGCCGCTTAGGGAACTTGTAAAGCTCAGGGCATCTCAGATCAACGGCTGCGCCTTCTGCATCGACATGCACACCAAGGATGCAAGGGCGGCCGGAGAAACCGAACAAAGGCTTTACGCCCTATCGGCCTGGCGCGAGACCCCCTTCTTCTCCGATCGAGAACGCGCTGCCCTCGCCTGGACCGAAGCCGTGACGATGGTGGGGCAGACGCACGTGGCAGACGATGTCTACGAGCAAGCAAGGGCCCACTTCGATGAAAAGGAACTGGTGGACCTCACTCTGGCCGTCGTGGCCATCAACGGTTGGAACCGGATCGCCGTCAGCTTCCGCTCCGTGCCGGGGTCCTATCGCCCCGCGGCCGATTGACCCGACCGGGTGCGACCATACACCGCCGGCTCGGGTAATACCTGCCCCGGCCTTGCCTCACGCAAGAGCCTTCCCTATGCTTTCGGCAGGGGGGATGTCCCGGGAGGACGGGAAGGAGAACACGATGAAGAAAGCGACGAAAATCATCCAGGTCGACGCGTTCACGGACGAGCCCTTCAAGGGGAACCCGGCGGCCGTGTGCCTCCTGGACTCGGAGGCAGAAGAGGCCTGGATGCAGGCCGTGGCGTGCGAGATGAACCTCTCGGAAACCGCCTTTCCCGTCCGGAGGGACGACGGATACGGCCTGCGGTGGTTCACTCCGGCCGCCGAGGTCGATCTGTGCGGACACGCCACGCTGGGGACCGCCCACGCCCTGTGGGAGGAAGGGCTGCTGGCGCCGGACGAGAGGGCGACGTTCCACACGAAGAGCGGGCTATTGACGGCCTCCCGGTCAGGCGGGTGGATCGAGATGGACTTCCCTTCCAAGCCCGAACGGGAGGCCGACGCCCCGGAGGGTCTCGCCGAGTCGCTGGGCGCGAGGCCTCTCTACGTGGGGCGGAACCAGTTCGACTACCTCGCCCTTTTCAAGGACGAGGCGACCGTTCGGGGCCTCGCTCCGGATTTCACCGC
>JBJKRE010000115.1:0-4284 GCA_046704825.1 Acidobacteriota bacterium
CGAGGTGGAGGGGGCGGACCAGAAGGTGGATCAGGGCCTGCTGGAAAAGCTCCTGGACCCGCTCACGCACCTCGTCAGAAACGCCATGGACCACGGAATGGAGTCCCCGGACGAGCGCACCGCCGCGGGCAAGGACCCCACCGGCCGCATCCGTCTGGAAATCGGCAGGGAAGCCGAGGCGCTCATCATCAGCCTGGAGGACGACGGACGGGGCATGGACCCGGAAGCCATACGGCTCACTGCCGTGGAGCGCGGCCTCATCGCACCCCAGGACGCCGCTGTCCTGGACCGGAACAAACTCTTCGCACTCCTGACCACCCCAGCCTTCTCGACCCGCAAAGAGGTGACCGAGGTCAGCGGAAGGGGCGTGGGCCTGGACGTGGTGCGATCGGCCGTCGAATCCCTGGGCGGCCACCTCGAGATGGAGAGTACGCTGGGCAAGGGGAGCCGATTTCTCCTCGTGGTGCCGTCCGCCGTCACCCTCACGAGCGTGCTGGTCTTCCGCTGGCGGGACAACCCGGCCCGTTTCGGACTGCCGGCCTCGCAGGTCAAGCACATCTATCCCCTCTCCAGCCATCGAATGACGTGGTCTGGAGAACGGCGCCTGCTGCAGGTCGGGGACGAACTCGTGCCCGTGATCCCCTGGCGTCTGGGCCCCGTGGGGCGGGACGGAGCGGGCCTGAGGCTCTCCGTCAGGGGGAAGGACAGCATTCTTCTTGTATCGGACGTTTTTCAAGGTGAAAATGTCGTCATCCACCCGTGGGGGCCACCCCTCGAAATGGTCCCCGGCTGGATGGGTGGCGCCCTGTTATCAACCGGCGAGGTCGCCTACGTGCTCGACGGCCGCGTCGTCGCCAAATACGACGAGAGGGAGAGCCATGTTCTACCAGATTGATGACAAGGACCTCGACGCCCTCCGGGAAGTAAGCAACATCGGTGCGGGACACGCCGTCACGGCTCTGCACCAGATGACCAAGCGGACCATCACGCTGGAGGTACCCTGCGTCGACCTCGTGCCCTTCGCCAAGGTCGTCAACGCCCTCGGGGGTCCCGAAGAAGAGGTTCTAGGCCTTTTCTTCCGGGTGTTCGGCGCGTCGAGGGGCAACATGCTCGTCGTCATGCCCAGACAGTCCGTGGAGCGCCTTCTCACCATCCTCTTCAATGGGGACGGTCCAAAAAAACCGCTGGGCGAACTGGAGATATCCGCCCTCAAGGAGGTGGGCAACATCCTTACGTCTTCCTACCTGAACGCCGTAGGGGGCCTTCTCTCCCTTCCGCTCATCCCCTCCATCCCGGCCTTTTCCCTGGACATGGCCCAGGCCGTGGTCGACCTTCTCCTCATCGAGCTGGCAGAGGTCACACACCAGGCCCTCGTCATCCAGACCGACTTCACCACCCGTGACAAGTCCTTTTCCGGTCACTTCTTCCTCCTGCCCGATCCCAACTCCATCGAAACCGTACTGAAGGCCATCCGGGCCATGCGCAAAGAGGGCTGAGCCGTCCGTGGGAAAGGGCGCATCCGCGCGAACGCATGCCGCAATCACTTCAACCGGAGTTCACCATGGCATCCCAGCAAGTCCTGCCGCCCAGACCATTCTCCGCCGTGGACCACGTGCTTTACGCGTTCTGCTGGACCTGTTTTGTGGCCGTCCTCGCCGTTGCGGCGTCGCTCCGCCCCTCGCCTACGGGGCTCGGCACCCACACCGAGCTGCATCTCCCTCCCTGCGGGTTCTACATGGTCTTCCACAAGCCGTGTCCCTCGTGCGGCATGACCACGTCCTTTGCCTGGATGATGCACGGCCACCCCGTCAAGGCGATCAAGACACAGCCCGCCGGTGTCGCCGTGTTCCTGGCCGGACTGGCGGCGTGGTTCTACCTGCCTTTTGCCTGGTTCAAGCGCCGCCCCTTCGCGCACATCTTCGAACTCAAAGCGTTCCTGCCCTCCACGGTGCTCCTGATCGTCATCATACTCACGGTCTGGATCTGGCGGCTTTTGGCGTGAGGGGGGAAGTGAGGGGCGAAGTGATCGAGTGATTGGTGCGCCTCGCGGCGCGGCGATCGAGTGATCAAGTGAAAAGGCGCGGGCAGACCTTTGCCGGTCGACGGCTGACGGCGGACGTTTGACAGATGACCGCGGACGGCGGACCGCGGACCGCGTGGAACCGGCAACAATAGGCGCCTCCTGTAACTTGTCGATCGTCGGCCGTCGATGGTCGATGGCAGGAGACTGACCGCGGACGGAGGACTGCAGACCACCAGGGACTCGGCAACTGCGCGGCCTCCCGCAGATGACCATCGGATGTTCGGCAGGAGCGACCTTCAGGTCGCGATTCTTCGAGGGCCGCCCGTCGGCCGTTTTCCTTTAGCCTTTCGGCTTTCGCCCTTAGCCTTCAGGAGACAATCCCTTCCTCCCCCTCCTCAAAGGCCCGTCGCAATTCGCCTTTCATTCCCAATTCCCAAATCCGAAATCCCAAATGTCCATTCATCACCTTTCCTTGCCCGGCGGTCCCGTGCCGTATAGAATGACGACGAGGTAATGTCGCGACCCGCGACATTCGAGTGTGTAGAGGGAGGTATGAGATGAGTGACGACTATCACGTGGCGGAGCCCGTGCAAGCCCAGCCCGTCGTGGCCGACAAGGCCAGCGGCATGGCCATTGCCGCTCTGGTTCTGGGCATACTGGGTTTTTGCTGCTGCGGCTTCATTACGGGCATTCCGGCCTTGATCATCGGCTGGGTCGAAAACAACAAGATCAACCGGGGTGAGAGCTCGCAGCGGGGTAAGGGATTCGCCGTCGCCGGCATCGTCCTGGGTCTCATCTCGCTCCTGCTGACCTGCATAAGCCTCGCCATGTACATGATATACGGAGCCGCTTTCTTCACGAACATTCTGCACCAGGTCCACTGACAGAAGCCCGCCGCCCGGACCCGAGACCGCATCGGCCGGCAGTCGGCTCGAGACAGAGCCCCAACCGGTCGGGGTAGTGTGAGCTTCCCTTTGCATGCTCCCTGTCGACCTTCGGGGTGGTGGTCTGGTTATGCCCGTGGGTGGAACTGCCGGTACAGCCTCTTCAGGCGTTCCTGTTCGACGTGGGTGTAGATCTGCGTTGTCGAGATGTCCGAATGGCCAAGCAGCACCTGTACGGATCTCAGATCCGCTCCGTGCTCCAGCAGGTGCGTCGCGAAGGAGTGCCTGAGCGTGTGCGGGCTCATGCTCTTGGTGATGCCCGCCGCCGCGGCGTACTTTTTGATCATGGTCCAGACGTTCTGCCGGGTCATGCCACCTCCCCTGGACGTGACGAAGAGCGAGCGGCTCGGCCGGTCTTTCAGAAGGCGTGGGCGCGACTCGCTCCTGTAGCGTGAGACCCAGTCGCGCGCCACCTCGCCCAGTGGCACGACCCGCTCCTTGCCGCCCTTACCCATGACCAGCACGAACCCCGCATCGGAGTTGAGGCCGTCCAGGTTCAGGCCCGTGAGCTCCGATACCCTGAGGCCCGTCGCGTAGAGGACTTCGAGCATGGCCCTGTCCCTGAGCCCCAGGGGGGTTTCCGCAGGTGGCGCCTCAAGAAGGGCTTCCACCTCCCTGGTCGTCAGGTAGGATGGCAGGTGCTTGAAGGGACGGGGTGCATCCACGTTCTCCGTAGGGTCCGCATCTACCGCCTTCTCCAGAAGCAGGAAGCGGTAAAAGGTCCTCAGGGCCACGAGCCGCCTGGCCGTCGTCGAAGCCGAGAGCCCCTCGGCGCGTTCACGCCCCAGAAATCCCCGGACGTCCTCCCGCGTGACGCGTGCAGGGGGCTTCCGGACGAGCCCGAAAAACTTGGACAGGTCGCCCCGGTAGGCTTCGACCGATTTGGCCGACAGCCCCCGCTCCACCGTCAGGTGCTGGAAGAACTGCTCCAGTTCCCGGGGGACGTGGCGTTCGGTTCCTTCTTCGCCCATGGATCCGACACCTCCCGGCACCGGCCTTGCAATCAGGGCCCTACCAGTACTTCTCCATGTGGATCTGGCCGGGGTCCTTTCGGGTGTGAGTCTTGAATCCTTCCGTCTGGAGGATGTCCGTCATGGATTCGATCATGCCCGGGTTGCCGCACAGGAAGACGTGGGTATCGGAGGAGGCCGGCAGGCCGCCCCAGGCCTTCTCGAGCGTACCGTCCGTCCAGAGCGTCTGGACGAAGCCGACGTGGCCCGTCCTGGGGGTGTCCTCGTCCACGGGGTTCCGTTTCGTGGGGATGTAGATTAAATTCTCGTAGTGGCGCTCGAGCGCCACCAGCTCGGACCTGTAGCC
>JBJKRE010000116.1:0-2547 GCA_046704825.1 Acidobacteriota bacterium
ACGCTGAACGGAAGCACACCGACACCCAGAAACCCGTGGAAGGCCTGATTTTGCACAAGGCCCGCGTGGAAACGGGAGAACTTCGCGAGAACGAGACGGCCGCCCTGGTGGTGAACGCCGAGGCGAGGGCGGCCACCATGGCCCACCACACTGCGACGCACCTCCTGCACGCCGCCTTGCGAGACATCCTGGGGCCGCACGTCAAGCAGGCCGGCTCGCTGGTCGCCCCTTCCCACCTGCGCTTCGACTTCCAGCACTTCGCTCCGCTGGAGGCGGACGTATTGGAGGCCATCGAGGAATGGGTGAACAGGGCCGTTCTGGCCGACAGCCGGCTCCAGACCGACGTCATGCCCATCGACCAGGCGGTCAATTCCGGGGCCATGGCTCTCTTCGGAGAGAAGTACGGCGAAACCGTCCGGGTGGTCAGCGTGCCGGGCTTTTCCAAGGAGCTCTGCGGCGGCACGCACGTCGCCAACACGGGCAGGATCGGTCTGTTCAAGGTCGTCGCCGAACACTCCGTGTCGGCCGGCGTGCGCCGGATAGAGGCGGTGGCCCACATGCCCGCGTACCGCGTCGTCAGAGAACAGAGCGAAGTGCTTGAGGCCGCGACCGAACACCTGAACGTACCGAACGAGCGAATCCCGGAGACCCTTACCCGGCTGCTGGCCGAGCTGAAGAAGATGGAGAAGGAAGTTTCCAGGCTCAAACTTCAGGTGGCGTCGGGCGCCCGTAACGAGGACGTGGTCGAAGAGGTCGACGGGATCAAGCTGATGGTACGGAAGGTCCAGGGCCTCTCGTCCGCCGAGGTGAAGAACCTGGCCGACTCCCTGAGGGACCGGATCAAGAGCGGTATCGTCGTCATCGGTAACCGCCTCGACGACAAGGCCAGCCTTACCGTGGCCGCCACGAAGGACCTGATGGACCGGTTCAAGGCCGTGGACCTGGCCCGCCCGCTCGGTAAGATCATCGGGGGCGGGGGGGGCGGAAAGCCCGACATCGCAGAGGCCGGCGGCAAACTGGTGGACAAGCTGGACGAGGCGCTCAAGTCCGCGAAGGAAAAGCTCGAAGAGGTGGTTCGCGGGAAGTGATCGAGTGACCGGTGATCAAGTGACCGAGTGATCGAGCAAAAAGAAAGGCCGCCCCTCGGGGCGGCCTTCTTCGTTGCCTCAAGTCAAAGACTTGCTAGTTGACCAGGATGACCATGGTCCGTTCGGCGCGGAACTTGTCCTTGTTAAGGATCTTGACGGTGCCGGTCTGTCCGTCCGGCGAGATGCTGGTCGTATAGTCCACGTTGGCCTTGAAGGTCACGCCGGGGGCGATCTTGATCTTGCGGATGGAGGCCACGCCGGCGTCCTTGGCCGTGAAGGTGATGGTGTCGCCCGAACGCAAGTCGAGATGGTTTGGGAAGGAGGCCTCGTTGAAGTCGGTGATCCGGGCGCGTCCGTACCACGGGTCCTTCACCACGCCGGCGCTGATGAGGGCCTTCCGGTCGCCGACCCGGTAGAAGACGGAGTTGAGCCGGGCCTTGAGATCCTCGGACAGGTTCTTGACGTCCTGGATCTTATTGAGGAGGTCCTCCCGCTCGGCCTGCAGCATGGCCACGTCCTGATTGAGCTGGTCACGTTTCTTCTGCAGGTCCGACACCTGCTCGAGAAGCGTGGTCTTCTGCTTGGCCAGCACGTCGCGCTCCGAAATGGCCGAGTTCTTAGCGTCGATGAGTTTCTGTTTGGCGCGGCGGGTGACGCTGTAGGGGCTGACCGCGGCGTCGCCCTGCGTAACGAAGGTGCCGTAGACGCCGTTGTCGTAGAAGTTCCAGACCTTGAATCCGGGGACGAGTTCGTCCATCAGGTTGACGCGCCTGACGAGCTTCTCCGCGGTCTTCTTGTCGAGGCCCTGGTCCTTGGTGAGGTAGGTCATGGCGATCTCGAACTGGGTTTCACCCCGTTTGACCACGACGGGGGCCGGCAGCTTCTTTTCGAGGTCCTGCACCTTGACCTTGAGGTCCTCGATGGCGTCCTGCTTCTTGAGGATCTCGGAAATGAGGTCCTTGTAGCCGATGCCCTGTTCGCTCTTGAGCCGCTGTTCCAGCAGGGCCTTCTGGTCGGACGTCAGGTTCTGTCCGACGACGCTCCCCAGATCCTTGCCGCCCTGCTGCACGTACTGCTGGAGCAGCGCGTTCATCTGGTTCTGCTGGGCATCGATGTCCTGCTCCATCTTGGCGATCTTCTGGGCCGTGGCCATCTGTGAATCGACCTCTTTCGACTCCTTCTTACACCCGAGCACGAGAAGAAGCGAAAGAACGGCCAGGATGGTAACGAGTCTTTTCATTAAGGTTCCTCCCTTTGAATCAAGTGGTTAACGTAACATCAGCCCTGGTGCCCCGGACAGTGACCGCACTCACAATCTACTCCCGGAGCTCGAATAATGCGTGCATGAGGATGGAACCCGCCGCCGCGACGTTGAGCGAGTCCCATCCCCGGATCATCGGGATGCCGATGTGCCGCTCGCAGCGGTCCATGATCGGAGGCGAGATGCCCCGGCCTTCGT
>JBJKRE010000117.1:0-9877 GCA_046704825.1 Acidobacteriota bacterium
GGCGGAGGCGTTGAAGGCTCTCGAGCGAAGACTCGCGCTCGCTGTCCCGCCTATGGACGACGCTGCTGGGTTCGAGGACCGGTTAGTGGCCGCGACGCTCGCTATCAGGCCTGCGGCGTCCCTCCGCCGCCCCATGATGCAGCGCTGGCAGGCGGCGGCCGCGGTACTCATCCTCGCCACAGGCCTGGCCGCCTTCACAGCCGGCGTCGGCTCGAGCGGAGCCGCTCCGTCGTCGCTCCAGGCGAACCTGTCGGCGGCGGAAAGGCAGTCGGTGAGCAGAGGGCTCGAATCACTCACCAATCCGAGCGCCGACGGTTCCACGGCCGCCTTGCTGGGGCTGGCCGAAACATCGGTCGGCAAGACCGCCGCCGGGCAGTCCCCGGAGGATCTGGGCGACTATTTGAATCCCATAGACACAGGAGGATGGAATGGTTAGAGCATGCTTGTTCGCACTGCTTCTCGGCGTCTTCTGCCTGCCAGTCGCGGCCCAGGTCCCGCCCCCCGACGCCCCTCCGCCGCCTCCCGCGGGCATGCAGGGTCAGGGCCGGGACCGGCGCGAAATGGCTCGCCTCTACCTGATCCAGCGCATGCGCGACACCCTTTCGCTCACGGACGCTCAAACACTGAAGGTCATGGACGTCCTCAAGTCCATCGACGAGGAACGTTCACGCCACCGGGACGCCATGGCCGAACTGCTGTCCAGGATCCAGGCGCACCTCGAAAGCGACAAGACGCCTGCTGCCGTGCTCGCAAAGGACGTGGCCGATTTCCGGGCCCAACAGACCGGGTTCGAAAAGCGGCTCAGGGAGCTGGAAGCCAAGCTCCTCGACAGCATGACGCCGCGCCAGCAGGCCCAATTCCTCCTGCTGCGCAGGAACCTCATGAACCAGATGAGGGGCGGCGGCCCCGGCAGGCACTTTCAGGGCCGAGGGCCCGGCGCGGGCAGACGATAGGCCCCGTGTCGGACGACCGAAGCTCCGGCGGGAGAAGGCCGGGGGCCCGCAAGGGCCACACCGCAAGGAGGGCGAGGCTCCGGAGGGCTCCGAGCTTCGTCGCCCGCCTTTGGGAGCGCCTCAGGGAAAGCCTCTCGCCCGGCCGGCTCGGGCCCAGGGGCGAAGAACTGGCCGCCCGCCACCTGAAGGGGCTGGGGTACCGGATACTGGCCAGGAACTATCGCGTAAAGGGCGGGGAGGCCGACATCCTCGCGGCAGACGGGGGCCGGATCGTCGTGGTCGAGGTCAAGACGCGCCGGTCGACCTCCTTCGGGACCCCGGCCGAAGCCGTGACGCCCCGCAAGATGCGGCGCGTCCTCCTGGCCGGACAAGTCTTCTGCAGACGGAACGGGTACTCTCTGTCCCGCCTGAGGGGCGACGTCGTGGCGGTCATGTACGACGGGGTTTCGGCATCTCCGGACATCCGCCACTACGAGGGGGCGCTGCGCAGGGACCGCTGACCTCGGAGGGGACGAGCCGGAACGTCAACGGCTTTCGACACTCCATCTCCTTGAAATCATGGAGCTTATCCTTAAAATATAGATGGGTGCGCCTTCAGCCAGGACCGGCGGGCACTCGGGCAACGGGCATAACTCCAATGTTTACAGGACATTGGGCAAGCCGGTCCGCCAGGCAGCCACCTTGCTGGGACGTTCACCTGGAGGTAATCATGGCACCCGTCAAATTTAAATCCGTCCAGAAACGAACCCTCAAAATGGACCGGCTCCTGCGTTCCGACGGCCCGAACACGCTGGCGAGCCTCGCCGAGGCCATGGGCGTGACCCAGAGGACCGTCTGCCGCGACCTGGCCTATATGAAGGAGGAACTGGGACTCCCCGTCGAGCATGTCTACGGGCGCGGCTACTACTACGCCCTACCCGTGCCACCTCTGGAGGACATGCAGGGGCTCGATCCGCGGAATGCACCCCCGCCCCCTCCACAGCGGTTGAGTGCTCGCACCACCGCCGAGACGCTCGAAAAGATCCACTCGGCGCTCTACGGGCAGAAGAAGATCTCTGTTACGCTGACCCGGGAGGGGGAGAGCGATGGCGCGTGGGTTCTACACCCCCACTTCCTTTCGAGGGTCGCGTCGCGCCTCATCCTGTTCGCATACCGCCCGGACCGGCGCGAACTCGTCAACATCCCCGTGGAACAGCTGGAAGGCGTCACCGTCCTTCCCGACAAATTCCTCGACCCGCCGCTCAGCGAGGCCAAGGTCAAAGAGGGCGAGGGATGGATCAGGAGCGGATCCCTCTACAAGGTGAGTCTGCGGTTCGCGTCCTCGCTGGCCTGGCCTGGGCGCGCGAACTCCAACTGGCGGACGGGCAGGTTCTCGAAGTGTCGGGGCCCCACACCACCATCCGTTTCAGGACGGACGATCTGGAGGCCGTGCGGAGGCTGGTCTTTTTCCTGGGCGACGCCGTCATGGTCGAAGAACCCGCCATACTCAGGTCCCTGCTTCGGTTCCACCTGCTGAGGATGCTCAGGGCCTACAACGTGGCGCAGCAGGGCGGCGACCGGGCCTGAGTACCCACGGGCGTCCCCGCCTGGATACCGGCTCCCGGCATCCCCCCGAATCCCGGGCAAACAGGTGTTGTGTTAAAGTAGGTTCCGTTCGATACGATTTGTAAACGGAACAAGCGCCTTATTCAGGCTCGGGGAGATCTTGTGTGGGTCCTTCGCTTTCACTGTGAAGCGCACAGCGTGTCCGTGCCCGTCACCCGGGACAGCCTGACCGTTGGCCGGGACGACTCAAACGACGTCATACTGCCCCTTGCGGGGATAAGCCGGCGGCACTGCGAATTCGAACTCTCGGGCCCGCACGGTCGCGACCTGTCAGTCAGGGACTGCGGTTCGCGGATGGGCGTCGTCAAAGGCGATCGCCCCGTGGCCCTTGAGCGACTGCAGGAGGGGGACCGTCTCGCCGTGGGGCCGGTCTGGGTGTTCGTCCAGAAGGAATCCACCCTGGACTGGCGGACGCCCGGGGGGCTTTCTCCCCTTCTCCCCGTCAGGATGGAAGTCACCGCACCTTTTGATCCGGCCGCCGGCCCCTCCCTCGGATCCCTTCCATCGGCGGTGCTGAACGCCTGCATCCGAGCCTATTCGGAGCGTCACGACTGGGGGAGCCGCTGGCGGGCAATCCTCGGACTCACGGATTGCGAGATCACGTGCCGCACTGAGGCCGGCGAACGCTGTGTGCTCCCTGCCCTCGACGGGAGTATGGCGGCGCCGGAGCCGCCGGTCGTGCTCAACGGTCTGCACGGAACCTGGACCTGCCGGTGGACGGGGGGGGACGACGCCCCCCGTGCGGTCCTGCCGACCCTTCTGAACGTCCTCGACGCCGTGTACGCCCGGACCGCCCAGGACGGATCGACCGGCGAGATACCTGCGCCGGGGCGACCAGGACGGGCGAAGCGGCTCATCGGTCTTGACGGCCCGTGGGAGGAGGTCGAACGGCTCGCCGAAAGCGACCTCCCGATCCTCATAACAGGCGAGACGGGCGTCGGTAAGGAGGTCCTCGCCAGGGCCGTGCACAGGCTCTTCCCCGGCGACGGCGCGCCGTTCCAGGTCATCCATTGCGCCGCCATACCGGAGACACTGTTCGAAAGCGAACTGTTCGGCATCCAGCCCAACACGGCCACGGGCGTGGAAGGTCGACAGGGCAAGCTCCAGGCCGCCCACGAGGGAACGGTGCTCCTGGACGAGGTCGGCGAAGTCCCAATGCACATACAGGCCAAGCTCCTGAGGGTCCTGGAGGACTCGAAGGTCTACCCGCTGGGCGCGCGGACGTCCGTCCCCGTCAAGGTCCGCTGGCTATCGGCCACCAACCGGGACCTCGGCCGGGCCATCGAGCGCGGCACGTTCCGCGAGGACCTCTACTACCGTCTGCGCGGCGCCGAGGTCCACATCCCGCCGCTCCGCCACCGCAGGGAGTGCATTCCCGCACTGGTCGACCTCTTCCTCGGCGAACTGGAGGCCGACGCCGGCCGGCGCGTTCAGGGCCTCTCCCTCGAGGCCTTCCGAGCCCTGACGCAATACGCCTGGCCCGGCAACGTCCGTGAGCTGAAGATGGAGCTTAAGAAGGCCTACCACCTCGCCCAGACGGGCGGAATCATACAGCTGCGCCACCTCTCCCCGCGGGTGCAGAAGCCGGTCGGGGACGAAGACGGCGCCTTCCCCGTCCGGATGGACAGCCGGCGAAAGGCCGCGGAAACGTCCGCCGTCAGGGACGCACTGGCTGCGAAGGGCGGCAACGTCTCCCGCGCGGCGGAACTCCTCGGCGTGACCCGGCAGACCCTGTCCAAGCACCTCCGGGCGCTGGGCATAGACCCCAGGGACTACAAACGCAGGTGATGGGAGCCGATCCAGGCGCCCTGAGGGGGCGCCGGTCCCGCACCTCCGCCACCGAAGTGTAAAAGCCTCTTTACACTTTTTTGTTAACCCGTTAAACGCCGATTCTCGCCCGGACTGCGCAGCGCCATTTTTTTCAATAAGTTGGCCGCCCCCCCTGCATTGGCACGGTTAGTGCTGATACGGCGTCTCGATTTCAACGTAAAGGGGGAAAGCGAATGCCGCCGATTCGGTACAAAGCCACACGTAGAAGGGTCGCCATCATAGATGCCATGCTGAGGTCCGAGGGCAGGCACACCCTGGAAGCCATCGCAGGGAGGCTGGGCGTCACCGTGAGGACAACCTGCAGGGACCTCGCCTTCATGAAGCAGAAGATGGGACTGCCCATCGCCCACGACCAGCGGAAGGGCTACTATTACGCCTTCCCGGTCGCGCCCGTCGGCCAGACGTCCGGGGCGCTGTCGCCCCCCCTGAAGGCTGCACGTGCACCCGGCGGGGTTCCGATGGACGCGGTCCGCCGGAATCTCCAGGTGATACACGAAGCCCTCTACGAAGGCCGGCGGCTGATCCTCAGCAGGGAGCACGGTGACGAAGCGAAAGAGGAATGCATCGTGAGGCCTTTCTTCCTGTCCCGGCTCAAGGGCGACCTCTACCTCTTCGCGGCCTGCCTGGACTCCGATGCGCTGGTCAATCTGCCCATCTCGTCCATCAGCCGGGGCGAGGCGGGGGCCAGGACGGAAGGGTCCTCCCCGTTCGGGCCCGACAGGGTTCGCCCCGCCGGCGGATGGGTTCGCTCGGGGAGCAGGTACCGCGTGAGCCTCCGCTTCAAGAGGCAGGCCGATTGGGTGCGCGAACTTCAGATCTGCGAAGATCAGAAAATGGAATCCACAGCCAGGGGCCTGGTCGTGCGCTTCGAGACCGACGACCTGGAGGGGGTAAGGACTCTCGTGCGCCTCCTGGGGCACTGGGTGAGGGTGGAGGAGCCGGCTGTGCTCCGCTCCTGGGAAGGGAAAGCGCTCGCCATCGCGAGTTTTTTCTTGATGTAGGCGGAGCCGTCGAGCGGCGGGCGCGGCAGACGCGCACCCCGCCGGCACCCTCCGTTCGGTCTCCTAGAGGCCGCTGCCCCAGGACTTTCGGGACAGGTTTCTCAGTGCCGCTTCCAGGTATCCCACCAGATACAAGCTGCCCGCCACCACTACGAGACCGCCTTCGCCGGCCCACGCCCGCGCCCGGTTCAGCGCCGAGACCGGATCGGGATCGAGCTCCACCTCCCGCCCCCCCGCACAGCCCCGGATCTCGTCAGGCGACGAGCACCTCGGCATGGGCACCGACGTCGCCCAGACGGCATCGAACTCCGAGAACAGGCGGGCCGCCATGGCGTTGAGCGGCTTGTCCTTCATGGCCGTGAAGACCAGCCCCTTCCTCGGGTGGCGCAACCCCCGTACGAAACGGGCCAGCACCTCGCATCCGTCCGGGTTGTGGGCCCCGTCGAAGTAGGTGTCGGGCCTTTCGGCCACGCGCTCGAGACGACCTGGCCACCGGGCTTCGGCGATGCCCGCCCGGATCGCATCGTCCCCGACGGGCCAGCCGAGTGTCCTCAGCGTCAGGCAACACCTCACCGCAAGCGAGGCGTTGGCTATCTGGTGGGCGCCTGGAATCGCGGGATAGGGTAGTTCCAGGGTCCCCTCTCCACACTCGAGCCGCCACGACGAGTCACCGGTTTCGATCCGGCCGGTCTGCGGGCTCAGAACGGTTCCGGCCCTCAAGGCCTCGCGCCCGAGCACCTCCAGCACCAGCGGCCGTTCCGCTGCGGTCAGGGCGGGCACCCCGCGCCTGAAGATGCCGCCCTTTTCCCGCGCGATGCTCGCCAGCCCGTGCCCGAGGTACTTCTCGTGATCCAACCCGACGTTGGTGACGGCCGTGAGGACCGGCCTGACGATGTTCGTGCAGTCCATGCGTCCCCCGAGCCCCACCTCCAGGACCCCGATGTCGATGCCGGTCCGGTTGAAATGGTCGAAGCAGGCCAGCGTCAGGCTCTCGAAGTAGGTGGGAGCCTCCTCTACCACCCCCTCGGACACCGCCTTTTCGGCGGTCTGTCTGACCCGGGACATGGACTCGGCGAAGGCGTCCCTCGCAACGGGACAGCCGTCCACGGCGATGCGCTCCTCCACGTCCACGAGGTGCGGCGAGGTGTAGAGGCCCGTCCGGTACCCCGCCTTCTTAAGGATGGTAGAAAGGAAGGCCGACGTCGACCCCTTTCCGTTCGTCCCCGCGATAAGGACGCTGGGGAAGCCGTTTTGGGGATCGCCCATCATGGCCGCGAGCGCGGCCGTGTGCTCGAGACCGGTCTTGACGCCGAACTCGATCAGCGACTCCAGGTAGCTCAGGGTCTGGGTGTAGTTCATTCAGAGGGCGTCTGGCCCGTGAAGTCGGCGATGAGGCCGATGAGGGTCTCCCGCATCTGGCTCCGGTGGACGACCAGGTCCAGGAACCCCTTTTCCAGCAGAAATTCCGACCGCTGAAAGCCCTCTGGGAGCTTCTGCCGGATGGTCTGCTCGATCACGCGCGGGCCGGCGAAACCGATCAGGGCCTTGGGTTCGGCGATGTTCACATCGCCCAGCATGGCGAAGGAGGCCGTCACCCCTCCCGTGGTGGGATCGGTCATGACCGAGACATAGGGCAGGCGGGCTTCGTGCAGACGGCCGAGGGCGGCGGAGACCTTGCCCATCTGCATGAGGGACTGGACCGATTCCTGCATGCGGGCACCGCCGGAGCACGAGATGACGACGAGGGGCACGCCCTCCGAAAGGGCCTCCTCCGCCGCGCGCGTGATCTTCTCACCCACCACGCTTCCCATGGACCCGCCCATGAAGGCGTACTCCATGCAGGAGATGACGGTCTTCATGCCGCCCATGGTCCCGCGTGCGTTGATGACCGCGTCCTTCGTCCCCACGCTCTTCTGGTACTGGGTGATGCGGTCCGTATAGCGCTTGATGTCCTTGAATTTGAGGGAATCTACGGGTTCGATGGCCTCGTCGAACTCCTCGTAGGCGCCCCCGTCGAAGAGCGACTGAAGGCGCTGAGCCGCGGTGATTCGGAAGTGATAGTTGCACTTGGGGCAGACCCTGTTGTTTTCCTCGATGATCTGCGAAAACATGATCTGACCGCACGAGTCACACTTGGTCCAGAGCCCCTCGGGCACTTTGACGGAGCGCTCTTCCCCGTCCTGGACCTCCGGCTTCTTCTTCTGGCGGAACCACATCCTCAAATTCTCCCAAGGGAGTATACCGAAAAGGGTCGACTGCGACAAATAGCCCTCGGCGGGCGGGCCGAGCGCGAAGACCGAAAGGCTGAAGAGAAGAGGAACCGGGGGGCGGGGCTCTTCAAGGCGGAACTCGAATGGCGAACGGCCGTGAGCTGACTATGGCGGGGCCGATACGGAGGCGCACCATGCGGGGCTTTCCCGCTCAGCTTCTACCGGTCGCACGGTGCCGAAGGCGCATACGAACCTGGGGCGAGACCACCCTTCGGGGACAGGACTTTATGGTAAACTGGCGCGGGTCGGAGGGCTCTATGCGTCTGGTACGGTGGATGTTTTATCTCTTCGTTTTCGGGCTCGGGATAGCGGCGGGGACCTACCTGCTGATCCGCATCTCCTTCTTCAGCAGCGGAACCACCACCCCTCCGGTCATCGGCCTCACCCGGGAGCAGGCGCAGTGGCAGGCCAAACGGGCCCACCTGGTCTTCAAGATCCTGTCCGAGCGGTACGATCTGCACCAGAAGAAGAACCACGTGATCGAGCAGAGCCCCGCGCCCGGCATGTCGGCCCGAAAGGGCATGACCCTGTCCGTGGTGGTGAGCAAGGGCATCGAGACCGTGACCATGCCCGACCTGACGGGAATGCGGATGGAAGAGGCCCAGCTGCAGGCCCAGCAGGCCGGGCTCGAACTGGCCGCAACCTCGTACTTTCACGGGTCCACCGCTGCCCCGTTGGTGGCCGGCCAGGACCCCCCGGCCGGAACCGTGATCCCGAGGGACTCGTCCGTGTCCCTCCTGGTGGACCTCGGAGCGCCGCCGCCGGTCTTCGTGATGCCCGACCTTTACGGACGGCGGTTCGAGGACGTACGCCGTGCGCTCAAGCTCTACGCCATTTCTGTGGGGCCGGCCAGGGCGGTTGACGGGGGAGGGCTGCCTGCCGGTACCATAGTGGGACAGATTCCCGATGCGGGTAAGCCGCTCGGGAGAAACGACCTGGTGCAGCTGATGGTGAGCCGCTGATGGCAGACGCTCCGAAAAAATGGCTTGCGCCCAGCATCCTGTCCGCCGACTTCTCCCGCCTGGCAGAGGAAGTGGCACGCGTGGAGCCCTACAGCGGCCTCGTGCACGTGGACGTGATGGACGGCCACTTCGTCCCCAACATTACGCTGGGCCCCGTCGTGGTCAGGTCGTTGAAGCCGCACCTCCGGCGGCCCGTGGACTGCCACCTCATGATCGAGGCCCCGGACCGTTACATCGGCGACTTCGCGTCCGCGGGCGCCGATTATCTATCCGTCCACCAGGAAGCCTGCCCGCACCTGCACCGCACGATTCAGAACATCAAGGAGCACGGGATGAAGGCGGGCGTGGCTCTAAATCCGGCCACTCCCGTCGAGACCCTTGACGTGATCATCGATGACCTCGATTATGTTCTGGTCATGAGTGTCAACCCGGGTTTCGGCGGCCAGAAATTTCTCCCCCTCGCCCTGGACAAGATCCGGAGGCTGAGGCGCATGATAGACGACAGGGGCCTCGCAACAGCAGTCGAGGTGGACGGAGGCGTCGCCGAGGACACGCTTCCGCCGCTCCTCGAGGCGGGTGCCGACTGGTTCGTCTCCGGTTCTTCCATCTTCGGGCGCACGGACCCGGCCGCCGCGGCCGAATCGCTTAGGAATCTTCTGCATGCCTGAAACTTCTACCAAACTGCGCGTACGTTACGTGGAAACCGACCAGATGGGCGTGGTCCACCACTCCGCCTATCTAGCCTGGATGGAGGTGGCAAGAACCGAATACCTGCGCGTCCGCGGCGTCCCTTACCGAACCCTCGAGGACGGGGGCATCCGCATGCCCGTCCTGGGCCTGAGCCTGAGGTACCGGCAACCGGCCCGCTACGACGACGAAATCCTTATCAAAGCCCGCCTGGTCCAGGCAAACGGCGTCCGCTTCACGTTCGAATACGACATCCTGCGCGCACCCGAGGAGGCTCTGCTCGCCTCGGGCCGCACCGAACATGCATCCACCGACCTGAACGGGAGGCCCCGCCGGCTACCCAGTAACCTGCTCTCAAAGATAGGAGACGGCTGTGAAAAGCGCTAGGAGCCTAGTCGCCGCAGCGATCATTCTGCTCGTCCTGACAACCGCCTGCCACCACCGGCGGCCCAAAGGCGCCCAGGCCGAAGTCAAACTGGTGCCCGTATCCACGCTGTACGCCAAGGGCATGAAGTACATGAAGAAGAAGCGGCCGGCGACCGCGCGGCGCTATTTCGACCAGATCCTGC
>JBJKRE010000118.1:0-4765 GCA_046704825.1 Acidobacteriota bacterium
ATCCCCGCCAGGCCGCCGATGCCGAAGAGGATTGCCAGGTACCTGTCGGGGCCGACCGCCTGCGAGGTGAAAAACGTCGCGGCGGCTTCGAACAAGACCACGCTGGCGCCCGACGCGACGAACGTGCCGAGAAGCGCGGGCCCGGCGACCGTGTGGACGGGCAAATCGAACAGCGCCACCAGCAGGGGCGCCATGATTGCGCCGCCCCCGATGCCGTAGGCCCCGGCCACGACGCCCGCCGCGGCGCTCAGCCCCAGAACGCCCAGGGTCGAGAATTCGTGGCGCTCTCCCCCGAACTCGTACACCGTCCTGAGAATACCCGCCCGCCGCACGCAGACGCGTGACACGTCCCGCCCTGCACCCTTGGCGGCATGGACCGCCGCACGCGCGGGAAGGCGGCCCCGGAGGGCCTCTGCTCGGGAGGACCCTCTTCTCCGCAGAAGGCTCCAGGCCATGCGCCCCCCGATGTAGAGCAGCACGCCGCCCGCAAAGATCCGGAAGGCAACCGGGTCGGGCAACCAGCGTATTCGGACGTAGGACCCGGCCACGACGCCCGGCACCGTGCCGGTCACGATCACGAGCGCCAGCGGCCATACCATTCTGCCCTCCCTGAGGTAACGCCACACGCCGCCCGGGATGGCGAGTACGTTGTAGAGCTGGTTGGTGGCGCTGACGGCCGGCCCCGTGAACCCCAGCACGCTGACCTGGAACGGCAGCAGCAGGAAGGCCCCGGATACCCCGGCCATTGACGTGAAAAAGGAAACGGCGAAGGCGACGAGCGGGGGTATCCACGGTGAAACCTGCACTCCCGAAACGACGAAATGCATGCACCCTCCCCGCCGGGGCCTCCGCCCGGTCTCGTCAGGCTATACTATACCGGGATGGCCACGGCGTGGGCCATGGGCCTCGCGCCCCACCGACCGTCCTGACCGCAGGCCACTTCGGGCGGCTTGTCCCGAGCGGGGCGAACGTCCAATAATGGCGTGTGAAAGGACATCCGGGACGGACGAGCGGTTATGGAAAGAGATCCGGATCGCGAACTCATCGAAGCGGGTGCCATCGTTCCCGTCTACCGCCGGGCTGACGGGGACGCGGGACTCGTCGTCGTCAGGCGGACGCCTTGGGGTGTGCACGGCGGCCAGCTCGCCTTTCCGGGCGGAAAGAGAGAGCCCGTCGACGGGACCCTTCTGGACACCGCCCTCCGGGAGACCCGGGAAGAGATCGGACTGCCCGCGCGGTCGATCGACGTCCTGGCACCGCTCCCGCCGCTCAGGACGTGGACCACGGGCTTCGTCATCCACCCCTTCCTTGCGCGCATCACACCGCCGGCCGCGTGGCGGAAGGACGACCGCGAGATCGCCGAGGTCATCGAGGTCGACCTGGACGACCTGGCCCGCCCCGAAGCCCGCGGCGAAGAGACGGTCCACTTTCCCAGCTGGCCGCGCCCCTGCACGATCCGTTATTACCGCGTGGGCGCGTACAAGCTGTGGGGCGCGACCTACCGGATTCTCGAACCCCTGCTCCCTAGACTCCTGGCCGGTGAATGGGACTTTTGACGAACGCCGTCAGGGGAGGGCCCGATGAAGCCCGCGACCACCGTCGCCGCCGTCCTTCTCTTTCTGATCTCCCTCGCCCATCTCTTGAGGCTGGTGTTCCAGGTGGAGGTCATAGTCAGCGGCGTCACCCTGCCCATGTGGGCGAGCGTCCTCGGCTGCGTGGTGCCCGCCTTCATCGCCGTCATGCTCCTGAGGGAATCCGGGCGCCCCCCGACCGACCGCCCTCGATAGATGATGGACCGCCCCCGGCACGGGGCATTTCCCCCCACCCTTGATCCCGCCCCCGGTTTGGAATATAAACGACACCGTCAGTCACACGACAGCTCCGGGGAGAGGGTTATGAGTAAAGTCTGTCCCGTCTGGGCCGGGTACCTCCTGGCCAGCCCGCTCAGGCGATTCTTTCAGAATCCATACGCCATTCTTGCGCCCCACGTACACGAGGGCATGACCGTACTGGACGCCGGATGTGCCATGGGCTTTTTCAGCCTTCCCATGGCCAGACTCGTGGGGCCTTCGGGACGGGTGGTCTGCGTGGACCTGCAGAAGGGCATGATCCGCGGTCTCGAGCAGCGCGCGGAGCGGGCCGGGCTCATCGGCCGCCTCGAGGGTCGTCTCTGCTCGCCGGACGACCTGGGCGTGGACGATTTGGACGGGAAGGTCGACTTCGCGCTGGCCTTCGCCTGCGTCCACGAGGCCCCCGACGCCTCCTCCCTCCTCGGCCAGCTGGCCAGGGCGCTCAGGACGGGCGGCCGCTGCCTGCTCGCGGAGCCCCGCGGTCACGTCGCGGCCCGCGTGTTCGAGGAGACCGTGGCCGCGGCGGAAGCCCAGGCCCTCGTTTCCGTGGGCCGGCCGGAGATCCTTCGCTGCCGCGCCGTACAGCTGGAGAAGATGCCCCTCCAGTAGACCTCTCCCCCAATCCCCACGCGTGAGCATCCCGGCGCGGCGCCGGCAGAGCACGCGGCGTCAGAATTCCGCGGTGCGCCGCCGCGGCGGCGTTTGACTCCCACCGCCTTTTGAGGCACCATCAGGTACCGGCTTCCAGGAGGAGCGGGTCATGGCGGTGACATGGACTGGATCAGAGAATTCATAGCCTTTCTGCACGATCCCGAAAAGCTGAAGGCCCTCATCATGTGGGGCAGCTACCCGGTTCTCTTCGGCATCATTTTCTCCGAAACTGGCCTGCTCATCGGGTTCTTCCTGCCGGGCGACTCCCTGCTGGTCACGGCGGGCATCCTCGCGGGCCAGGGATACCTCGACATCTGGTGGCTCTATCTGCTCCTTTCCATCGCGGCCATCGTGGGGGACAGCACGGGGTACACCATCGGGCGCAAGACCGGCCCCATGATCTTCAACAAACCGAAATCGCTGGTTTTCAACCCGGAACACCTCAAGCGGGCACAGCGCTTCTACGAAAAGTACGGGGGAAAGACCATCGTCCTGGCGCGCTTCGTCCCGATCATCCGGACCTTCGCGCCGGTGGTGGCGGGCGTGGGGAAGATGGAGTACAAGCGATTCCTCTTCTTCAACGTCTTCGGCGGCATCGGCTGGATCGTGGCCATGTCATCGGCCGGCTACATGCTCGGCCGCATACCGGGCGTGGACAAGTACCTGCACCTCATCATCGTGGCCGTCATCGTCATTTCCTTCATTCCAGGCGTCGTCGAGGTTATCAGGGAACGGGCGCAGGCCAAGCGTTCGGAGGGTGCCTCCTGAAGGGATCCGGCAGGACCCGGTCCGACTCAGCCCTGGGTTCGGTGGGCATTCCGGGCTTTAAGCCCTCTCACACCGTAGGCCGCCAGGTCCCTGGAAAGCCCCTTGGCCTTCACCGAGCCTAGTTCCTCGAAGTCGAAGGCCCCCTTGAGGAGAGCGTAGGTCGCCTCACCCACGACGATCTGTCCCGGCCTGGCCACTTCGGATTCCAGGCGCGACGCCGCGTTGACCGTGGTCCCGAGCACTGTGTACTCCATCCTTCTGACGCTCCCGATGTCCCCGGCGACCAGGGGACCCGTGTTGATCCCCATCCGGAAGAGGATGGGCGGCCGCTCGGGGTGTTCCCGGTTGAGGACGTCCAGTGCGGCCCTCATGTCCAGCGCGCACCGGACCGCCCGCTGGGCATGGTCGCGGTACGGAATCGGCGCGCCGAAGATGGCCATGATCGCGTCGCCGATGAACTTGTCCAGGGTGCCCTCCTGGCGGAATATCACGTCCGTCATACGGGAGAAGCACTCGTTCAGCATCCGGGCGACCTCGGCCGGCGGCATGCTCTCCGTCATGGCCGTAAAACCCACGATGTCCGCGAAGAGTACCGTCCCAACGGTCTCCTTGACACGGAGGGTCCCCGATTCGGACGGCTCGCCGGCGGACAGGATCCGGTTCACGACCGACGGTGAGTGGTAGCGCTCCAGCCTGGCCTTCGCCTTGCGCTCGCGCTCAACGGCGGCCCTCAGTTCGGCTTGCCGGATACCCATGGCGGCGTAGCCCGACAGGGCCGAGAGCAGGTCCAGGTCGAAATCGTCGAAGGCCTTGACCTTCAGAGGCGTGTCGGCGTAGAGGATGCCCAGCACCTTGTCTTCGAGCTTGAGAGGGACGCAGAGCGCAGAGCGGATGCCGAGGAAGCGGATGGACTCGCCCGCCTTGAACCTGGGGTCCACCTGGGCGTCGTGCGAAAGCACGGCAAGACCCTCCTTGAAGGCCTTGTTGGCGATGCTGCTGCTTATCTGGATGGCGCCCCTGTCGCCGCCTTTCTGGCGGACGGCCCGCGGCTCCAGGCGGCCGCCCTTCTCGTCCACGAGCATGATGACTCCGCGCTGGACGGGGACGTGCGCAAAGATGACGTCCAGAATCTTCTCGAGCAACCCCTCCAGGTCGGACGCCGAAATGAGGGTGCGGGCCACGTCCGACAGCACGGCGAGAATCCGGCTGAGCCGGGACAGCCGCGCCGCGTCATCTGCGCGGGCCGTCTCCCCTCCGGCCGCCGTCCCGGGCCGCAGCTCCTGCTGAATGGCCTCCACCGACCGCAGGATGGTGCCCTCCTTGATGAGGCCCTCGTCGCCGGAGGAGAGCTTGACCACGTCCCTGGGGTCTTCCTCGAAGCGGAGGCTTATGGTGCCGAGCGTGATGACGTCGCCCGGGTTCAGGGAGGCCTTCCTGACGAGCTTCTCGTTGACCCGCGTTCCGTTACGCGATTTGTGGTCGGAGATCTGCCATCC
>JBJKRE010000119.1:0-2858 GCA_046704825.1 Acidobacteriota bacterium
CTGGATCGACGTGTCCAGGAACGTGGCGCGGGTGAACGTCCCCGCCTCCACGTGCACGGGCTACGTGGACGCCTCCTTCATGTCCGGCGACCCCTTCTTCTGGCTCAACCCGCTCAACGGCGACGTGATCGCGCACAACGCGGCCGAGGGCCTCGCGGAACTCAGGCCGGAACGGCGGGCCTACTTCCTGGCGAACGCCGACGCCTTCGGGCGGGCGCTGCGCGCGGACATCAAACGCTGGAGGAAGGCCATGGGACCGCTTCAGTCCATGCGGATTTTCAGCGCCCAGTGCGGCTGGCAGAACTTCTCACAGATCGGGGGCCCCACCTTCGCGGCCTGCCGGACCAAGCCGGGGGTCCTTCCCGGGCCGGAGCGGCTGGCGGACGAAGTGAAGGCGCTGGGCGTGCAGGTGATCATCGTGGATCCCAACACGCCGCCCGCCTACGGTCGGGCGTTCCGGGAGGTCACGAAGGCCCGCGTGGTGGTGGTGCCTTCGTCCATCGAGGACCTGCCCGGCACCAAGAGATACAACGCACTCTTCGACAACCTCGTGGGCACGCTCAAATCGATTTCGAAGGGGTAGACGCGACGGATACGTAACGCAGGGCGAACCCGGGAGGACGGACGTCGGGGCTGGACGACCGGCCGATCCCGGTGGATGCGCCCGGCATTCCCACAGTCATCTCGGTCCATCACACAGGAAATGTCCGATGGAGATTTCCGCAGGGGACATGCGCGACCTGCACGCCGCCGAGGAACAGGCACGGACCTTTGAAGTTCTTCCGGCAGGCTGCCGGTGCGGGCAAAAACAGGGAGATTTCTCATGCAGCAACTGGAGAAGAAAACGAAGGCGGACGGGCCGCTGGGGCGAAGCCGGAAGGCGATCCGGCCGCACCGGGCGGAGCGGAGCGCCCTCCCGGGAAGGATTCTGAAGGCGGGGCTCCTGGCCTGCCTGGGCGCCGCACTGGTCGCGACGACGGTGGCGGCCAGCGAGGGAGGCGGCGGTGCAAAGAAGACCGAGGCCCACCCCTACCTGCAGGCGCACGAGGCGGCGAACGCCAGGAGCACGGCCGACCACAGCAAATTCGCCGCCCTCAAGGGCCCCTTCCCCGAAGGCGACGGCTCGGCCGTGACCGACGCCTGCCTGACCTGCCACAACAAGGCGGCCGACCAGGTCATGACCTCCAAACACTGGCTCTGGCACCCGGACAGGAAAGGGTACGAGGGCTACGGCAAGGGCACCTGGCTCATCAACAACTTCTGCATCAGCATACGGGGCGGCAACTACCCCGCCTGCACCAAGTGCCACGTGGGCTACGGCTGGAAGGACGCGAGCTTCGACTTCAAGGACCCGCACAACGTGGACTGCCTCGTGTGCCACGACACGACGGGGGACTACGAGAAGGAGGCCGCGGGGCTGCCCAACCCGGCCGTCCCCCTGGACGAGGTCGCCCAGCACGTGGGGCGTCCCGGTCTCGCCAACTGCGGCACCTGCCACTTCTTCGGGGGCGGCGGCGACGCGACCAAGCACGGCGACCTGGACTACACCCTGCTGACCTGCAAGAGAGCCGAGGACGTCCACATGGCCAAGGACGGCGCCGGCATGGACTGCGTGGACTGCCACACGACCGAGGGCCACCACATCGCCGGCCCGGACTACCCGCTGCCGGCCGACATGCAGGAGACGCCGGCCTATCCCGGCCAAAAACTCGACCACATCGCGTGCGTGAACTGCCACGGCGACGCGCCCCACACCTCCTTCGTCCTCAACCGGCACTACCGCAAGGTGGCCTGCCAGACGTGCCACATCCCGGCCTACGCGCGCGGCAGCGAGGCCAGCAACGTCTGGTGGGACTGGTCCACCGCGGGGAAGACAAAAGACGGCCGTGCTTACGAGACGCGCGACAAGGTCGGCAACATCAGCTACGCCACCATCCACGGCAGCATGGTCTGGAAGCGGAACGTCAGGCCTTCGTACATGTGGTTCGACGGGAGCATGAATTTCCTTCTCGCCACCGACAAGCTCCCGAAGGAGCGGCCCGTCTGGATCAACAGGCCCGACGGCTCCTACCTGGACCCCAACGCCAAGATCTGGCCCTTCAAGGTCCACGAGGGCAAGCAGCCCTACGACACGGTCAACGACACGCTCGTGACCCCCCACCTGTACGGCCAGAAGGGATCCGGGGCGTTCTGGGTCGACCACAGCTGGCCCGAGGCCATAAAAACCGGCATGAAGATATCGGGCCTGCCCTACAGCGGTCACTTCGGATTCGTCCGGACCGACATGGTCTGGCCCATCACCCACATGGTGGCTCCGGCCAAGGACGCCCTCCAGTGCGCGGACTGCCACGCGCCCGAAGGCAGGCTGGCCGCCCTCAAGGGCTTCTACCTCCCCGGGCGGGACCGCGAGCGGGGCGAGAGCGACCTCGGCTGGGTCGTGGTCATGCTGTCCTGCGTCGCGGTGGTGGTCCACGGCGGCGGCCGGATCTTCTTTCACTGGAACAGGAGAAGAAAATGACGCGTGTCGTTCTCTATAAACGCTTCGAGCGGTTCTGGCACTGGACCCAGGCCCTGCTCATCATCGGGCTGTTGATCACGGGCCTCGAGGTGCACGGCAGCTACAGGATCATGGGGTACGCGTCGGCCGTCGACGTGCACAACATCCTGGCGCTGGCGCTGATCGTCCTGATCGTCTTCGCGATCTTCTGGCATCTCACCACGGGCGAGTGGAAGCAGTACGTCCCCACGCGCAAGTTCCTGCGTGAGATGGCCGGGTTCTACCTGACCGGCATCTTCCGGGGGGCGCCGCACCCCGTCCGCAAGAGCCGCACGGCCAAGCTCAACCCGCTGCAGCGGCT
>JBJKRE010000120.1:0-3841 GCA_046704825.1 Acidobacteriota bacterium
CTCGGTGACCGCGGCCGGGGCAGATGCCGAAAGTCGGCCGAAGAGCGGGAGTTCAATCTCCGCCAGGCGGCGCGGGCACCAGCCGTCCTCGTCGAAGGACCAGACCGTCAGCCGGTTGATCCGGTGCGCCCTGGCGATCTCCGGAAGCTCCCGGCGCACCGTGGCCCAGGACTCCTCCAGGGCGGCGTGGACACAGCTCCCGCTCCAGTCGATGAAGACGTCGAGGGAGGTGGGTGCCTCCGCGACGGTGGCGGCCCGGACCGTGCCGGGCTCGCCTGGAAAGGAACCGGCGCAACCCATCTGGCTCCAGGCCGAGAAGAGCATGAAGGCGGCGAGCCCCATGATCCTCGCCTTTCCGGCTACCGGGTCGAAGGGGAGCTTCCGCTGGCTGTCCGGGACGGAGGCGCCGGGCGCCTCCCGCTCGAGTTCATCGAGGAAGGATGAACTCGCCCGCTCCTCGGCGTCGTGCCTCCGGTACTCCGTCTCCATCCTTCGGCTCCACCCCGTGACGTAGGCCAGAGTGAAGAGGCTCGCCGCCAGGATGATGAGCGAGAGCGTCCCCAGCCACAAGGCAAAGGAGAAGAGCGGCAGGAGGAGGAGTGCCATCGGGCCGTAGACGTAGCGGGCGAGCACCCCCAGGGCGAGGGCTATCAGGAACCCGGCGACGGCCGGGTGCGAGGCGAAGCGCTTGATGCGCCAGACGGTCTCCTTGGGCCGCTCCGGGTTGTCGAAGACGTGGAGGAAGACCCCGTGGAGGGTGAGGGTGACGAAGAGCGCGAAGAGCGCCCCAAACCACCAGGCGATCCCCAGCCGCCCGAAGATCCAGGCGGCGAGGGCCGTCTCCGAGAGGAGGGGGAAAAAGGCCGAGACCCGGAAGAGGGGGCTGTCCAGGGTCTCGGTCGGGATCGCCGCCACCGGAGCGTCCTCCGGGACGGGCTGCGTGCGCCAGCGCTCCAGTTGCCGGCGAAAGTCCTGTCGGATGCTCTCCTTGCGCTGCCGGAGGACGTCGAGGTCGTTTCTGAGACGGGCGGCGAGATTCGACCGGACATGTTTCCGGTCCTCCAGTGTCCCCGCATGGCCGAGGTCGAGACGCGCCTTGTCGATCTGTCGGGTGTCCATACGCAAAACCTCCCTTGATGCAGGGCGATGCCTGCGGTTTTTTGTTGCGGCCACCGCCGCGGGTGCGCTATGAATAGGAGTCTTTTCGGGTGACTGCTGGATTCAGCGTACAACTACGGTATGACAAAAATAACTTCCGCCCGCCGCGCCAAACCGGAAGCCGTCGTGGACGCCGCCGCCATCGGACGGAGGATCCGGGAACTGCGCGGCTTCTACACCCACCAGAAGGACTTCGCCGCCCGCATCGGCGTCACCCAGAGCCAGCTCTCGAAGTACGAGCGCGGCGCCACCGAGCCGCCCCTGGCGGTGCTCGTCAGGCTGAGTGAGGAGTTCGACTTGAGCCTCGACTGGCTGGTGTTCGGGACGGAGTAATGGAATCCCGGCGAAGCCGGGGGCTTTTGGTCCTGTGAGCCGCTCAGAGCGGTCAAGACGCGGCCGCATCGCGGCCACTGTGACGAACTAGCAGGCACGATGGCCTTGCTGCCAGGTCCGTAGGACCGCCACGTCTATAGCAGCCGGGGAGCGGGACGATGCAGGTCCGTAGGACCGGCACGTGAACCGTGGCGACGATCACGTGTCAGTCCTACGGACCTGGCGTCTTACCTCGCCGGCTTTCTATAAACGTGCCGGTCCTAACGGACCTGAAAACCTGGCGGCCCGCCTTCCCCGCCTCGTGCAGCCCGCAAACGTCAAACTTCGAATGCCTCCCGGGCATAGCTGGGGGGCTCCTGAATTCACTAGGACTTCAACTGGTCTTGTTAGGTGATGGCGTATTCCCAGTTTTCCGTGAGTTCGAACCTGACCGTTAACAAGCTGTGACGGGGAACGGGAGAAGCGAAAGTGCGGCCAGATGGCAAAAATATGGCAAAGTGCCAAAACCGGGATTTTCGGGGGGCCGTAAGTTGTTGAAAAGATTGGCTCCTCAGGTAGGACTCGAACCTACAACCCTCCGGTTAACAGACTGGTCAGAGAGGACTGTGTGACTGGCCAATAAAATTCCCCAGTTTTTGGCCAACAAAATTCCCCACCTGAGACAAGGTAAGTACCATGTCCTCCTCGAAGGGAGGACGGATTTGAAAGGATGGGGAACGGTGAATGAGATCAAGTTGCTGTTGAAACAGGGGAAGAAGGTCTCGGAGGTGGCCCGCGAACTGGGCATCGACCGCAAGACCGTGCGCAAGTACCGGAACCGGGACATCGCTCAGATCGCCCACGAGCGCGAAGCGGGTCAGACCCGAAAGCGGAATCTGGACGACTTTGAGCCGTGGATCCGGGCCAAAGTGAAACGAATGGCCGAGGACGGGGTGATCAACGCCGAGTCCATCTATAACGAGTTGAAGAAACTGCGCTATGAAGGCTCCTCGCGAAGCGTCAGGCGTTTTGTCGAGACTCTGCGGCCCGCCTCACGTCCCTCACGCGACTACCGACGGTTCGAGACACCGCCGGGGCACCAGGCGATGGTCGACCTGGGCGAGAAGCGCGGGGTCAGAATAAGCGGCGGCAGGCAAACCGTTTACTTCATCGCCATGGTGCTCTCCCGCAGCCGGCGCAAGTACGTTGAGTGGTTCGAACGGCCGATCGACACCGAAATGCTGCTGCGCTTCCACGAGTCCGCCTTCGGCTACTTTGAAGGGGTCCCCCGGCAGATGGTCTACGACCAGATGAAACTGGCCGTCCTGGAGGAGCGTTACGGAGAAGTCGAGTTCAACCAGGCTTTCTACAGTTACGCGCAGTGGCGGCACCTGGAGGTCTACGTCTGCCACAAGGCGGACCCCGAAACCAAAGGGAAAATCGAGTCGGTCGTTCGTTATGTCAAGCGAGGCTTCCTTCCGGGACGCGAGTTCCAGAGTTTCGGAGATCTGCTCCGCCAGTGGGAGGAGTGGGTCCGTGACGTGGCCGACGTAAAGCCCCACGGGACGACGGGTCGTCCTCCCCTGGAGGCCTGGAGAGAGGAGAAAACCGCGCTGCGGCCCGTTCCCGACGAACCTGTCCTGATCGGTCCGGCCTACCGGATCCAGCTGGTGCAGATCGACAACTGGGTCAAAGTGCTGGGCAACGCCTACGAGATCCCGCGGGGCCATCAGGCCAAAGAGGTGAAGGTCCGGGTCACGGAAGAGCGGGTGGAGTTCCGGGATCTGGAAGGAAAACATATTTACTCGCACTGGCGCTGCGGAGCGCACGGGAAGCGCATCCAGCTCCCCGAGGCGGACCGTCCCGCTCCGAAGGACACCGGCGAGGAACTGACCGAGCGGGTTCTCGCCGTGCTCCCCTGCCCCGAGTGGATCGAGGCGGTGCGCCGTAAGTTTCCCCGGCATTACCGCGACCAGTGCCGGGGCGTCCTGACGCTGGCGAGGAAGACCGACGGGGCCATCCTGCTGAAGGCCGCCAGACGGCTTCTGGATCATCGTTGCGTCGGCTACGGGATGTTGAAAAAGACGGTTGCCTATCTGGAGGATCTGGCCGCTCCGGCCGAGGCCGCCGCGCGTGTATCGCCCGGGGAGCTGCCGGGTGACCTGGGACTCGAGCCCCGATCCGTCGAATACTACGACCAGGTCATGGAGGTGACGCGATGAGCTCGGCACCTTCCTACGAAGACCTGATCGGTGATCTGCGCAAGTTGAAGCTGTCGACCATGCTCCAGACCCTGGATGACCATCTTCGTCTGGCTCAGTCCAAGTCTCTGACCTATCTGGAGTTCCTGAAGGGGCTGACCAGCGAGGAG
>JBJKRE010000121.1:0-2641 GCA_046704825.1 Acidobacteriota bacterium
TTTTCGATGCCATGCGTCCCTTGCCCTCCGCAGGGGGTGTCTCCTGAGATGATTATACATGGCCCGGACAGGACGGCGGGGGAGGGCGAAGCAGGTGATTGGGGGCCTTCGGCCCAGTGACCGAGTAATCAAGTGGTCGAGTGATCAAGTTGTGGGATGCCCTTCGAAGGCGCCCTTCGGTAAAGGGGAAATGGTAAAATAAAAGGTAAGGGTGTAGACGGCATTCGGCAGGCCTTCGATGGCCCATCCCCTGCCGTCTTCCAAACCCAAAATCCCAATCACCTCCCCTTCCTCCCATCCTCCCTGTTCATTTCAGCCTCGAAGATCCTCCGTCTGCCGTACTCAAATCCGCAAACCCAAATCCCAATTCCCAAATGACCTTAGCAGGCTGCTGAAAAACTCGCGCAGGCCGCGCGCAAGCCCTTTCGCCCGAAAGGCTGCCGCGGCACGGCCCCGTCTGCCGCGTTGTCGCTCCTAGACGATGCGCATCGGCATCTACGGCGTCGCGACGCCTTGCATTCGGGGCCGTGGCGCTGGCAACGCGACCTACGAGAGTGTTTCAGCAGCCTGCTAGTTTTCCTCCAGCTTCGCCATCACCTGAAGCCACTCCTCCTCGGCGTCGGCGAGCTTCTGCTTGAGGTCTTCAAACTTGCGGGTGAGGGTGTGCCAGTCCTCTGTGACGACGGAGTCGGGGTCGGCGAACTTCTTTTCCATGGCGGTCTTCCTGGCGGTGAGGTCGGCGACGGAGGCGTCGAGTTCTTCGAGGCGGCGTTCGAGGCGGAAGCGCTCGTTCTTGGAGAGCGCGGGCTTTTCACCGGCGAGGGAAGCGCCGTTGGCGGACCCGTCGTTTCGGGGCTTGCCTGAGCCGGAGGGCCGGGCCGGCTCCTCGGGCACGTTCAGCAGATCCGGGGCGTAGCCGGCCGCGCTGCGAACCTTCCCTCCGGCCACGGCCCACGTGTGATTCGTGAGCGAGCGGAGGAAGTCCTCGTCGTGGCTGACCAGAACGAGGGTTCCCTTGAACCGGGCCAGCGCGTCTCGGAGGACCTCGACGGCCACACTGTCGCGCTGGTTGGTGGGTTCGTCCAGTACGAGGACGTTGGCCTTCGCCAGCAGTACGGCCAGCAGGTGAAGCCGGGCGCGCTCGCCGCCGGAGAGGCTGCCCACGTTCTGTTCGGCGCGGGCACCGCCGAAGCCGAAGGCGCCCAGGTGGCTCATGATCTGTTCCCGGTTGGGTGTCTTCAGGAGCGTCCCTACGGTGTCGAACAGCGAGCCGGAGAAGGGGAAGCGCCGCTGGTGCTGGTCGTAGTGAGCCAGGCGGACGTTGGTGCCCCACCGCACGGAGCCCTCGACGAGCGGAACGTCGCCCTTGAGGGCCTTCAGCAGGGTCGTCTTGCCCGCGCCGTTGTCGCCGAGGAGCGCGATGCGCTGGCCCCGCTTGATCGCGAGGCGGGGCGCCGCGAGCGTCCTGTCGCCGAGGGAGAGGACGAGGTCCTCAGCTGTGAGGACGTCCTCGCCGGGGATCTCGTCGAAGGCCAGGTTGAGGCGGAAGCCCTCGGGCGCCCGGATGGGGGCCTCCACGCGCTCCAGGCGCGCGAGCACCTTCTCGCGGCCGCGGGCCTGCTTGGTGCGCTGGCCGGCCTTGTAGCGCCGTATAAACTCCTCCGTCCGCGCGATGAACGCCTGCTGCTGCTCGTAGGCGCGCTCGCGGGTCTTCTGCATCTCTTCGAGCTGGGTCTGGAACGAGGCGAAGTCGCCCCGGAAGGTGTAGGCCTTGCCGTCCATCAGGCAGGCCACGTGGTCCACCGCGTTCTCGAGGATCTCGGGATCGTGGGTGACGACCACGAAGGCCCTGGGCGAGGTCTTGAGGAAGTCGCCCAGCCAGGCGCGCTGGGTGTCGTCCAGGTGGTTGCCCGGCTCATCCAGCAGGAGGAGGTCGGCGGGGTCGAGGAGGGCGCGGCCCAGCTTGATGCGCATCTGTTCTCCGCCCGAGAAGGACGTGCACGGGCGGTCGCCGTCTTCGAGCGTGAAGCCCAGGCCGAGGAGCGTGCTTTCCAGATCCGTCTCGTAGGTGTACCCGCCGTGGTGGAGCAGCCATTCCTGGATGTCCGCGGCCGCCTCCATGGTGCCCTTGCTGGTGTCTCCGTCGGCCATCATGCGATGCAGGCGCTCGAGGTTGGTTTCTTTCGCAAGGACGTCGGCGAAGGCCTTGAGGAGGTAGTCCCTGGCCGAGGTGCGCACGCCGGCCAGGTCGTCCTGGGGGACGGTGGCGACGCGGAGGCCGCGGGCCCGGCGAAGGTCGCCCGCGTCGCACTCTTCGCGGCCCGCCAGGATGCGCAGGAGCGTGGTCTTGCCCGAGCCGTTGGGGCCCACGAGCGCCCAGCGCTCGCCGGCGTGGATCTGCCAGTCCACACCCTTGAGGACCTCGTGTTCTCCGTAACGTTTCGTGACACCCGTCAGTCCGATCCGCACGTGCTGCCTCCAAACGCGGGATTGTAGCACAGGGAGGGGATTTGTGATTTGGGAATTGGGATTTGGAGTACGGCGGGGGACAGGCCTTCGAAGAAGAAATGGACAGGGAGGATGGGAGGAAGGGGAGGTGGCTTGGGAATTGGAAATTTGAAGTCGGCGGGGGGCGGGCCTT
>JBJKRE010000122.1:0-6474 GCA_046704825.1 Acidobacteriota bacterium
AGGGTGAAGGCGCCGGCGAAGACGTCGTGGGCGGGCACCGTGTGGCACAGGTCCACGATGCGGCAGTCGGGCTGGATGGACCACAGAACGCCCTTCATCGAACCCACCCAGGGATCGCCGTGGCCGAAATCCGTCAGCAGCGTGATGATGGGTGCGCTCTCTCCGGGCATGTCCCTCCCCGCGCTCTACTTCAACTTTCTCGCCTTTATCCAGAGATATAATGTATAGCCCAGAAGAAGAACCGCAATGGCCGCGTAGCCCGCGTCCATGTAGCCGGTGGTGTCCGGGGTCTTGATGGCCACGGCCAGGAGAGCACCCGGAAGGAATACCGTGCTCATTGCGCCACCTCTCTTTCCGCCCGCCGGCTCTCCTCGAGCCCTATCCAGGTCCGCGTGAGCGCAAACGCCGTGGCGAGGAGGAAGACCGCGCTCATGGCCACGAGGAAGGTGCGCATCATGGCGGGCGCCAGGACGACGTGGACGGGATGCACGATGGAACCCCACCACGCGATGGCCTTGTGGACGATGGGAACGTCGAAGAAGGCGATGATGGCCACGACCGCGGCGATCTTGGCCGACCGGCCGTCCGTCCGGCTGAACAGCCTCAGGAGCAGGTACGCGCTGTACATTAGCCACAGCACGAGAAAGGACGTGAGCCTGGGCTCCCAGACCCACCATTTGCCCCAGGCCGACCGGCCCCAGATTGGCCCTGTGACGAGCACGACGGTGATGAAGACCCAGCCCACCTCCGTCATGGCGTAGGCCAGCGTGTCGTACACGGCCTCGTCCTTCCACAGGAACAGGATGCTGAACAGGAAGGACAGGAACAGCATGACGTAGCAGGTGATGGCCGACGGCACGTGGTAGTAGAAGATCTTCTGAACCGCGCCCATCTGGACTTCGATGGGCGCGTAGGAGAAGACCATCCAGAGGGTCACGGCGTTGGCCGCGGCGGCCAGGACCCAGAATGCGACGATCAAGCGGCGAAGCGCCATACTCACTCCTCTACGGCGTATTCAAAAAGGAAGACGGAAGCCGTGAAAAAGAGAATATCAAAGAGGCCCACCAGCCGCAACCACTGGTTGGACCACGAAAAGCTCTTGGAGAGGGCATCCTGGGTGAGCGTGGCCGCGGCGATGAAGAGGGGGATGAGAATCGGGAAGAGCAGGATGGGGTAGATCACCTGCCCGCCCCGCACCTGGGCGATGAGCGCCGCGAAGAGCGTCCCCAGCGCGGCGTACCCGATGGTCACCGCCAGCCACACCACGGCCAGCCTGAACACGCTGTCCTGAAAGCGGAAATTCAACAGCAGGAAAGCCATGACGAGAAGCAGAACCTCCAGTATCAGTAGGAACACGAGGTTTACCAGGAACTTCCCCACGTAGATCGCGCTCCGGTCGCACGGGCTCAGGAGCAGCGCGAACAGCGTGCCGTTCTCCGTCTCCTTCCGGAACGAGGCCCCCATGAAGAGGCTCCCCGCGAAGAGGATGATGAGCCAGAGCAGGCCGCTGCCCGTCTGGTTGAGGTCCACCCGCGTGGGGTCGAGCGCGAAGGCGAAGAGGACCAGGGACAGCAGCGCGAAGAGGAAGGACGAGGCCATGTTCTCCTTCCGACGCAGTTCGTCCTTGAAGTCCTTCCCGAACACCAGGGCGACGACCCTCAGGTATCTCATGAGACCAATTCCTCCGAGGTGGCCTGGAAGTACTTGCTGCGGGCCGATTCCAGCGTGAGGCCGGCACCCGGCACGTCCAGGGCGATCCGCCCCTTGTAGAGGACGGCGATCCGATCCGCCACCTCGAGGCAGTCCTCGAGGTCGTGGGTGATCATGAGGACCGCACGGCTGTCGCTCTTGAGCCCCGCCAAAAGCTTCGTCAGGGTGCGGCTGCCCTCGGGGTCCAGCCCCGTGTAGGGCTCGTCCAGGATAAGTATGGATGGATCGGTCAGCAGCACGCGCGCCAGCGAAAGCCGCTGCTGCATGCCCCGCGAGAAGGTCCCTACGAGCCTGTCCGCGGCACGCGTGAGACCGACGCGCTCCAGCATGGCCCGTATTCTATTGGGGAGATCGGGGACCCCGTACAGCCGACCGTAGAAAGTGAGGTTCTCGGAGGCCGTGAGGTGGGCGTACAAAAACGTCTGGTGAGAAATGTAGCCGATGGCCCGCCGGAGGGCCCCCCTGTTTTTCTCCGATACGGGGTCGCCCCTGAACAGGAAGGTTCCCCGCCCGGCCCGGGTCAGCGTCGTCAGGATGCGCGTGAGCGTGGTCTTCCCCGCTCCGTTGGGGCCCAGAAGCAGCAGGAGTTCGCCCACGCGCACGTCCAGCGACACGTCCTCCAGAACCCTGACGTGACCGAACTTCTTGGATAGACCTTTGATCGAGAGAATCGGCGGGATCTCGGCCATGCGGCTTATTTTAGTGAGACGGGCCCGCCGCGTCAAACACCCGGGAGCGCGCCTCGAAAGGCCGTTTGTCCGGCGTCGGCGCCGCCGTTTGGTCAGGCGAGGTCGATGCGCTTATACTGCTTATACTGACGGTACGGAGGGCGTCGCGGGACCCTGTGGGCCCGCTCGACATGAACGCCCCGGGATACGGTCACCGCGCGCGAGGTCAGCCGCCCGCCGCTTCCGACGACCGGGACAATGGACGACGAACGAACCATAAGAGTCGAGAGCTACAACGACTGGCTTTCGGGCCTTGCGGCCTTTCCCTCTCTGAAGCCCGAGGACTGGCGGAAGGTCGAGGCCTCCACGGCAGATGCGCTCGAGGTGCTGGACGGGGGAGCGCTTCCCGAGCCCCTCGTCCACGCGCTCTACCTTCGCGGGGGACTGCTGTACGAGCGTGGCGACGACTGCGGAGCCCAGGAGATCTGGGAGGCCCTGGTCCCGCACGCCGAGGCACTGGGCCTCGACGACACGGCCGCCTACTGCGCCGCGTGGCTCGCCCGCGGGCACCTCAACTTCGGAGAGACCAGGGAGGCGCTCGCATGGTGCCGGCACGGTCGCTACCGGGCGAAGAAGCTGCCCCCCTACCACCCGGTCCACGCAAAGCTGGCGGCGACCATCGGAACCGTCTACCAGTACCGGAGGGATTGGGGTAAAGCCCGCAAGGCCCTTCGAAAGGCCCTCCAGAGCGTCCCCGTGGACGGCGAACTGAGCCGCACGTGGGAAGGGATGGGGCCGGACGACCTGGAAGCCATCCTGATGACCATGCTGGTGGACTGCTACCTCGCCGAAGCTACCCTCGAAGGGAGCGACGACGAATCGCTGGCTCTCACGGGACAAATATTGCAGGCCGCCCAGGAAATGGCGACCTCCTTCTACACGCGGGTCCACTGCCAGTTCAACATGATGGAACTGCTGTGGATCAGGGGCGAACTGGATGCTGCCGAGACCGTGGCCGGCGCCTTCGCGGGCGTTCTCAACAACCCCGCCTTCCCGGAGGCGACCCGCCTTAAATTTCGCCCGCCCCTGGCCCGCTTCCGGTCCATCCTGGCGCTGTCCCGCGACAACTTCCTCCTGGCGCAGAAGCACATGCGCGAGGCCTTCCGGTGGATGCGAGCCCGGAGGAATCCCTGGACCGAGACGATGATCATCCACGAGATGATCGACCTGTACACGGCGGCACACAGGAAGTACTACGGCGGCTTCCGCGAAGACACCGTCCTCGCGACACTGGAAGAGGGCGGGTCCTGGATACTTTCTCTCGTGGACTACTGCGAATCGCGAAGCCCCTTCCTGCTCAAGGGCCACGCCCGAAAGGTCGAGGCGGCCTGCCGGACCCTGATGGAGCACCTCGACGGCCCGGCAGGCGGGGGAATCTCCCCCCTGCTGGAAACCACCTACCTCAGAGGCGCGGCCCTGCTGCACGATATCGGTCTTCTTGACGTGTCCTGGGCCCTCCTCAACCGGGTCCGGCCCCTGCGCGCCGCTGACCGCCGGCGGTTCCAGGCGCACACCCTGGCCGGCGGCCGTATCCTCGAACAACTCGGGTTCCCCATGACGGCCCGCATGGCCGAAGAGCACCACGAGTTCGCCGACGGCTCCGGCTACCCCTTCGGGACCAAAAAGCAGACGGACATCGGGGGCATCCTGTCCCTAGGCGAGGCGCTCGTTTCCAGCTGCAGCCCCTCCTACGCCGTACCCAAGCCCCTCACCTTGAAACAGGCCGTGGAAGCCTGCCTCGGACCGCGCGCCCGGCAGTTCCAGCCACGCCCCCTTCAGGCTCTCCGGCGCGCCGCCGACGCCGGCCGTCTCGCGCCCCTCGAAATCGCCCTAACCCAAGGAAGTTGACTCTTTTCCGCCTTTTACCCTATCATGATCAGCGGCGCGGAGAGATGTCCGAGTGGCCGAAGGAGCACGCTTGGAAAGCGTGTGAACCCGAAAGGGTTCCCGGGGTTCGAATCCCCGTCTCTCCGCCAGCTAACCCAGTGAACAATAAGGCACTTACGAACGCCCAGCCGGTCGTCATGGCGCGGCCTCCCCACCACCCGTTTCGGCCATGTTTACCGATTTTTTACCAATGCCGTCCCGGGCGAGTACGGCCTCTTCGATGTGGGGCCGGGCGAGGTGGGCGTACCGCATGGTCGTCGTGATGCTCGCGTGGCCCATGAGACGCTGGACGGTGGCCAGGTCGACGCCCGCCATGACCAGCCGGGATGCGTAGGTGTGGCGCAGGGTGTGCCAGGTGATGCGCCGGGACTTGGGCGCGCCCTCGTTCACCTCGGAGGCTTCTAGCGCGGCGTACCAGAGTTTGTTGAGGTTCTCCCGGCAGTTTCCCAGGGTGGCGAAGATCCGGGCCTCGCCCTTCAAGGCTCTGGGCAGGGAATCGAGTGCCTCCCGTGCCGTCTTGGTAAGGGGGATGTGCCGGTCTTCCCGGTCCTTGGCCACGTCGCCACGCACCTTGACCTCCCCGAAACGACCGACTTTGGGGTTGAAGTCGTTCCAGGTGAGAGCCAGGAGTTCGTTCTGCCTGAGCCCCGTATGGAGGCTGAACAGGATGGCCGGCCGCAGCCTGGGGACCGCGTGTTCCAGGATGAGGGCTTCTTCTTCGGGCGTGATGTACCTGTCCCTGAGCCCTTTGGGATGGTAGAACTTCACCTTCCCGCCGTTCACGGGGTTCTTTTCGCAAAGCTCCCACCCTATGCAGAGGTTGAAGAGCCGACGGAGCCGCCTGAGGCTGTAATCGGCCTGGTGGATGCCGTGTTGGTTCCTCTCTTCGATCTTGTAGGCCTCCACGTCGGAAGGCTTGATCTCGTCCAGGGTCTTCCCCCGAAAATGGGGCGAGGCGAGCCACCGCGTGGAAAAGAGGGCATCGTGCCCCTGGGTGGACTCGGAGAGGTTGTTCTTGCCCCATTCGAGGAACTTCTCCACGGCCTTTTCGAGCCTGGTCTTGACCTCCTTTCGCCGGTCGATGTACCGGCCTTCCACGATCTGCCCCCGCACGGCATAGAGCACTTGACGCGCCTGCGTCACGGTCCGGAACCGGCGCCGGATCTTCCGGCCCTGGTAGAGCCATTCGGCCGCGTACCGAGGCTTACCGTCCTTGGCCGGGGGGAGTTCGTACAAACCGGGTTCAATCTTTCTCCATGGCTTCGCTTTCATGCACCTCCCTTCTACTCCGAAAACGTCCCTGCGAGCCCTCTTGCCCGCGGGCGTAATGATCTCTTTGCTACGAACCGGCGGTAAGCCTTCTGCCGAAAGGCTATTCATAAGCGTTATGGTTCCGTGTGCTCGGGCCACACCCAAAGAGGCTCAATATGTGACGGGACACGCACAATGTATTCCTCGGGGTGCCACATACTGTGATAGACCAAAATGGCATCTGATTCGACTTGGATCTTGTACACCGCAGGATCTGAACGGTGCCGAAAGCAAGCATAGCGCTGAGCCGTCCCTAGCTTCGAAGTCCAGAAATATCCCCTGACTTTCCTCTCTGTTACCACACCGGAACATCCGCGGTAGAGCGTATGTGGTTCAGTTGAAGGAAGGGGATCCCCTAGCCCCCGCAAAGCCTTGTGGTTAGCGTACGCGATCAAATCATCCAGATGATCGTTTTCTGGTTCAGGTGTGCTGGTGCAATAGACTAAGGCATGAAGCAAGTGCAATTCATATAAGCCTGCATTCTTGAGGATCTCCCTGTTCGCGTAGATGAGCTCAGGCCAGGCAGGCCTGCCCTCAGGGCCTAGTTCCGCATTAAGCTGATGCAAGTCTATTGCCAGAAATGCTTGCCTAATTTTCGCCTTCTCCACCTCTTTCGGCAGCATGGAAAGGTTCAGATTCTCACCTAGTCCGGCCAACATTTAGATATTTTCCCCTAATAAGATTTTCACCGATCCGAAAGAATACTCTTAGCTACCTGGCCTAGTTCTCATCAGACTCACTTCTCCAACGTGGTCAAGGCCGCAAGAATCAGATTGCGTGCGGCCGCGGCCGGGGGTTCTCCTGCCACTTCGGCATAGGCGACGAGACGGGCCTTTTC
>JBJKRE010000123.1:0-5540 GCA_046704825.1 Acidobacteriota bacterium
GGACATGACGATCGATGAGCCCGAATAGGGGCCCACCAAGCTTACGAACGACAGGGGCGGCGCGCCGAAGATCTTCCAGGACGGTAAGGACGTCGGCAGCGGGCGGGAGATAGCCATCGAGCAGGACATTACGCTCAAGCCGGAGCCGGGTGTCGAGCTGCGCATGCTGAGGGTGAACGCCGATCACCTCCTGGGTTCAGGGGCCAGGGGCTGGGCGCCTGCGTATCAGTGCATTAAGGGTCGCCTTTGCTGGGTGCTTCAAGCGGTAGGTCACCCGTACGGAGTAGAGCTGGCGAAGGTCAACGACCGGACTGTTGTCCGTCCGTGGAGGCGACGGACACGTACGTCTGGTGTTCAGGAAACGCTAGGTTCGAGAGAGTCCGCGCGGAAAGACGTCCAAGAAGAGACGGCTCGGACCGCCGGACCAATAAGGCCTTGGGGGATGCGAAAAGGGGGCCGGCGGCCGTTTCCGGCCGGGTCGCCCGCAGCCTGCCCGGCGGAGCGTGTCAGGGGCAGGGCCCGGCGAGACAGTTACCCGTAGTGCGGTGGCATCGGGGCGCCTTTTGCCCGGCCGCCGAAAAACGGCACTTCACCTGGAGGAGGGTGTGATGACTGACGCACAACCGTTGACGACCGAACCAATCACTGAGGGGGCAGGGTTCTGGGTGCGAGCGCTGGCACGCATCATCGACATCGGATTCGGCTGGGTTCTGGGGGTGGTCGGTGGTGTCATCGGCGGCATCGTCGTGGTCGTTCTCCAAATGGCAGGGACCGTCGCGCCGGGGTGGGAACATCGGATTTCCGGCTTCAGCCTGGCGGCGTTCTCCCTGGCACTTGCGGGTGGGTTTCTCTACCACTCCCTGTGCGAGGGGATTCACGGGGCCTCGCTCGGAAAATTGATCTGCCGGCTGAGGGTCCTTCAGGAGGACGGCCGGGCGAGCTGCATGAAAGGTGCGGTGATCCGCAGTCTCGGCTGGTACGTCGACGGTTTGTTCCTGGGCCTCATCGGATACCTGTGCATGAGGGAATCGCCGCTCAATCGGCGCTACGGAGATCACTGGGGCAGGACAATCGTGGTCCGGAGCAGGGACGTCCCCGTGTACAGCAGACGGACCGCCATGGACTTCCTCGGCGGCCTCTTTCTGGGATCTGCCGGCTGGACGCTTCTCATGGCTCTGGGCCTCGTTCTGAAGGCAACCTGACGGGATTGGTGGAGGACGGCGGTGCCGGGGCCCGCGCTGTTCATTGCAAGCACATGGGGAAGGCAGGGCACTCCCTCAGCCCCATGCGCATGAGGCGGAGCCGAACCGGGGCCGCCTCGATGGAAGTTCTGGCTTTCTGAACAGTTGTAATCTCTGAAGGCACGCATTTTCGGCCCCCTTGTCGGACCGGCATCCGACCTGTGCGGCTCGCGTGAATGCCACCGGTGTCCGTCGAAGAGATGTGAAAGGAAGGCCGTGATGAGCGAAGTGAAAGCGCTGTTTTTCGACGTGGGCGGGACCATCTTCGATTGGAAGTCTACTGCTCGGCAGAGAATCCAGGAACTGGCCGACGGAAAGGGCGTCACCATAGACAGCCAATCCTTCGCCAGGGACTGGCGGGAAGAGATGATGAAGGTTCACGGTCAGGTGAGAGCCGGGAATCTGCCGTGGATGAATTCGGACGACATGAATCTTAGGGCCCTGGACAGCCTGACCGAGCGTTACCCCCTGCTGGCCGCCATCGACCGGCCGTCCCTCGTGAGCGCGACCTGGCACCATTTGCGGGCCTTTGCCGGGGCCGCGGAGGCGATCGGGCGCCTGCGGACCAGGTACACTACCGTGGTGCTTACCATCTTGAGCTGGGAAAGCATCGTCACCAGCTCAAAGGAATCTCACGTGCAGTGGGACGGTATCCTCTCCTGCGAGTTCCTGGGCTACTACAAGCCCTCGCTGCAGGCGTACCTCAAAGCGACGGGCCTGTTGGGCCTGCGGCCGGGTGAGGCGATGATGGTCGCGGCCCACAAAGGCGATCTGGCGTCGGCCCAGCGCACGGGAATGCGCACGGCCTTCGTGCAGGCGCCGGAGGAAGACTACGTCGGTGGGGGGTTCGGCACCGCCAGCGAGGTCGTCGAGTTTGACGTCCATGCAGACGGTTTCGGTGCCCTGTGCCGAGAGCTTGGTGTGTGAGCCTGTAAGAACAAAGTCGATGAGGGAGGCAATCCCGTCCTCCCTGTGCGAAGAGAAGTGATCGAGCGATCCAGTGATCAAGTGAATAGTGATCATGCACCTGACGGCGCAGTGAAGGGGTGAAGAAGTTAAGAAGTGAGGGTTTCGGCCGGCTCCCGCCGGCCGCTACAACGGCTCGTCCCTCGGCGTCTTTCAAATCCCAATTCCCAAATTTCAAATAATCCTCCTCCCTGTTCATTCTTGGCTCGCAGGCCCGTCCCGGGTCGTACTATCTCAGCGCCTCACTGCCTCACTGTGAAAGAAATCTTTTCTCTGTGCCCTCTGTGTGCTCCGTGGTTAATGTTGTTTCGGGGTTTCAAATCATCCCCGGAACTGGGTACAATACCCCTTCGCGATGACGCAGTTATTTCAAGGACATCGGAGATAGAGAATGCTGACGATGCAGTCGTTGATTGAAAAAATGAAGCACTTCTGGGCGGGGGAGGGCTGCCTGATCGCGGAGCCCTACGACCTCGAAAAGGGCGCGGGGACCATGAACCCGGAGACCTTCCTGCGCGTGCTGGGGCCGCTGCCCTACGCCAGCGCCTACGTGGAGCCTTGCCGCCGCCCGCGCGACGGGCGCTACGGGGAGAACCCCCAGCGCGTGGAGAAGCACCACCAGTTCCAGGTCATCATGAAGCCGAGCCCGGACGACATCCAGGAGCGCTACCTCAGGAGCCTGGAGACCTTCGGCATCGACCTGAAGGCCCACGACCTCCGCTTCGAGGAGGACAACTGGGAGGCGCCGACGCTGGGCGCCTGGGGCGTGGGGTGGCAGGTCATGCTGGACGGGACCGAGATCACCCAGTTCACGTACTTTCAGCAGGCCGGCGGCTTCGAGCTGAAGCCCATCACGGTTGAGATCACCTACGGCATCGAGCGGCTCTGCATGTTCCTGAACGGCATCGGCGACGTCTACGAGATCCCTTGGAACGAGCGCTTCACCTACGGCGACATGCGCCGGGAGGCCGAGCGGCAGTTCTCGGTCTACGACTTCGACGAGGCGAAGGCCGACATGACCGCCCGGTGGTTCGACGAGTACGAGTCCGAGAGCAATCGGCTCCTCGAAAAGGGCCTCTACCTGCCGGCCTACGACTTCTGCCTCAAGGCCAGCCACGCCTTCAACATCCTGGACGCGCGGGGCGCCATCTCGGTGGCCGCCCGGGCGGACTACGTCAAGCGGGTGAGGCGGCTGGCGTGCGCCGCGGCCGCGGTCTACATGAAGCAGTTCGAGGATGAGGGGGAGGCCGACCATGCCTGACTTTCTACTTGAGATCGGCACCGAAGAGATCCCTGCGGGCATGATCGCCGGCCTCTTTACGGAACTGGCCCGGCGCGTGGAAGACGGCCTGAAAGCCGCCGGACTCGAGTTCGGGTCGGTCAAGGCGTTCGGTGCGCCCAGGCGCATCGGACTCCTCATCGACGGCCTTCCGGCCAGGCAGCCGGACCGCGTGGAGAAGGTGACCGGCCCGCCCATCGCCATCGCCCGGGACGCGGAGGGCAACTGGACGAAGGCCGCCGAGGGCTTCGCGCGCAAGCAGGGCGTGGACGTGGCCGACCTCCGCGAGGTCGAGGGCGCCAAGGGCCCCTGCGCGGGCTTCGAGCGGGAGGTGAAGGGCCGCCCCTCGGGCGACATCCTGGCCGAAGTCGTCCCGCCCGCCGTGGACGCCCTGCACCTGCCCAAGACCATGCGCTGGGGCGAGGGCGGGCAGTTCTTCGTGCGGCCCGTGCGCTGGGTTGTCGCCTTGCTGGACGGGGACGTCGTGCCCATGACCATCAAAGCCGCGGCCTCGGGCCGGACGAGCGCCGGCCACCGCTTCCACGGGAAGGTGGCCGTGGACGTCCCGGCCGCGGGTGCGTTCTTTGACGCGCTCCGGCAGGAACACGTCGTGGCGGATCCAGCCGAGCGCCGGACGAAGATCGAATCGGAACTGGACAAGCTGGCCGCAGAACTCGGCGGGTCCGTCGAACCCGACCCCGATCTGCTGGCGCGCCTGGTCTACCTCTGCGAATACCCCACGGTGCTGACCGGCGCCATCGCTGCGGAGTACCTCGAACTGCCCACCGAGATCCTGGTGACCTGCCTCAGAGAGCACCAGAACTTCTTCGTGGTGCGCGACGGCGAGGGGAGGGCCATGCCGCACTTCCTGGCGGTCATGGATTCTCCTGCCGATCCCGAAAGGCTGATCCGCAAGGGCCTCGAAAACGTCTCCCGCTCCCGGCTGGCCGACGCCCGGTTCTTCTACGAGCACGACAAGGCCGTCGCCTTCGAGACAAGACTGGACGCGCTCAAGGGCGTGGTCTTCCACCCCAAGCTGGGGACCTACTACGACAAGGCCGTCCGCATGGAGGCCGTGGCCCGGAAACTGGCCGGCCAGTGGGGGATCGACGAGGAGAAAGCGGCATGGGCCGCGCGCAACTGCAAGGGTGACCTGGTGTCCCTGCTCGTGGAGGAAAAGGAGTTCACTAGCCTGCAGGGCATCGCGGGCGGGTTGTACGCCCAAGCCCAGGGCCGCGCGGACGAGGAGTGGCAGGCCCTCTACGACCACTACCGGCCGGCCTCGACCGACGACGACCTTCCGAGGAACGGCGCCGGCGCGTGCGTGGCGGCCGCCGACAAGCTCGACACCCTGCGCGAGATGTTCCGCATCGGCCTGGTGCCCTCCGGCTCCAAGGACCCCTTCGCCCTGCGGCGCGCCGCCATGGGGCTGTTGCGCATCCTCATGGAGCACCAAGGAATCGGCGGCCTCGACCTTCAAGCGTTCCTGGCCGGACAGGGCGAGGTGCCGGACGGGCTGGTGGATTTCCTGGCCGGCCGCCTGCGCTTCCTGTGGGAGGAGAAGGGCTTCGCCTACGACGAGATCAACGCGGTCCTGGCCTTCGGCCTGACCGAACCGGCCGAGCTGAACCGCAAGCTGGACGCCGTGCACACCGTGCGCAACGAGTTCAGCGACGACTTCGACGCCCTCTCCGTGGCCTTCAAGCGCGTGAAGAACATCCTCAAGGGCATCCCCGAGTACCCGCTGAAGCCCGAACGCTTCCTGCTCGAGTCCGACAAGGAGGGCGCGGGCGAACGGGCGCTGTACGCGGCCTACGAGTCCGTGAAGGACAAGGCCGGCGAACTGCTGGGGCAGGGCGCCTACGCCGAGGCCCTCCGCGTTCTGTCGAAGGTGCGGCCCGCCGTGGACACCTTCTTCGACGACGTGCTGGTCATGTGCGACCCGGAGGGCAAGGACCCCGAAAAGACCGCCCTCCAGCAGAACCGCCTGGCCCTCATGCAGCGCATGGTCGCCCTGTTCAACCGCATAGCTCCGGGTCGCACATGACCAGCAC
>JBJKRE010000124.1:0-6556 GCA_046704825.1 Acidobacteriota bacterium
CAATGGCAAAGCGCGCCAAGGAACGAGGCAATCCGGTCCCCGTGGGTGACAAGCCCGTCTCTCCAGCTGCCGGGGACGGGAAGCTGTCCCTCGGGCGAGAGATCTCCGCCATCCTGACCTTTTCCGCCACCCTGCTGACACTTCTCGCGCTGTGTTCCTACCATCCCTACGACCCCGGCGCCTTCTCCTTCGGAACGGTCGCCATGATGCCGAAGAACTGGGTGGGCATTCTGGGGGCCTACTGGGCGTCGCTTCTGGTCCACGCGCTGGGCCTCACGGCTCTATATATCCCATTCTTCCTGGGACGCGTCGGGGTGCAGTTCATCACGCGGGAATCCTTTATCCAGCCGGGGCGGTTCGTGCTGTGGCTTTCCCTCATTCTGAGCCAGGCCACGCTCCTCCAGTGGGCTTTCGGCACGGTCAACCCGCCCCTCTACGGCCAGCAGGCCCCCCTGGCCGTGGGTGGGATGGCAGGCCTCATCCTCGGCGAGATCTCCGAACGGGCCATCGGCTCGGGCGGCACCGCCATATTCATTCCCGTCTGGGTCATCATCACGCTCATGCTCTTCTTCCGCGTCTCCTTCCTCGAGATGCTCGGCAAAACCTTCGCACCGGCCAAACGCATGTTCACCGCCTGGGGGGTGCGCCGCGAGCGTAAGAAGCAGGAACAATCCCGGGACGAGATGCGGGACCAGATACGCCAGAAGCAGCAGGAGCGCTTGAAACCGAAGCCGAAGGCGGCCGCAGATGAATCCAGGGACCTGCACATCAGCGAGCGGTCGCTGGTGCCCCCGGCTCTTCCGCTGGAGCCGGCTCCCAACGAAGGCTATCGTCTGCCCCCCACGAACCTGCTGGACCCGGCCCGCACCCGCCCGCCCGTCAACGAACAGCTCCTGAGGGACAAGGCGCGGCGGATCGAGGAGCGCCTGCTCGAGTTCGACATCGCCGGCGAGGTCGTGGAAATACACCCCGGACCGGTGGTCACCATCTTCGAGTTCAAGCTTGCGCCGGGGGTGAAGTACACGCGCATCACCTCTCTGGAGGACGACCTCGCCATCGCCCTCAAGGCCGACCACATACGCATCGACCGTATCAGCGGCAAATCCCACGTGGGCATCGAAGTGCCCAACGAGAACCGGGAGATCATATCGTTCCGTGAACTCATCGAGTCCAAGGCCTTCGTGGACACGCCCGGCAAGCTTCCGCTGGCCATGGGCAAAACGGTGGACGGGACCCCCTTCATCACCACCCTGGGACACATGCCGCACCTGCTCGTGGCCGGCACGACGGGCTCGGGCAAGAGCGTGGGCATCAACGCCCTCATCCACAGCATCCTGTTCCGATCCAGCCCCGACGAGGTCAAACTCATACTTGTCGATCCCAAACAGGTCGAATTCAAGGTCTACGAAGGGATCCCACACCTGCTGACCCCCGTCGTGACCGACGTGAAGAAGGCCGCCAACGCCCTCAACTGGGCCGTCAGGGAGATGACGGAACGCTACAAACTGCTGGCCTCGGCCAAGGTCCGCAGCATCGACCAGTACAACGCCTACGTGAGGAGTCTCACGCCGAGTTCCGTGGACACCGTCCAGGCCATCAACCGCCCCCTGCCCTATATCGTCATCATCATCGACGAACTCTACGACCTGATGGCGGCCGTAGCCAGGGAAGTGGAGACGGCCATCGCACGGCTGTCGGCCATGGCGCGGGCCGTGGGCATCCACCTCATCCTCGCCACCCAGCGGCCCTCCCGGGACGTCATCACGGGCGTGATCAAGAGCAACCTGCCAAGCAGGGTCGCCTTCCAGGTCCGTGAGAAGCTGGAAAGTCGCCTCATCCTCGACCAGAACGGCGCCGAAACCCTCGAGGGCAAGGGCGACATGCTCTTCCTGCCGCCGGGTTCGGGGCGCCTCATCCGCATCCATGGCGGCTTCCTGTCCAACACCGAGACCCAGCGCGTCATCCAGTACCTCATCAAGCAGGGCGAGCCCGAGTACGACACCGAGGTGCTCAAGGACGGGCCGCCCCTGGAAGGGGGCCAGAGCAGTTCGGGCACCGACGACTACGACGAGGACCCGCTCTACCAGGACGCACTCCGGCTTGTGGTGCAGACTGGTGTGGCCTCGGCGAGCAACCTCCAGCGGAAGATGCGCATCGGGTACGCCAGGGCGGCCCGCATCCTGGACGTCATGGAGCACAGGGGCATCGTGGGCCCCGCCGACGGGGCCAAGCCGCGGGAGATTCTCGTCTCCCCCGACGAACTGGACTAAACCAGGCGCGGCACGCCGCCCCGGGCCGGGAGCGGGAAACGTTTGCCGCATTTCCTTTTCGGGGTTTGCCATGGAACATTTCAAGGTTCCCAAGGACAAGGCCGTCGTGCTCGTCGACGTACCCGACTACCCCATCGCCGAACGGACGCTGTTCCTGTCATCGGTGGCCGAGAACCACAAGGGCAGAGAGACGGTCAGCGACCTGCTGGACAAGCCCCGCCCTTTTCTCCCGCTCAAGGAGGAAGACGGCGAGTCGGTGCTGCTCCGGAAGTCGGCGATCAAATGGATCAAGGTGCTCGTGCCGCAGGACGTGGAGTGGCACTACTTCGAGGGCCGGGAGGGTGCGTCGCGCAAGCGGATCCGCTGCATTTTCGCCGAGGGGGAACCCCTTGAGGGGTACGTCTACGCAGTCGCGCCCGAAGGGCACCGGCGGGTCTCGGACATCGTGAACCAGGAAAAGACGTTTCTCCACGTGGAGGCGGACGAAGACCTCTACCTCGTAAATACGGCCCACGTGATGTTCATCAGAATTCTGGAGGAGAATAATGGCGGCGCTTGACAAGATCCTGGGCGCGATGGACGCCTGCAACGCGCACCGGCTCACCTTCCAGGCGGGCGAGATCCCGCAGTTCCACACCGGCTCTGGAACACGCCCTGTCTTGAAGGCTCCGCTGGCCGAGGCGGCCCTCGTGGCCTACCTCAAGGAACTGGCCGACCCGGCCAGCTCCGACCTCCTCGAACGGCATCAGCCCTGCCGGTTCGTGTACAGAGGGTACACGTTCTCCGTCGAGTTTTCGGATGCCGGCCTGTCGGCCTCCGTCGACCCCATGGAAGACTCGCCCGGGCCGGCCGAGACGACGCCGCCCCCGATCGAAAACAATCCTCCGGTCGATCGCGGGAACGTGAAGAACAGGATCGACGTTCTCCTCCACGTGCTGGCCGACCGGGGGGCTTCGGACCTGCACCTCAGTATCGGAGAACCGCCCTACATCCGGGTCGACGGCGAAATGTGCCGCCTCGAAGGCCAGGACTCGCTCACGCCGGAGACCGTCAAGGAGTACCTCTGGCCCATATGCCCCGAGAAGAACCGGAAGGAATTCGAAGAGCGCCGCGATACGGATTTCGCGTACGAGATCCCGGGGCTCGCCCGCTACCGCTGCAACTTCTTCATGGACAGGATGGGAATGGGGGGCGTCTTCCGCCAGATCCCATCCAAAATACCCACCATCGAGCAGATCGGCATTCCAAAGCAGGTAGTCGACCTGTGCTGGCTTTCTAAGGGGCTCGTTCTCGTTACGGGGCCGACCGGATCGGGCAAATCGACCACGCTCGCCGCGCTCGTAGATTTCGTGAACCGTAACCGGACCGACCACATCATCACCATCGAAGACCCCATCGAGTTCGTCCACGAGAACAGGAAGTGCCTCGTCAACCAGCGGCAGGTGGGCGTACACACCGAGAGCTTCAAGAAGGCCCTCCGCGCCGCCCTCAGGGAAGACCCGGACATCGTGATGGTCGGCGAGATGCGCGACCTGGAGACCATCGCAATCGCCATCGAAACGGCCGAGACGGGGCACCTCGTATTCGGCACGCTCCATACCACCACGGCCGCATCGACCATCGACCGGGTCATCGACCAGTTTCCCGTGGACCAGCAGTCCCAGATACGCGTCATGCTCTCGGAGTGCCTTAAGGGAGTGCTGTCGCAGAACCTGTGCAAAAAGGCGGGCGGCGGACGGATCGCCGTCATGGAGGTCCTGCTCATCAACGCGTCCATGTCCAACCTCATCCGTGAAGGCAAGACCTTCCAGATCCCCTCCATCATGCAGACGCAGAAGGCACAGGGCAACGTGACGCTGAACGACGCGCTCTTCGCACTGGTCAAGCAGGGGCTCGTGGACCCCCGGGAGGCCTTCATCAAGAGCGTGGACAAGGCCGGCCTCAAGACCATGTACGAGCGTGCCAAGATCCAGTTCGAGCTGGACGCCGAGGTCTGATCGGCATCCCTGCCTGCCGCGCCCCCCGCCGCAGGCCCGATGGAACAGAAAAGCCGGGCGATGTCCGCCCGGCTTTATCCGTCAGCAGGTCATTCCCGTCAGTTGACGCCCACCGCCGTCCACGCATCGGCCGTTCGCTGGGCCTGCGTGCTGCCGGTGCCGAAGAGCTGTTCCGCGGCCGCGATGCAGTCCAGCCTGGCCTGGTGGAAGGTTTCGCCGGAGCTGAAGTAGCCCGTGTTGGCCTCGTAGCAGATCGCCAGGGCGTCGTCGATGCCGATCCCGTTCACGCTGATGCCCGACGTCCCGTTCTTTCCGCCGTGCGCGAGCAGATAGAACATGTTGTTCCAGATGCCAGAGGAGTAGTGCACGTCCAGCCCGCTGTAGTAGTTTGCGTAGTTGTCGATGCTGGAGCCGTCCCTGGTGGGATCGTCCATGTACCTGAGCGCGTCGTTCGGCGTGCTCGGCGTGTACACGTCCTCGCCGATGTCGTAGTTCCACTGCTTGTTGGCGCCGTGGGTGGAGGCGTAGTACTCGACGCCGGTGCCCATGATGTCGGAGAAGGACTCGTTGAGTCCGCCCGACTCGCCCGAATAGGTGAGGTTGGACGTCGACGCCGTCACGCCGTGGCTCATCTCGTGGCCCGTCACGTCGAGGGCGGTCAGTGGCCCGAGGACCCTGCCGTTTCCGTCGCCGTACGTCATGCACTTGCAGGAGTCGGACCAGAAGGCGTTGTTGTAGTTCCGGCCGTAGTGGACGCGCGAGTAGGTCGACATGTCCTTGCCGTCGATCCCGACCCGGCCGAAGGTGTTCTTGTAGAAGTCGTAGGTCATCTCCGCGCCGAAGTGCGCGTCGACGCCCACGGTCGCGGCATCGCTGGTGCTCCCGTTGCCCCACGCGTTGGAGGTCGACGTGAACATGGTGCCGGTTCCGCTTGTGCGGTTGTTCATGTCCGTGGTGTACATGGAGGCCCGGGCAAGGTCCTTCATGGCAAAGCTCAAGGAGCCGTCCGAGGCCTGGGCCGTGCCGATCGACACACTTCCGCTGTAGAGAGAATAACCGGTGCCGATGACCGGAGTGCTGTAGGTCACAGCCCCTCCGCCACCGCTGTGGCCACCGTGGCCCCCACCGCCGCCCGCCGTCGGCTTCTTCGTTTCGAGGGCGTTCCAGGAATCGAGAATCAGGCCGCTCTTCGCGTCGACTACGTACATGGTCTCGGCCGGGGTGAAGCCGTCGTGAAGCACGTTCGAGACCCGGACGGTATAGGCCAAAGCGTAGCCCTGGCACCCCGGATAGATCACGAGTTCGGCGGTCGCGTCCGCGCTTCCGGGACCGTTGTTAAGGTGGAAATCCCTCCGCGCAAGCCTCTCGGCGCGCTCGGCGCTGAAGGCCGGCGTGACGTCCATGAACGGGATGTTATCGGCCCTGTCGCTCAGAGAGAAGACGCCCTGCGCCCCGTTGTTCACGTGGGCTATGACCGCCCGGGAAAAGACCGGGACGCCCCTGTAGGTTTCCTGGAACCGGACGTGGCTCGCACCGTGCGCGTCGACCACGGTACTGACGGGCACGAACGCGAGGTCGGGCTCGTCCAGACCGAGTTGCGCCTTCACGCTGGTCAGGTACATGGTGGCCACCGAATCGGCGTTCGCCCTCGCGGCCTGAGGATGGATGGTCCTGGTTCCGGGCACGGGCATGGGTGCGGGACCGCGCATCGTGATGCCCGCAGGTGCCGCGGCGAGGAGCGCCGTTCCGAGTGCCATGACCAGTGTGGCGACTAAGGTACGCTTGTGCATAACCACCTCCCTAAGTTAACGAGTTAAACAGCAAGACCCGTGCCTGTATTCGCAACCCCTTGTGTTTGTTGACCTTTGCGAGAAGGACGGTCTCTTCTTACCGTGTACTCATTTACCGGTCAAGAAGCGGACAACCGACCTGGAGCACTTAAGCTCCTTTTTTCAGGAGACTTTTCAGCACGAGAACGATGTTCGCGCTAAAATATGAACGACGTATCCGCTCGACGGCCTCCAGAGGGCCGTCCTGGTTCCCCGCCCCATATCCACGGGCAGAAACCGTCCCGGAACAGCGTTCACCCGGCGTGTTCACACACTCCTCCACACCGGGAACCCGGCGCTGTGTCGCGCGTCACACTGAGTCCGACGGACGCCGCACACCCCCCGGATGCGACCTGGACGCACCCGGAAACGCACCGCCCCGTCGACGTCTGAGAGGCAGCGGGCTGTGCCGGAGCAACCCCGCCTTAAGACACCAATCCAACCCCACCATGACAACCAA
>JBJKRE010000125.1:0-26735 GCA_046704825.1 Acidobacteriota bacterium
CGGCGGTGACATCTACGCCTTCGACGTGTCCACCGGCACCATCGTATGGCAGTTCAGCCAGGTGAACAGTTCGTGGTCGCCCTCCGCCACCCACTCCATGGCCATCGACCGGTACGGCACTGTGACCTACAGCGACACCACCGGTGTCATCGCATGGTTCGACGGTGTCTCGGGAGCTTTCTACGGCTACATGCCGAGCGTGGGGAACGGCAGGGACGTGAATCTCACGGCCGACGGCGCCAACGGACTCATCGTCATCCGGTCGGGAGCCGACGCCAACGAACTCGTCAGCTACAAGGTGCCCGGCGGTCCGGCCTCCGGCCCCTGGTCTCAGGCGAACATGAGCGCGCGCCACCTCCAGCGGCGCGACGACGCCCCCTACATCGACATGAGCGCACCGGCCGACGGGTCCGTCGTGAGCGGGATGTTCAGCGTGACCCTCAACGCCACGGACGACTTCTCCCTCAGCAAGCTCGAACTCTACGTGAACGACACCGAAGTCGCCAGCAGCAATTCGAGCTACCTGAACTGGACCGCCGATTCGGCCGTGTTCCAGAACGGGAACTACACCCTGACCGCCATCGCGTTCGACTCGGGCGGCAACGAGGGCACCCGGTCCGTTTCCCTCCAGTTCTCCAACCCCACGCCCGTTTACTCGCTCAGCAGTGGGGCGCCCACCTTCACCTGGCTGTCGAACGGGATCGACAACAAGTACCAGGTCCTGATCGCCACCGACCCCTCCTTCACGTCCGTGGTTCTGACCAGCAAGATGCAGGGCAAGAAATGGGTGAAGGGAACCTCCTGGCAACCCAAGCTCAAGAAGTGGCAGAAGAAAGTCATCACGGCCGCAGCCGCCAACCCGGCCACCCAGGTAACCTTCTACTGGCGCGTCGTAGGCAAGAAGGGCGGCCTGGTGGTCGACAACTCCTTCATCCTGGACAAGTCCAAATAGTCCCGATTCCGACGAGTCTCCGGAAGCGAACAAAGGGCCCTGAACGGGCCCTTTTTTCGCAGGTCCCGTCGGGCGGAACCCTATTCCGGAAACACGACCGCCGGCTGGAGCTGGCGGCCTTCCAGCCTGGCCAGCGCGATGAACCGTCCGGACGGTGCCAAGATCTTGACCGGCGACTGCTCCCCCACCAGCTGCTTCGGTGCGGGAATCTTCTGCCCGAACATGAGGAGCTTCTCCTCGCGATGGTTGGCCTGGTGGACCGGGAAGCCGGGGTTCACGTCGTCGAACGGAATGAAGCCTTGAGGTTCGAAGGGGGCGTCAAGCGCGTTGGTCTGGTGCACGGTGAAGGCCCCCACCTCGGTCCGGCAGAGCTGGTAACAGTGGGCCGGACAACCGGCCGCCTCGCCCAGATCCCGCGCGAGGGCCCGCACGTAGGTGCCGGACGAACACTTGAGGCGGAAGTGCAGGTCCCGGTCGCTCAGCGGCGAGACGTTGAACTCGTAGATGCTGATGGGCACGGGCTCGAGGTCGGGCGCCTCACCCCGGCGGGCCAGCTCGTACGCCCTCACGTGCCCAACCCGCTTGGCCGAAAAGGCGGGGGGCTTCTGAAGGCACCGGCCCACGAAGCGATTGGCGAGCGCCTGCCACTCGTCCGGGCTCAGGGACGGTGGAGTACCGGTGCCTGTCACCTTTCCGTCCCGGTCGAAGGTGTCGGTGCTTTCACCGAAGCGAACCACGCCTTCGTAGCCCTTGTTCATCCCCTGAAAAAAGCTCGCGAGGCGGGTGGTCTTCCCGGTCAGTAGGATGAGCAGCCCCGTGCAGAAGGGATCCAGGGTGCCCCCGTGTCCGACCTTGAACTTGCGGGGGCAGAGCTTCCGGACCTCCGCCACGCAGTCGTGCGACGTGATACCGGCCGGCTTGTCCAGGAGGATCATACCGTCGAGGACCTCAGGTCGCGTCGCCATGGTCGTCCTTGTGTATGGACTGTATCAGTTCCTCGATGTGCCGGGCGTTTTCGTAGGTATCGTCGTAGGCGAAGCGCAGTTCGGGCAGCTGCTTGAGCCGGAGCTTTCCCGCGAGGTACCCGCGCAGGTCGCGCATGTTCGAGGCGATGGCCTTTGCGGCGTCCTCCCTGCCGAGATTCTGCTCGAGAACCGTGTAGTACACTTTCGCGACCGATAGGTCCCTGTTGAGCTGGACCTCCGTCAGCGTTATCCAGCGCAGGTCCGGATCCTGAAGCTCCATGAGGAAGGCGTTGGATATGGCGTGGCGGAGAAGATCCGAGACCTTGTCTTTCTTTGCGAAGCGCCTCATAAGCACCCCTGAGTGAAGGCCCCCGCCATCCGGCGGCAGGCCGTGTCGCGTGCCTGGGCGCACCCGGACATTTCCGGGACGGCCGTGTCCGTGCGGCGGAGCGTTCCGGGAAGACCTAGAGCGTACGTTCCTGGTACTTGACCTCGTAGGCCTCGAGAACGTCGCCCGGCTTCACGTCGTTGAAGTTCTCCAGGCTCATGCCGCACTCCAGCCCCTCCTTGACTTCCGAGGCGTCGTCCTTGAAGCGCTTGAGGGAGCTCAGCTTGCCCGAATGGATGACCACGTTGTCCCTCAGCACCCGGATGAGGCTCGTGCGCGTGACCCGCCCGTCCTCCACCATGCAGCCGGCCACCGTTCCGACCTTGGGGATGCGGAAGATCTCCTTCACCGCCGCGTGTCCCAGAACCACATCCTGCTCGATGGGCTTGAGCATGCCGCTGAGGGCCTGCTTGAGCCGGTCCACGAGGTCGTAGATGACGGTGAACAGGTAGATCTCCACGCCTTCGGCCTTGGCTACGTCGGCCGCCTTTCTCTCGGGGCGAACGTTGAAGCCAATGATGAGGGCGTTGCTGGCCGACGCCAGAAGCACGTCGCTTTCGGATACGGCTCCGACGCCCTTATGGACCACGCCCACCTTCACCTCGTCGGTCGACAGCTCATCGACCTGCTGGGTGATGGCTTCGAGCGACCCTTGGACGTCCGCCTTGATGATCAGCGACAGTTCCTGTATCTCGCCCTGCTGGATGGCGCCCAGCACGTTGTCCAGGCGCACCTTGTTGGTCCTGAGGGACTTGGCCTTCTCCTGCTCCTTCCGGAAGGAGGCCACCTGGCGGGCTTTGGCTTCGTCGTCCATGGCCTGGAACACGGAGCCCACGGCGGGGACTTCCGAGAAGCCGAGGATCTCCACCGGCGTGCTGGGACCGCCCTCCTCCACGCGCTCGCCCTTGTCGTCGAACAGACCCCGGACGTGTCCGAAGGTCGAACCGCACAGGAAGAGGTCGCCCACCTTCAGCGTTCCGTCCTGAATGAGCACCGTCGCCACGGATCCCCTCGCCCGGTCCAGCCTGGACTCAAGTACCGTGCCCATGGCGTTCTGTTCCGGGTAGGCCTCGAGGTTGAGCATGTCGGCCACCAGGCCCACCATCTCCAGCAGGTCCTCCACGCCCTTCCCGGTCTTGGCCGAAACGGGAACGGTGACCACGTCGCCGCCCCAGTCCTCCGCCTGGACGCCGTGCTGGGCGAGCTCCTTCTTCACGTTGTCCGGGTTGGCGCCCGGCTTGTCGATCTTGTTGATGGCCACGACCATGGGCACGTTGGCGGCCTTGCAGTGGTTGATGGCTTCGATGGTCTGGGGCATTACACCGTCGTCAGCGGCCACCACCAGAATTACGATGTCCGTGACCTGGGCTCCGCGGGCGCGCATCAGCGTGAAGGCCTCGTGCCCGGGCGTGTCCAGGAACACGTACTCGCGGTCGTGCGTTTTGACCTTGTACGCACCGATGTGCTGCGTGATGCCGCCGTGCTCCTTCCCGGTGATGTCCACGTCGTGAATGGCCTCGAGCAGCGAGGACTTGCCGTGGTCGACGTGTCCCATGACCGTGACTACGGGGGCGCGCGGCGACTTTTCGCTGTCAGGCGCCTCCTCCTGCGTGAGGATCATTTCATCCTCGAAGGATATGATCTCGGCGGCGAAGCCGAACATGGATGAGACCTGGATGGCCACCTGGCCGTCGAGGGGCTGGTTGATGGTGGCGAGGATGCCCCTCATCATGAGCTTGCCGATGATGTCCTTGACCTTGACGTTGAGCTTCTCGGCGAGTTCCTTGACCGTAATCCCTTCGCGGATGAAGATCGCCTCGCCCTTCTCGGCCTTGGTCTGGGCCTCGATGAGTTCCTGCTGGAGGCGTTCGCGCCTGTCCACCTTGGCCTGAAGCTTCTCCATGCGCCGCTCGCGCTTCGTCTTTCGCCTGGCCTCGGGATGGGGGGCCGACCTGGGCGCAGGCCTGGGCGCTCCCGCGGGAGCCGGACGGCCGGATGGCTGGGCCTCTCTTCCACGCTGCGGCTGCGGTCGGCCGTGTGCCGAACCCGAAGGCCTGGCTTGTCCGCGGTCCGACGGGGCGGCCGGTCTCGCGCCCTGGCGCTGGCCGCGGTCCGCGGCGCCGCGCTCGGACTGATCATGCTGTTTGACCCGGCCGGCGGCCGGGCGCCCCTTTGCGGTCTCCCTGCGCGCCCCCGCCCTCGCGTCCTGGCCGGCGGATTTGCTCACGGGCTCCTTCCTGGGGGCCGCCTGCGGGGGCTTGGGCCTGGCGGGAGGCGCGGGCTCCTGCTTCCCAGTTCCTTCGGCACGCGCCTCACGTCCGGGGGATGGGGCTCTCTTGGCCCCGCCGAGCTGAGCCATGGCGGTTTCGTCGAGGGTCGAAAAGTTGGACTTCACCTCCACCCCGAGAGCTTTGAGCTCCTCGAGAAGCTGGTTGGACGGGATGCCCATCTTTTTCGCCAGTTCGTACACCCTGATCTTCGCCATAGCTTATTCCTCCCCCTCATCCGGCTCCCCTTCTGCCCAAGCTCTCAAGCTGGAAAGGATGTCGGGGTTCATGCCCGGTATCTGGTTCAGTTCATCGTCGGAAGCGGCGGCTACCGCCTCGGGGGAATCCAGTCCCCGTTCGGCCAGCGCCTCCATAACCTCCTCGGGTATCTGGGCGGCGTCTTGCGTGTCCGCGTCCTCCGGGGGCTCCTGACCGAGCTCGCCGCCGTCGACGGCCGTCTCTTCGATTTCAGACTCCGGGGCCTCGTTTTCTGCAGAATCGCTCGCTGGGGCTTCATCCTCGGTCGGTTCGCCGCTTTCCACTTCGCCCATCATGCTGCTCATGGCCGCGAGGATTTCCTGCTTCTTCGCCTCCTCGCTCTTCACGTCGAGTTCCCAGCCCACCAGCAGACCGGCGAGGCGGAATTTCTGGCCCCGCTTGCCGATGGTCAGCGATATCTGGTCCTCCGGGACGACCACTTCCATGCGCTTGGTATCAGGGTCGGTCACCTGAACCCGCGTGACCGTGGCCGGCGCCAGGGCGGCCTTGACGTAATCCGACAGCTCGTCCTTGAAGGGGATTATGTCGATCTTCTCGCCCCTCAGCTCCCGCGTCACGGCCTGGACGCGCATGCCCCGCATGCCGATACAGGCGCCGATGGGATCCACGTCGCGATCTTTGCTCATCACGGCGATCTTCGTCCGCTCCCCGGCCTCCCGGGCGACCGCTCTGATCACCACGGTCCCGTCGTAGATCTCGGGGACCTCGGCTTCGAAGAGCTTGGCCACGAAGTCCTTGCTGGCCCGGCTGAGAACGATCTGGCTGCCCTTCGTGTTCTCCCTCACGTCGATGATGAGGGCGCGGATCCGGTCCGACTGGAGGAAGCGCTCGCCACGGCATTGTTCGGATACCGGCAGCAGCGCTTCGGTCCGGCCGATGTCCACCATGATGTTGCGCTTCTCGATGCGCTTGACCACCCCGTTGATGATCGTGCCGATGCGGTCCTTGTACTCCTCGAAGATGATCTCGCGCTCGGCCTCCCGGATCTTTTGGGTGAGGACCTGTTTGGCCTGCTGCGCGGCGATGCGCCCCATGTAGGGCGTCGCTTCCAGGGGAAACTCCACGATGTCGTCCACCTGGGCGTCCTTCTTCGTCTTCTTCGCTTCCTTCAAGGGGATCTCGGTGAGCGGGTTCTCCACCTCGGGCCCTTCCACCACCTTCTTGATCTTGGCAAGTCTCATCTCGCCGGTTTCCCGGTCGAAGTGGCCTATGAAGGCCTCCTGTGAGTGCAGGACCCTCTTGGCGGCCGCGGCCATGGCGTCTTCAAGAGCAGAAATGACGATCTCCCTGTCGATACCCTTTTCGCGGCCGAGGGCCTCAATGGCTTGCAAAAGCTCGCTGGACATGCAGATTCTCCTTACTTCGCTGTCACGGAAACCGAAAGACCAGGTGGGCTTCCTTCACGCGCCCCATGGGCACGATCACCGTTTCCTCGCCCACCCGGATCCGTACGTTCTCACCCTCCGTCCCCTGCAGTTCGCCTTCGAGGACCTGTCCTGCGTCTTCCCCCCCCGGACCGAGGACGATTCGGGCCGGCTGTCCTTCGAACCGCTGAAAGTGCCTTATCTCCCTCAGGGGGCGTTCGACGCCGGGGGACGATACCTCTAGATCATACGCGTGCGGGATCAAATCCTCCACATCGAGCTGGACGGAGAGGTGGCGGGACACGTTCTCGCAGTCCGTGATGCCCACGTTGCCGTCTTCCCTGTCGAGGGTGACCCGTATCCACCACCGCCGCCCGGACAGTCTGTAATCCAGGTCGAACAGTTCCAGTCCGTAGGACCGGGCCGTGGCTTCGGCCAAATTTCTAAGCGTCTCCAACCAAGGTGCTTCCATGGGCCAGTTCTCCGCGCAAAAGAAAAAGTGGGCTTTTGGCCCACTTGTGGTAAAAGATAACACAAAATACAGAATCTTTCAAGAACCTTGCGGCCCCGGCGGGTTTGGAGCCCGCACGGCCCCCGGCCCCCTCAGGGGCCGGGCTTGCACGTCAGTCCGCCCGCTTCGCCCTTGGCCCGGGTTTCGTACTTTTTTCCGACGGGCGTCCACTCTCCGTCCTTGCGCTGCATGAGCTTGACCCGTCCCAGAGCGGTCCAGCGGGCGTTGCTGTCGTAGTCCCAGCCGAGCGTCCGGCTGCCGCCGGCGCCCAGGGTCGTGATGAGGAAACGGTTCTGGAGTTCCCCGAAAAAAGCCGCCTGCCCGGCGGGTTCCGGGGAGTCGCCGCCCGACGGGTCCACGGGGAACCAGCCGTAGCCGGGGAGGTATACCTCAACCCAGCGGTGGAAGACGTCGTCCCTGCTCGCGTCGTCGCCGCGGATGACGACCGAGCCGGCGTAACGGGCGGGGAGGCCCGCCGCGTGGCACATGGCAAGCATGACGAAGGTGTATTCGGAACAGGATCCGGACCCCCGCGACAGGACGGTGGGGGCGATGTTCCAACCGCCGGCCAGCTCGTAGTGCATCTTCTTCTGGATGTATCGGTTGATCTTCCAGGCGATCCAGTAGGGGTTGGCCTCGTCGCCCACGGCTTCCCTGACTGCGTTCTGGATGACGGGGTCGTCGAACACCAGCTTTGAGTTGTTCAGGGTGTAATTCTTCCGGATGTCGGCCGGGATGTCGTCGAGGGTGCCCACTTTGTCGGGATCGACGTGCCATCGAACCTTGAACAGGTCGACGTCCACCTTCATGACCGCGGACACGGCCCGGCCGGGCCCGATGTCCGTGAACCGGTAGTGGGCACATTTCTGGCCCCACTGGTCGGTGACGAAGTCCGTGGGTTTCGGCGTGAATTCAGGCGCCTTGAGGAGCTGCTGGCTGGGCAGGTCGACAGGGACGGCGATGTATAGGTCGAGCGTCTTGACCACCCCCGGTCCGAAGTTTCGCCAAGCCTCCGTGTAGCGTACCCTTTCGTGCTTCCTGTTCGTGCGCACGTAGGGCGCGGGATCGGTCACGACGAGCTCGTAAAGGGTTCGCGTTTCGTAGTCCACGTTCCAGAGATGGCTCCCGTCCCACGCGAGGCCTGCGGCGTAGGGACCGGGCGAGGGGAACGTGTCCATGACCGCGCCGGTATTCGGGTCCATCCGGTAGATGGTGTCCGTGACCCGATCGCTCACGTACAGGCGGTCGCCGTCGAAGGCGAGGCCGATCTCCTGCGTCCGCCTCCCGCCGTTGGCCGTGGGGCTGGCCAGGCTCTTGAAAGTCGTCCCGTCCGAATCGTCAAGCCGGCTCAGCTTGCCCGCGCCCGCGTCCGCCGTCCAGAGGGCCCTTCCGTCCCAGGCGATACCTTCCGGGTTCGCGGTGTCGAGGGGCAGAGCCCTTTCCGTGATCCTGGTCTCCGTATCGATGGCATAGGCCGTCTTGTCCGCCGAGTCTACTACCCAAAGAAGCCTTCCGTCCCATGCCAGCCCCATGGGCGCATAGCCGGGGGCGTCCAGCTTGCCGACGGTCCTGCCCGTGGCGGGATCCACCTCGTTCAACGTTGCTGTGTCGTAGTCGGCCACCCACAGATGGCTGCCGTCCCACGTGAGTCCCGTCGGAGTTCGGAGATCGAGGGGCCACGTCCGGACGACCTGCCCCGGAACCGCCTGAGCGGCCGCCGCCAGTCCCAGGCACGTGGCGATGCCCAGGACGCCTGCCAATTTCCCCCAAGTGCGCATTCTGTCCTCCCTACCTTGGACGCCGGTGCGGTTGTCTGAAAGAAGCCTTATTGTACATCGCCCGATGTCTGACCGGAAATGCCCCGGGACTTCATGTTTTCCCGCGCTACAGTTCGATTGTCACGAGCGCCCGGATTGAGTCGGAGGCCCCGGAGGTCAGGCCGAAGGCGGCCCCAAGCTTGAGGGCCGCGCGGAATCCCAGCGGGAACGACACGAACGGTTGGATATAGTGTTCCTGCCGGCCGGGCGCGAACCCGAACCCTCCGTCGTTTCCAAGGCCTCCGTACAGCTCCAGCCCCACGCGTACGCGGTCGTCCCCGTCCTCGCCCCGGCCCGTTTCGGCGCCCCATCCGGTGTCGTATGCGTTCACGTAGAAGCCCGCTGTGTACCCGAACGCCGTCGCACCACCGTCGAGGCTCTTCTCGGCGACGAGGTTCAGAGACAGGTTGCCCCAGTAAGGGTCCTGCGAAAAGATCAGGCGTGCCTCGACTTCGTGCTCCGTGTGAAAGCGCTCTGGACCTTCTCCCTCCAGGTTTCCCACGACGGCCGTCTTGTATGTTTCGGGGTGGGCATATTGCTCGTACTCCAGGTAGAAGGTCGGCAGAAAGAACCGGTTGCCGGTCCAGGGCCTGAATCGGCTCTCAACCTGGAATCCGTCGACCCGCCACGATTCGCCCGCCAACTTCGAGCCGAGCAGATACAGCGACGATGCGAAGTGTGCGTTGAATCCGTGCTCGAGTTCGAGCACCTGTCCCAAGGCCCACGGCTCCCCCGGCGGCTTGACGGAATCGACGCCCGCCTCCAACTCCCACGTCCCGGGCTCCAGGTGGTGCGTGTACGTATCGAAATAGGGACCGCTCCCCGCGAGAGTCCCGATGCCTGCAGCGAGAAACAGCATGGCCACGACGCCCCGGTACCTCATACCGGCATCCTCCTATATGTGCATAAGTGAGCATATGCTCAGTGTACTTACCCTGGTCACCTGTTCAACAGCGCTTCGAACTGATGCGTCAACTATACTGCATATATGAGCGATTGCTCAGGTATGCAATAATAGCGGCCGTTTTTCGGTCTGTCAAGATGCGTCGGGCACGTCAACGAGCGGATAGCGAGCGACTGTAGCGGGGAGGGTCCTCCGGCAGGACCGTAAAGAGCGAAATGGAAAACAGGTGAGTCGGACCCGTCTCTCTCCGGCCAGGATGCGTCACTGTGTTCCGCCTCCGTCTCTGGCCTTTCGGCACGCTCCAACAAGCCGATGCGGAGGCCGCCCTCCGTCGTGTGCCAAGTCCCGCGTGCGTCGCTTACGCTCGGCCTGGCGCACCCCGGGCCTGAGCCCGGGGCACACCAAACCTGCGGACGGAAGTGATGGCGGCATCTCTTCGGCGAGGGGACGGCGCCGGTGCCGTTGAACGGCGGGAATCAGCCCCCGGAAAGCCCTTTGAGGAAGGCCTCGTTGCCTTCGTACTCGCCCAGCTTGCCGATCAGCAGTTCCATCGCCTCCACGGTGGAGAGGGGGTTGAGGATTTTCCTCAGAATCCACATGCGGTTGAGTTCGAACTCGCTCGTGAGGAGTTCTTCCTTCCGCGTGCCGGACTTGTTGATGTCGATGGCGGGGAACACGCGCTTGTCGACGAGCTTCCTGTCCAGGTGGATCTCCATGTTGCCCGTGCCCTTGAACTCCTCGAAGATCACGTCGTCCATCCTGGAGCCGGTGTCTACGAGGGCCGTGGCGATGATGGTCAGGCTGCCGCCCTCCTCGATGTTCCGCGCGGCGCCGAAGAAGCGCTTCGGCTTCTGCAGGGCGTTCGCGTCGAGACCTCCGGAGAGGACGCGTCCCGAAGGCGGCGTCACCGTGTTGTAGGCCCTGGCCATGCGCGTGATCGAGTCGAGCAGGATCACCACGTCCCGGCCCTGCTCCACGAGGCGCTTGGTCTTCTCCATGACCATTTCCGCCACCTGGACGTGCCGGGTGGGCGGCTCGTCGAAGGTGGAGGCCTGCACCTCGCCCTTGACCGACCGCTGCATGTCCGTGACCTCTTCGGGCCGCTCGTCGATCAGCAGGACCAGAAGGTATGCGTCCGGGTGGTTGGCCGTGATGGCGTGCGCGATGGCCTGGAGAAGCATGGTCTTGCCTGTCCTGGGGGGGGCGACGATGAGCCCGCGCTGGCCGAAGCCCATGGGCGTGACCAGATCGAGCACGCGCCCCGACAGGGCCTGCCTGACCGTCTCCAGACGGATTCGGCGGTCGGGGTAGATGGGCGTGAGCGCGTCGAACCACATGCGGTCCCGCGTCTTGATGGGCGACTCGAAGTTGATGGCGTCGACCTTGATGAGGGCGAAATATTTCTCGCCTTCCTTGGGCGGTCGCACCTGCCCGGAGATCGTGTCGCCGGTCCGAAGCCCGAACTTCTTGATCTGCGAGGGGCTTACGTAGATGTCGTCGGGTCCCGGAAGGTAGTTGTACTCAGGGGCCCGCAGGAAACCGAACCCGTCCTGGAGGATCTCCAGCACGCCTTCGGCAAAGATGAAACCGTTGGCCTCTGCCTGGGACTTGAGAATCTGGAAAATCAGTTCCTGGCGCTTGAGCGACGAGGAGTTCTCGATGTCGTACTCTTTGCCGAGCTTGAGCAACTCCTGCGGGGGTAGATCGTGAAGTCTGGCCAAATCCAAGTTATCCGTCCTGGTCTTATTATTCATGGCACGCTACTCCATACTCTCCTCAATGAGCCTCTGCATTGTTTTCACTCCTTCCCCGCTCACCGACGAAAACGGGATGGGGCGCTGTTGCGGATTCAGGGCCAGTTCACGACAGAGAGCGTCCGCCCTGGCTTTCCAGTGTCCCCTGGAAATCTTGTCCGCCTTGGTCATCACGACGATAAAGGATCTCCCATAGTAACGAAACCAGTCGACGATTTTTGCGTCGCCCTCACCAGCCTCCCTCCGAATGTCTATGAGCAGAATGGCCGCTCCTTTCGCCCCCCTCCTCAAGTACGTTTCGACGAGCGTCCGCCAGGCATTCCGCACTGTCTGTGGCACTTTCGCGTACCCGTAGCCGGGCAAGTCGACGAGGTACCCTTTTCCCGAGAGGTCCACGAATATGACGCCCTCCGTGCGGCCCGGCGTGTTGCTCACGCGCAACAGCTTCTTCCGGCCGAGCACCGCGTTCACGAACGAAGATTTCCCCACGTTCGACCGCCCTACGACCGCCACCTCCACCTTCGAAGGCGGGGGCAGCTGTTCGGCGGAAGTGCATACCTTCTCGATGCGGATCGTTCCGGACTTCACCTGTCCCTCTGGCGGGTGATTTCAGCGCGCCGATCAATCATCCGAACGTCCACCCCTCCCGTATTCCCCCATCACGGAAACCACCCGTCGGCGGGCCCGAGAACTCCTCAGGGATTCTTCTCGGGCCTCGCCGACTCCTTCGGGTCCATGAGGAGCGAGGGGCGTCGGCGGAAGGGGTCTTCCTTCAGGGCGAGTCGCAATACGCCATCGAGCGCGTCAACGAAGTGAAAGATCATGCCCTGCCTCAGGCTCTCGGGGATCTCTGCGACGTCCTTCTCGTTGTCCCGCGGCAGGATGATCTCGAAAATATCGTGTTGCTTGGCCGCAAGGATCTTCTCCTTGAGGCCTCCGACGGGAAGTACCTTCCCGCGGAGCGTGACTTCACCCGTCATGGCCACGTCGTGCCGAACGGGGATGCCCGTGAAGGCCGACACCATGGCGACGGTCAGGGCCGTCCCGGCCGACGGGCCGTCCTTCGGGATGGCCCCCTCGGGCACGTGGACGTGGACGTCGCTCTCGGAGTAGAGCGTCGAGGACAGCTCCATCTGCGCCGACTGTCCACGGATGTATGAGAAGGCCGCCCTCGCGGACTCCTGCATGACGTCTCCGAGTTGTCCGGTGAGCGTCAGGTTGCCCTTGCCGGGCATGAGGCTGGCTTCCATGAGGAGGATGTCCCCGCCGACCTGGGTCCACGCGAGGCCCACGGAGATACCCACCTCATCGTTCTGCAGGACCTTCCGTTCCTTGTAGCGCGGCACGCCCAGGAATTCTTCCACCTTTTCGGGGGTCAGCACCACCCGGCTCCGGCGCTTCTCCTTGACCACCTTGTGCGCCATCTTCCGGCAGAGGGAGGCCAGCTCGCGTTCCAGGTTCCGGACCCCGGCCTCGCGCGTGTAGCCGTCCACCAGGAAGGAGAGACCCTCTCGGGTGAACTCCATGTCCCTTCCCCTGAGGCCGTGTATCTTCACCTGTTTGGGGATGAGGTACTCCTGAGCGATGGCGAGCTTCTCCGGCAGCGTGTACCCCGAAAAGGAGATGACCTCCAGCCGGTCGAGAAGCGCGGGCGGAATCGTGTGGGTCACGTTGGCCGTGGTGATGAAGAAAACCTTCGACAGGTCGAAGGGCACGTCGATGTAGTGGTCCACGAAGGCGTTGTTCTGCTCCGGGTCCAGCACCTCGAGCAAAGCCGACGCCGGGTCGCCCCTGTAGTCGGCCCCCAGCTTGTCGATTTCGTCCAGAAGGAAGACCGGGTTTCGGGTGCCGGCCCGCTTCATGAGCTGAACGATCTGCCCGGGGAAGGCACCTATATAGGTGCGACGATGTCCTTTGACCTCGGCCTCGTCGTGGACGCCGCCGAGCGACAGGCGCACGAATTCCCGCCCCATGCTGCGGGCGATGGACCGCGCGACCGACGTCTTGCCCACACCGGGAGGCCCCACGAAGCACAGGATGCTCCCCTTGTGGTGCTTGGCCAGACGGCGGACCGAAAGGAACTCAAGGATGCGCTCCTTGACCTTCTCCAGGCCGAAGTGGTCCTTGTCCAGGATGCGCTGGGCACGGCGGATGTCCTTCTTGTCCCGGCTCTCCTTCGTCCAGGGGAGAGATAGCAGCCAGTCGATGTAAGAACGCGAAACGGTCGCTTCGGCGGACACCGGCGGCATGACTTCCAGCCGCTTCAGCTCGGCCATGGCCTTCTCCTTCGCGAGATCGGTCATGCCGGCCTGTTCGATGCGTTCCTTGAGGTCCTCGATCTCATTGATCGAGTCCTCGCGGCCGAGTTCCTTCTTGATGAGTTTCATCTTCTCGTTGAGATAATACTCTTTCTGGGTCTTTTCGATCTGCTTCTCGACCTCCCGGTTGAGCCGCTGGTCGATGTTGGCCTGTTCGATCTCGGCCAGGAGCAGACGCTTTACGAGCTTCAGCCTCTCGGCGAGTGGGGCCGTTTCCACGATCTTCTGCTTCAGGTCGGTCTGAATGTTGAGGTAGGACGCGACCTGGTCGGAGAACTTGGAGGGCTCTTCCGGCGAAAAGGTCGCCGAGCTGGCGCTGCCGAAGAGATTCTGGTTCTTCCTGAGGAAATCGTCGAAGTGCCGGGCCAGGTCGTAAGCCAGCGCCTCCGTCTCGACGTCGACGGCGTCCGGGACGGGCAGCGCGTCCACCGACACGTGGGCCACGCTCCCATCCAGCAGGAAGTCCCGCACGTGAGCGCGCTTCAGGCCCTCCACCAGGACCTTCATGTGCCCGTTGGGCAGGGGGAGCGACTGGACGATCTTGGCCACGATGCCTGTCTTGTAAAGATCGGCAGGCTCGGGCTCTTCGACCTTGGCGTCCTTCTGCAGGAGCAGGAACACGCGCTCGTCCTGCCCCAGAGCGGTCTCGACCGCCGCTATGGAGTTGGTCCTGCCGACCACGAAGGGCCGGATTGAATTCGGAAAAACGATCATGTCCCTCAGGGTGATCAGAGGGAGCACCTCCATGGTGAGGCGATCCCTTGAGGGCGACGAAGGATGTGCCATGAAAGTAACCTTCTCTTGGGGCTCTTCAGCCCGCGTTTTCCATCAGCATGATGGGTTTTGCGCTGGAAAGGACGACGTCCTTTGTGATCACGACCTCCCGCACGCTGCTCTGCGAGGGGATATCGTACATGAGGTCGAGCATCAAGTCTTCCATGATCATCCGCAGGCCACGTGCACCGACGGCGCGGGAGATGGTCTCCCTGGCGACCTCTTCGATCGCTTCCTGCGTGAAGGTCAGCTTGACGCCCTCCATTTCGAAGACTTTCTGATACTGCTTGACGAGCGCGTTCCGCGGCTCGGTCAGGATGATCTTCAGGGCCTCGATGTCCAGTTCCCTGAGGCTGGCTATGACCGGGATGCGCCCCACGAACTCCGGAATCATCCCGTACTTGATCAGGTCCTGCGGCTGGACCTGCAGAAGAAGGTCGCCGAGGTCCTGTTTGTCGCGTTCTTCGGGGATGCCGCCGTAGCCGATGGACGACTTGTGGAGACGCTTCTCGATGATCTTGTCCAGTCCCACGAACGCGCCGCCGCACAGGAAGAGGATGTTGGTGGTGTCGATCTGGATAAACTCCTGGTGGGGGTGTTTCCGTCCGCCCTGCGGCGGGACGTTGGCCACCGTGCCCTCGAGGATCTTGAGGAGGGCCTGCTGGACCCCCTCGCCCGAGACGTCCCGGGTGATGGAGGGGTTCTCCCCCTTGCGTGCCACCTTGTCGATCTCGTCGATGTAGACGATGCCCCGCTCGGCCCTGGCGCGGTCTCCGTCTGCGTTCTGCAGGAGTTTCAGTAGTATGTTCTCCACGTCCTCGCCCACGTAGCCGGCCTCCGTCAGGGTGGTGGCGTCGGCGATGGCGAACGGCACGCGGAGAAGCCGGGCGAGCGTCTGGGCCAGCAGCGTCTTGCCCGTCCCCGTTGGCCCGATGAGCAGGATGTTGGACTTCTGGAGTTCCACTTCGCCCCGGCGGACGTTGAGCTGCGTGCGCTTGTAGTGGTTGTACACGGCCACGGCGATGCGCTTCTTGGCCGCCTCCTGACTCACCACGTACTCGTCGAGGAACGCCTTGATTTCCTTGGGCTTCGGCAGGGGGCTGCGGCCCTTTTCTTCTTTCTCTATGTCTTCGGCAAGAATCTCGTTGCAGGTGTCCACGCACTCGTTGCATATGTAGACGTTGGGCCCCGCAATGAGCTTCTTCACCTCGCGCTGAGGCTTGTTGCAGAAGCTGCACCTGAGTTCGTTGTCGGTGTATCCTCGACTCATTTCGATCCCTCCGGGTCAACCGAAAAAGGAGGAATGTGTTGTACGTTCACTCGTTCTTGTCCGTGCCGTGGTGCGTCAGAATCTTGTCGATGATGCCGTATTCCAGGGCGTGCCCCGGCGTCATGATGAAGTCTCTGTCGCAGTCTTCCTGAATGACTTCCACCGGCTTGCCCGTATGCGTGGCGAGCATATTGAATATACTCTCCCTGATGCGCAGAATCTCCCGGGCCTGGATGTCGATATCCGACGCCTGGCCGCTGAACCCGCCGAGCGGCTGGTGGATGATCACCCTTGAGTTAGGCAACGCGAAGCGTTTGCCCTTTGTTCCCGCTGCGAGGAGCACGGCGGCCATGGAGGCTGCCTGGCCGATGCAGACCGTGTTGATGTCGGGCTTCACGAACTGCATCGTGTCGTAGATGGCGAGGCCTGCCGTCACCGAACCGCCCGGGCTGTTGACGTAGAGCCAGATGTCCCTCGCCGGGTCTTCGGCCTCGAGGAACAGGAGCTGAGCGATCACCAGGTTGGCGAGGTGATCGTTGATCTCCTCCCCGATGAAAATGATATTGTCCTTGAGGAGCCTGGAGTAAATGTCGTACGATCGCTCACCGCGATTCGTCTGCTCCACTACTATCGGAATCAGGGGCATTCACATCCTCCTGCTTGTCGGATTTCCCCTCCGTCAATTAAACGGAAGCCTGTGAAAGAAGCAAGTCCAGGGCTTTCTTGTGTGTGATGAGGGTCTTTACGCTCTCCAGGCGGCCTTCCTTGCGGTAGCCCGCCTTGAGTTTTTCGGCCGATACACCCGCTTCGCCGGCCCTCGCTTCGAAGTACGCAGTCACGTCTTCGTCGCCCGCATCCAGCCCCGCCTTCCGGGCCACTTCGCTCAGGAGATAATAGGCGGCGACCTTACGGCGAGCGATGACCCTGCGCGACTTGGCGACCTCTTCCCAGTTGATGTTGGGGTTGTTGAGGTCCACACCCTGCCGGGCCATGTCGCCTGCTATCTCCTGGACGTCTTCCCTGAGCTGGCGCTCCACGAGCGTGGCGGGTGCGTCGATCTCGTACTTCGACAGAAGGGCCTCGATCAGGCGGTCCTCCTGTATGGCCCGGACCTCCTGGGAGACCCTCGCCTCGATGTCCTGGCGGACCTTGACCTTCAGCGCCTCCAGGTCGTCGGCGCCCATATCCTTCGCGAAGTCGTCGTTGAGTTCGGGCACCTCTCGCCTCACCACCTTGTCCACCTTGAAGTGGTAATCGCCGGGCGCGAGGTGGGCGTGCGAGTAGCCCTTGTGGTCGTGGGCTCCCTCCTCGCCCTCGCCGGCCGGCGGTTCGTCCACCGTCACGTCGAACTCGTCCCCCACCTTCCTGCCGACGAGCAGCTTCTCGGCGGGGTGGTCACTCTCGGCGATGGCGCCGAGGAACTGCTCCTGGGGTTTGGCCTGGCCTTTACGGGTCATGGTCACGACGGCGTAGTCGCCTTCAGACGCCGGGTCTTCGAGCGGCTTCATCACAGCGCCCCTCTGCCTCAGCGACTCGAGGACGTCGGCCACGCGATTGTCGTCGACATCCGCCGACGGGCTCTCGATCTCGAGGCCTTCGGCGGTGACTTCCGGTATCTCCGGCGCCACCTCGGCGCTCAGTTCGCACGTGAAGGGCTCGCCTTCCTTGAGTTCGATCGCCTCGGCGTATGGTTCCACCACGGGCTTGATGTCGAACTTCTCCACCATGGACTTGGCCGCCTCAGGGAGAAGGTGCTCCAGGACTTCCTCGCGGATCTCCTTCCTGAACCGGGCCCTGACCATGTTGCCCGGAGCCTTGCCGGGCCTGAACCCTGGCAACCGCACCCGGCTTCTCAGCGTCCGGGTCACTTCGTCGAAGTGGGGCTCGACCTCCGACCACGGAGCGGTCACCACGTACGTCCTCTTGCATCCCTCTTGATTCTTAAACGCGACGTCCATTTTCTCCACCGTTTGAATGTCCGGCCCCCGGCCGGGTCCCTCGTGGCGCGGTCTCGATCACGGCCCCTGATGCGGGCCCCGCGCCCTGGTATCCTAACGCGGCTTAAGCCGCCGTAAATTCCAGCTGGTGCGAAAGGGGGGACTCGAACCCCCACGGGTTGCCCCACAGGATCCTAAGTCCTGCGCGTCTGCCAGTTCCGCCACTTTCGCATGGTTAACGAAGATCCAGCAAACTGTTAAGGTCTGACAGGGTATATCTGCGCTGTTCATCTTCCGCCGGCGTTCCAAAAGCCGAACTCCGTCACGATGCTCGTCCGACACGCTCCATTTGGCTGTGTGGTGCGCCCGCCCCGACTCGAACGGGGGACCTGCGGCTTCGAAGGCCGACGCTCTATCCGGCTGAGCTACGGGCGCATTCAGGAAGGCTCCCCCGGCCTGATCCTTTTACCACAATCGCCGAGGCGAAAGCAATTCCACCGTGCAGCCCGCGCGTCCGAACCTGCCAGTCCCCGAAGGTCTCTAGGGCAGCTTCATCTCCTGCTTCTGGTACCCGCACTGGACGTAAAGCCGCGGAAGGGGCTGCATGGTCTCGATCCTGGAAGGGGGCCGGTGTATGACGAAGGCGAAGGGGATGTCCATCTCCCGGATCCTCTCCAGCACCTTCTGCTTGTGAGGATCCGACCCGTCCGTCACCGCCGTGAAGACCGCCGGGGGATACAGGAGGGGCAGAAGGGCATACCCGAGGTGGCTGCAGCCCTCGGCGTCCTCCAGAACCCGCAGGTCCCGAGCCAGCACGCTAAGGATCCTGTGGGCCGGGGCGGCCAGTTCGTACTCGCCCGTCTGCCCCGAGGCGACGATCAGGAAACCCGCCGCCCTGGCGTTCAAGACGGGATCCACCAGCGGGGAGAGGCCGTCCGGGTCTTCCCCCAGGGGCAGCCGGCGGTCCAGCAGACCCACGCCGGCTGGATTGGCGAAGTCTCTGGCGACGCGCCTTGCAAGGCCCCGGAGGTCGTCGAGGTAGCTGTTTTCCAGGGTCGACTGATAGAGCGACAGGGCTGCGTACCCCACGTCCACCTGGTCCTCCAGGTAGACGCCGCCGTCTGCCTTGCCATCCAATGCCCAGCGGGCCATGGTACCGTCCCCCGTTTCCAGGCGGTCCTTAAGGTAGCCGTAGGTCCGGACGGCCATGTCCAGGAAGCCGGACTCCCCGAGGTACTGCCAGCCCTTGCACAGGGCCCGCACCGCAGAGGCGTTCGCACCGGAGAAGACACGCCGGTCCACGGGCGGCGGTACCACCTTCCGCCGCTCGTCGACGGACAGCGCGTAGTAGGATGCGTCGGCGCGCTGGCCGTGGCCGAACGCCCCGCCGTCCTGCATGAGGTGCGTCTGCATGTAGTGCAGGATGCCCTGGGCGAGCGGGCGGGCGAAGGCCGCCTCCGGGTCCCTCGAAAGCCTCAAAGCGAGGATAAGCCCGTCGGCGTTCGTTCGCAGGAGTTTGGCGGTGCCGTCCCGACGGTCCGATCCGCCCTGGAAAAACCCCCCCTCGACGGGATCGTAGGAGGGCGAGGCGGCCAGCGAGTGCACGGACTTTCTCACCGTCCGGTGGATGTCCTGGTCGTTGGTGTAGATTCCGTACTTCAGCAGGAACCTGAGCGGTTCGATGGCGTCGGCACCCGGCCGGCCCTCGTATCCCCCCAGCGCCCCTTCTATCAACTTTCGGGCGGCTTCCAGCACCTCCAGCCCGCGGTCCAGTCCCTGACCGCGCTCAGGGACGTAGGGCACGGATAGGCGACCCAGCCCCGGGCGATCCCCGAGGCGGTGCCTGGCACCACCCGCGGCTATGGTCTTCAGGGTCTTCATGAGGTGCCCGGGGTCCAGGTCGTACAGCCTGGCTTCGACCGTCCCGTCGGGGCTCACCACCGCGGCTGCCGGCAGCGACGAGAACCCGCAGTAGGCCGGGACCTCCGGCGCCGCGTCCGCGTCGACTTTTACTGCCAGGTAGTCCTGATCGAGGACGTGTGACAGGGCGGCGCTGGACGACAGCTCGCCCGCGATCTCGCCGAAGGACTCGAACCGGAAAGCCCCCACCAGGAAGAACAGAAAGCGGTTGTCCCGGTCGGCCTCTCCCGGCAGGCTCCTGTCCCAGTTCCGCCATGTCAGGGACGTTTTCATAGCATTCGTCCTCCTGGCCTCAGTGGTTAGCAAGGCTCGTGCCATGCGCTCCCTCCCTCCTTCCGGCTTCCGCCTGCGGCCCGTAAGCCGGAGCAGGAAGGCCGCCCGCAAAGAGGGCCGCGGTGACCGGGGTGGACGAATGAACACCGGACGCCCTCGCACGTATCAGGGATGAAACCTGGGGGGCCGCGTGTTTCATGCTGTTCCGATCTTGCCATGCGGGACGCGGAAGGATACTCTTACATGGTGCGTGGAGGAGATTCTATGCGACGCAGCTTCGTACAGATGTTGGTACTGGTCGCCGTGGGGGCCGTCGTCGGCATCGGCTACAACGCCCTGTCCCCGAAGGGCATCCCGCTCAAGGGCGGCACGAAGGCCCGCCTCGCGCAGGAAGGCGCGCGCATGGTGGACCTGGCCGAAGTCCGGTACTACCTCAAGGAGCCGGGGACCCTGCTGGTGGACGCCCGTTCGCCCGAAGAATTTGAACTGGGCCATATCCCGGGAGCGGTCAACCTCCCGGCGGACCAGTTCAAGCCATACTTTCCCAAGGTCGAAGCCCGCCTTCGGAAGGCGAAGCTCATCATCGTGTACTGCTCCGGGGGGTCCTGCGGGATGTCCGAGGAACTCGCCTCCGAACTGATCAAGGCCGGTTTCGGGGATAACGAGGTGGCCGTTTTCTCGGGCGGACTGCCCGGCTGGATGCGCGCCAAACTCCCGGTGGAAACCGGCACGAAGGACTGACATGCCCTCCAGATGGGTGATCTGGTCTGAACGGCTGGGGCGCTGGGCGCTGGCTTTCATCTTCCTGGCGGCCGCCATTCCCAAGGTGCTGAACCCGTCCGGCTTTGCGGCCGACATATCCCACTACGCGCTCCTCCCCGACGTTCTGGTCAACCCTCTCGCGGTGGTCCTCCCGTGGATTGAGGCGGTCGGTGCGCTGGCCCTGCTCTCCGGGTTCGCCGCCGAAGGGGCCATCCTGCTGGTCAACGCCCTGCTGGTCGTCTTCCTGGCTGCCATGGGGCAGGCCTTCGTCCGCGGCCTGGACATCAACTGCGGCTGTTTCGGCCACGGCGCGGCCCGCGAGACCGTGGGCTTCGCCATCCTCAGGGACCTGGCCTTTTTTGCAGTGGCGGCCACCGTCCTGTGGCTTCGTCGAAAGAGGACGGGGCGGCGCAAGCTGCGCATCTGACGGCGGTCGTACCGGACTCGTTCCTGCGCGATGCGGCCGCCTTCCGAGGATCGTGAAGGTCACACCGGCCTCTTGGTTTGCGCCGCATGACCGGGCCTCGACAATCTGCGCGGACGTTTGCACCCGCGGGCGGCTGAGCGCCCTCGGTTGCCCTCCGGAGTCGCCTCTCCCGCCCTGTGGCCGCCCCGCTTCCTCCAAAACTTTCTCCCCTGCTTCCCGTAATGAAACTGTGAAGCCCCATACCGGGCGCTGAACGAGGAGGATAAAGATGGCCAGGCTCTTCAAGATATTTTTCGTTCTTCTCCTGGTGGTATCGGCCGCCGCAGCCATTTACGGATGGGTCCGTAACCGGAAGACGGACGACAACGGATTGAAACTCATAGCCGTGAAGACGGGATCCATAACCGAGAAGGCCCTTGCGGTAGGCCAGATCGAACCCAGGCAGAAATTTCAGGTGAAGTCGAAGATTTCCGGTATCGTCAAGCGTTGCTACGTGGAAGTGGGCGACACCGTGAAGGCGGGGGACCCTCTCTTTGAAATCGCGCCCGACCCCACGCCGCAGGAGCTGATCAACGTCGATCGGACTCTCGACTCCTCCAGAGCGACGCTGGACAGGACGAAGGCCGACTACGAACGCTACCAGCAACTCTTCCACGACGGAGTGGTCGCCAAGGGCGACCTCGACGCAAAGCGGGAAGCCTACGCGCTGGCCAAGGTGGCCTTCAACCGTGCCCGCGAGAACCGCGAGCTCACGATGGTAGGGAAGGTTTCCGGCGGCGGTGCCGGTATGGAAACCGTCATCCGCGCGCCCGCAGGCGGCACCATCCTGAGCCGGAGCGTCAACCCCGGCGATCCGGTCGTCCCCCTGACGTCCTACCAGGCGGGCACCGAACTGGCCTCCATCGCAGACATGCACGACCTCATCTTCAAGGGAACTGTGGACGAGATCGACGTGGGCAAGATGAAGGTCGGGATGGCCGCGCGCATCAAGGTCGGCGCTCTGCCCACCGACGTGGTGACCGGCCGCGTGTCGCGCATCGCTCCGCAGGCCGTAAAACAGGATGGGTCCACGCTCTTCGACGTGGAGGTCGAGCTCGATCCCCACCAGAAGATCACGCTGCGGGCGGGGTACTCGGCCAACGCGGACGTGGTGGTCCGTGAAAAGAAAGACATCCCGATCATCCCCGAGCGCCTCGTGTCCTTCAAGGACGGCGGGAAGGACGCCTACGTCGAGGTGCCCGGCGCCACCTCCGATGCCAAGCCCAAGAAGGTCCCGGTCAAGCTGGGCCTCTCCGACGGGCTGAACATCGAGGTCGTCTCGGGGCTCAAGACGGGCGAGAAGGTCATCCAGCGTCCGCCCAAGGAGATCAGCTGACGCCGGCCTCCGCGGTCCGCATAGAGAGCGGTGCGGCGGCTCACACGATACGGCAACCATCTCCACTAGGAGTGATCCAATGGCAGGCGCGTTTGAAGTGTTCAGGCAACTCGGCAGGAACCTGCAAAGCCAGAAACTCCGCACCCTCCTGACTGCGTTCGGTATCGTGTGGGGCACGGTGGCCGTGAGCCTGCTGCTGGCTTTCGGACAGGGGCTGCACACACAGCTGATCAAAAGCGCAGCGGGCCTCGGCGACCGCATAGTGATCGGCTGGCCGGCCCGCACCTCGATCCCCTACGACGGCCTGGGCCGGGGACGGAGGATACAACTCACGGAGGACGATATCACGGCCGTCAAGAAGCAGGCCTACGGGCTCGAGGGCATCTCCAGCGAATACGCCACGAGCTTCAGGGTGCACAACGGCGACAAGACCATGATGGTGGACGTGTCGGGGGTATCGCCCGTGTTCGGCACCATGCGGAACCTCATTCCACAGGAGGGCGGCCGGTTCATCGACCCCATCGACATGGTCGACAGGCGGCGCGTGGCGTTTCTGGGCAACGCGTTCGCGAAGGATTTCCTGGGGGAGACGAACCCCGTGGGCAAGACCTTCATGCTCGGCAACTCTCCATTTCTGGTTATCGGTGTCCTCGTTCCCAAAGACCAGGATTCCAGCTACAGCGGGCGCGACAAGGACAAGATGTTCATCCCGGCCTCCACGTTCCGTGCCATCACGGGTTCCAAGTACATGGACGACTTCATCTACAAGGCGTACAAGCCCTCCATGAACAAGGCGCTGACCGCCGACATCCGGGGAATCCTGTCCAAACGGCTTCATTTCTCGCCGAAGGACACGCAGGCCGTGATGGTCTGGGACACGACCGACCAGTTCGCCTTCCTGGACGCCTTCATGCTGGCCTTCCAGCTCTTTCTGGGCATCGTGGGCTCGCTCACTTTGGTCGTGGGCGGCATCGGGGTGTCCAACATCATGAATGTGGTGGTGGAGGAGCGGACCCGCGAGATCGGCATCAAGATGGCCCTCGGTGCCCGGCGCGGGTACGTGCTCAGGCAGTTCCTGTTCGAGACGCTCATCCTGACCCTCGTGGGCGGGGCCGTGGGTATCCTGATTTCCTACGGCATCTGCGCGGTCTTCCCCAAGTTCGGCCTGACCGAATACGTGGGCAATCCGGCCGTATCTCCGACCGTGGCCGCGCTGACGGCGGGGGTCCTTGGGCTGGTCGGGCTGATGGCCGGCTACTTCCCCGCCAAGGACGCCTCCAACCTCGACCCAGTCATCGCCATGAAGATGTGACCGGAGACCCTACATGAGACTCAAACTGATTTTCCAGCTCTTCCTTCGGTCCTCGCAGCTCCAGAAGAAACGGGCCGTCCTCACCGTCGCGGCCATCGCGTGGGGCACCGTGGCCATCCTCCTCCTGCTGGCATTCGGCCAGGGGCTCAGGGACCAGCTCATGCACAGCCGGCGGGGCATGGGCGTGAACCTCGCCGTGATCTGGCCGGGGGAGACCTCCCAGCCGTGGGCCGGGCTGCCCGCGGGACGACCGATTCGCCCTGTTGTCGACGACATCCAGTACGTCCGCGCACGGCTCCCCTCCTATGCCCGCCTTCTGGGTGAAATCCACAACTGGAACGCCTCACTGACCTACGGAAAGAAGACCCTCACCGGGCGCGTCATCGGCACCAACTGGATTTACGGCAGCATCCGGAACAACATAGCCCGCGAGGGCGGCCGGTTCTTCAACCCCGTGGACGTAGCGGAAAAGAAGCGCGTCGTCTTTCTCGGCAACAAGCTTGCGGAAGAGATCTGCGGCAAGGTGGACCCCGTCTGTATGACCCTGCACATAGGCGGTTCGCCCTACCTGGTAATCGGGGTCATGGTCAAGAAGATGCAGATGGGCAACTACGGCGGTCCTGAGGATATGCACGCCGTGATCCCCCTTTCCACGTTCGTAGGCCAATACGGCCGCAGGCAGATCAGCAATTTCGTCCTGAAGGTCCAGAAGCCGGAGCAGATGCCCGAAGCCCTGGACCAGTTCAGGAGGGCCCTCGGCGCCAAGTACCGGTTCAACCCGGACGATCCCAAGGTGTTCGGCGTCTGGAACACGGTAAAGGGCTACAAGATCATGGGGAACATGATGCTCGGGATCCAGCTGTTCCTCGGGATCATAGGCGCGCTCACGCTTCTCATCGGCGGCATCGGAGTCGCCAACATCATGTACGCCGTGGTCAAGGAGAGGACGCGCGAGATCGGCATCCAGATGGCCATGGGCGCCAGGAGCAGCTGGATCACCGGCCCCTTCGTGCTCCAGGGGCTCCTGTACACGCTCTTCGGCGGGGCGGCCGGCATGGTCATCGCGATCGTCCTGGTCACGCTGCTCAGCCTTATCCCAACGGGAGGCAACCAGGCACTCGCCCTTCTCGGCAAACCCACCATATCCTGGCAGATCGGGCTCGCCACGGCCGCCATTCTCGGGTTTATCGGGCTGCTCGCCGGTTACTTCCCTGCCAAGCGTGCCGCCGCCGTGGACCCGGCTGAAACCCTGAGGTACGAATAGCGCGTATCACCTCTCATAGCGAATGGAGTCAGCCATGAACTGGCCTTTGAAAAGAAAGAACGGCAGGAACGGATCGGATCCGAACGGCGGCATCATCCGGATGGAAGACCTCCAGAAGGTTTACGACACCGGCAAGATCAAGGTGGAGGCGCTCAAGGGCATCGACCTGACGGTGCAGAAGGGCGAGTTCGTAGCCATCGTGGGCCCCTCGGGCTCGGGCAAGTCGACCCTGATGAACCTGCTCGGCTGTCTCGACACGCCTACCTCTGGGGACTATTACCTGGCGGGCGAGGCCGTGTCGGGACTGGACAGGGACAGGCTGGCCGACATCCGCAACCGGCGGGTCGGGTTCGTCTTCCAGAACTTCAACCTCCTGCCCCAGATCTCGGCTTTCGAGAACGTGGAAATGCCCCTCCTGTTCGGAGGCGTGAGCCGGAGTGAGCGTCGCGAGCGCGTCACCGAGCTGTTGCAGCGCGTGGGGCTGGGCGATCGCATGGACCACAAGCCCACCGAGCTGTCCGGCGGCCAGATGCAGCGCGTGGCCATCGCCCGCGCCCTGGCCATGGACCCCGACATCCTCCTGGCCGACGAGCCCACCGGCAACCTGGACACCAGTTCCGGCGGCGACATCATGAGCCTCTTCAAAGAGCTGTGGGACAACGGCCGGACCCTCGTGGTCGTCACCCACGACATGGCCCTCGCCAACCGAGCCGGGCGCATCGTCGAGATCCGCGACGGCAACGTCGTCCGCGACACCGGCCTGGCGGCGTGAAAAGGCCGGTTTTTATCACAATGAGACGGTGAGGCGGTGAGAAGAGATTTGGAAATTGGGATTTTGGATTTGGGATTTGAAGGACGGCTGGGGCCGGGCCTTCGAAGCAAGAATGAACAGGGAGGATGGGAGGACGAGGAGGTCCGCAATTCGAGGATGGCTGCGTAGGGTGGGCATTCATGCCCACCGTTCGTTGAACCCGAACCATCCCGACCGCATCCGCGCGAACGCGGAGCCTGTAGGGTGGACCCGAGGGCCGCGGGCCCGAGCGTCCACCAAACAAGACCGAGCCTGATCCCCCACCAAACAAACGTGGTCGACGCTAAGCGAGAAAATGGACGCCGATTCGCAGCGTCCGCTCTACTGACTAGTTACTTTCTTTCAACCAACGAACCCGAGCTGATCGTAACACCAATCCAAAAGCCGAGGGGAGCAAAAACACTAAGGGAATTAATATGAAACACTTAAAAACAACCTCCCAGGTCGTCACGGGTTGAAGGCCTTTGGCCTCTTGGACAAAACCAATCAGAGATTTGAAGCCATACGGACTCTGAGCCATTATCCATCCATATCGGGCGAGCAACAACGACAGAAGAAGAACGCTAATCCCATGGCAGATCCACTCGACAATTCGGAAGATGGTTACCAGAGAGTGAAAGGCAGTGTCAGGGCTCGCTTCTTGACTTTTCACGGGCCTCCCCTTTTCCCTCTAACCGGATCGCTGCCACGAGCGCAGGCGCAACCGCGAAATCAAATGTCAAACACCTTCTGGGTTAGCAGCTGTCCGCTGTCGGGGCTTCGACGGCCCGTCCCCAGACGTCTTCCTTCTTCCTTAGCCCTTCGGCTTTAGGCCTTAGCCCTTCCTTTCGCCCGCTTTTACTCCCTTCCTCCCATCCTCTCAGTTCATTTTTGCTTCGGAGGCCCGGCCCGGGACGTCTTATAAATCCGCAATCCCAATTCCCAAATCTCTTCTCACCGCCTCACTGCCTCACTGTGAGAACTAATCTCTTCTCAGCGTGCTCGGTGTGCTTCTATGGTTCCATTCGCTTTTGAACCCCAATTCCCAAATACCCACCCTACTTACGTTCGAGAATGAAGTATAGCGAGCCCTGCTGCTGCATGTGGCCGGC
>JBJKRE010000126.1:0-11468 GCA_046704825.1 Acidobacteriota bacterium
GCCGAGGCCGGGGCCACGACGCGCCGGCGGGTGTACACGGCGTGGCTGGGTAAGGCCGCTGTGGTGACGGTCGCGGCCGCGGCCGCGGCCGCGTGCCGGGGCCGGAGCATCGTGTTTTCGGGGGGCGTGGAAGAAGGCGGCGAGAGGACGGGAATGGCAGCCTTAGACTTCGCCCCCGCCCCGGACAGAGCGGCCGTCTTCAGGGACTGGCCCGTGAGGACCGTGGACGATCAGGACCTCGAGGCCATCCTCCGGACGTGGCGCCTCCAGGTGGACGGCATGGTGGAAAGGCCGGCGGTGCTGACCTTTGCAGACCTCGTGAAGCGCAAGCGGTCGGACCAGGTCACGGACCTGCACTGCGTGGAGGGGTGGTCCGTCCTGGACATACCCTGGAACGGCGTGGGCCTTCGCACGCTGGCGGAGGAAGCGCGACCGTCGGGAACGGCCACGCACGTCACCTTCCACACGGTGAAGGGCCAGTACAACGAGTCGCTGCCGCTGGAGGTGGCGCTGGAGCCAAAGACCATCCTGGCCTACGGCGTGAACGGGGCCACGCTCCCTCTGGAGCGCGGATTCCCTTTGCGCCTCGTCGTGCCAAGGCTGCTGGGGTACAAGAACGCCAAGTACGTGGAACGGGTCGAATTCACCGACCACGCCGAGGCGGCGTACTGGACGGTCCGCGGCTACGACTACCTCGGTGAGGTGCCCAGGAAGCGGTTGCGCCCGGGACGCTGGTGACGGCTCCGGGGAGCGGCGTCCCTGGACGCTCCCCCAAGGTGCTACTTCAGTTTGAACGAGAGATCGACGGTGGCCTGCCACTCCACGGGCTTTCCCTTGTCCACGGCGCCCCTGAACTCCACCACCTCGAACCAGGCCAGGCCCTCCAAGCTTTCGGCGGCCTTGGAAACGGCCGATTCGATGGCCTTTTCGTAGCTCTCGCTCGAGCAGCCCACGACCCTCACCTTCTTGTAGACCTTGTCAGCCATGTCATCCTCCTTCGATTGTTGAGAAGCAACGCGGGCGGCCCATCACGGGCGGCCCGGTTTGCGGGGCCCGGCCGCCTCAGGAAACCAGGGCCTTCATCTCTGCCACGGCCCGCTCGAGGCCAACGAAAAGCGCCCTCGCGATGATTGAGTGGCCGATGTTCAGTTCTTCGATGGTGTCCATGGCCGCCACGGGCCCCACGTTGCGGTAGTTCAGGGCGTGGCCGGCCAGGACGGCGAGGTCCAGCTTCCGGGCCAGGCGTGCGGTCTCCTCCATGGCCTTGAGCGCCTCGTTGCGCTCCGCCTGTGAACGGGCCACGGCGTACGCGTTCGTATTGATCTCGATCGCCTGGGCCCCGACCTTGTGGGCGGCCCTGACGTTCTCGGTGGACGGGTCGACGAAGATGCTGACCCGTATGTTGTGGCCCCTGAGCCGGGAGACCACCTGCCGGAGCAGCGCCGCGTTCAGCACCACGTCGAGGCCTCCCTCGGTGGTGATCTCGTTGGGCTTCTCGGGCACCAGCGTGACCTGCCAGGGCTGGACGGCGGCGGCCACCTCGATCATTTCGGAGGCGGCCGACATCTCGATGTTGAGACGCGTGCCCACCGTCTTCTTGAGGAGTTCGACGTCCCGCTCCTGGATGTGTCGCCGGTCGGCGCGCAGGTGGACTGTAATGCCGTCGGCGCCGGCCATTTCGCAGAGCACCGCTGCGTGTACCGGGTCGGGCTCCACGCTCTTCCGGGCCTGGCGGAGGGTGGCAACGTGATCGATGTTCACGCCGAGCTTCATTGTTCACCTCATGCAATGACTGTATTAGTGTCGGCTATCGCGTCGGAAGTCGCAAGTCGCGGACGGTCAACCCTCGCCCAGGGTGTCCAGCAGGACGCCTTCCAGCCTGCTCAGCACGCCTTCGACCGTGCTGAGGCTCTCGGCTTCCACCATGAGCCGCAGCAGGGGTTCGGTGCCGGAGTACCTCAGGATGATGCGGCCGGTGTTCGCGAGGCGGGCCGTCTCTTCCTCCAGGGCGTTACGGATGGCCGGCTGCTCGTCGAGCGGGAGACGCCGGGCGACGCGGAGGTTCACCAGGACCTGGGGATAGGGGTGGACGCCTTCGGCCAGAGCACCCATGGAGCCGGCATCCCGTGCGAGCATGGCGTAGGTCATGGCGGTCACCAGACCGTCGCCCGTCGTGGTCTTGTCCAGGAACAGGATGTGGCCGGAAGGTTCGCCCCCCAGTTCGCCGCCGCGCTCCTGCAGGCACTGGAGCACGTAGCGGTCTCCGACGGGTGCCCTGAAAAAGCCTATGCTCTCGGCCTTTAAGGCGTTCTCCAGCCAGAGATTGCTCATGACCGTCCCCACGACCCAGCGACCCGACAGTTCTCCGGCCCCGGCCCTGCGCCGGGCTTCCCTGTAGAGGACGTAATCTCCGTCGAGAATCCTTCCTGCCTCCGTTACGGCCATGCAGCGATCGGCGTCGCCGTCGAAGGCGAAGCCCATGTGCGCGCCCGCCTCCCGTACCCGCCCGGCCAGCCGTTCGACGTGCAGGCTGCCGCATTCGCGGTTGATGTTTCGGCCGTCAGGCGAACAGGCCGTCTTCTCCACCTGCGCGCCGAGTCTTTCGAAGAGCCTGGGAGCGAGGTCCGAGGCCGCGCCGTTCGCACCGTCGATGGCGACCCTGACGCCGCGCAGGTCATCGCCCCGCCACAGGGCGGACAGCCACTCGAGGTAGGCTTCGGCGTGCTCTGGCGCAGCCCTTTCAGGCACGCTGGTGGGACGCGGGGGAGGCGCATCGTCCCGGAGCCCGTCCATGGCCACCTCGATGTGGTGCTCGGTTTCGTCCGGCAGCTTGTAGCCGGTCCCGGAGAAGAACTTGATGCCGTTGTCTTCGTAAGGGTTGTGGGAGGCCGAGATCATGGCTCCGAAGGTGTAGTCCCCGGCTGCGCACAACCGTGCGACGGCCGGCGTGGGCACCACCCCCGCAAAGTGGCAGTGCACGCCGGCGCGCTTGAGACCGTCCATGAGGCTCGCCGCGATCCAGGCGCTCGATTCGCGCGGGTCCATGCCCACCAGGGCCGTCGCTCCGGCACCGCCGAGGATACTCCCCGCCGAGCGGCCCAGCACGTGGACCGTCGCCGCGTCGAGAGGAAAGTCGCCCGCCCTGCCCCGGATGCCGTCCGTTCCGAAGTACCGTCTCTTCAAGGCGCCACCTCGACCACGGAGGGCTCCTTGTTCTTCTTTTCCACGGTAACGGCCACGTACCGCTGGCTGAAGGAGGTTATTTCGATGCGGCCCTCCAGGGACTTGTTCGTCAGCCGCACGGCGGGACGCAGCTGGTAGGGCTTGTCCGACGGCTTGAGCCCGACCACGTCCACCTCGGCGACGAAGTCCTCGGGCCTCAGCCTGCTGATCAGAGAGACGGGGCCGTCCACCATGACCTTGAGGGAAGATGGATCCAGGCTGGTGGGCCCCTTGGCGTTCAGGACCTTGACGGGCACGGGCCCGATTGTGCGCTGGCCCCTGCGTTCGCCGATGGTCACGTCGAGGGTGTAGGGGCCGAGGTCTTCCACGGAGATGTCCGTTTCGGAAAAGGTGGGCACCACAGGGACCTGGAAGCTCTGGGACCGGCCGTCGAGAGACACGGGCTGGGTCGGGGCGCTGTGAAGGCGCTGGAGGACGGTGGACGGACCTTCGACCTGCGTATTGGGCGGCGTGATGTTCCACTTGAGCACCTGGTATTCCCTGGGGGTGTGACCGGTGAATTTCGGGTCGAGCGGGAGGGTCTTCCTTATACGCTTGTCGAGGGTGAAGTGCAGGACCTTCGGAAAGACGCGCACGAACTCCACAGAGGAGGGGAGCCTGACGTTCTCCCGGCCGATCTCGAGGACCTGCGGCCCCGGTGCGAGCTTGGACACGTCCACCTTGGCGTCCACGTCCTCCTCCCGCACCCGCCGGAGCATTTCCGGCGATCCCTTGAACTCCACCGTGACCATCCGCGTAAGGTTGTCTCCGACCACGAGCATGTCCTTGGGGACGTTCACGAACTCCAGCGGGACCACGAGGTCCTTGAGCGACTTCTCCTCGGAGACCGTGTAGCCCCAGAAAAGGACCGCAAGCACCATGGACAGGAGGATCAGCCAGAGGGTCTGGTAGCGGGTGAATCTCTCGCTCCGGAGGAAATCAGGCAGCAGCTTCACCGGCTTTACCTCCCAGAAGACGAGCGAGCTTTGACGTGAGTTCCTCGATGGTCGTGACGCGCTCGATGATGCCCTCGACCACGACCGAGACGGCTCCCCGCTCCTCGCTCACCACCACGCAGACGGCGTCCGTCTCCTCGGTGACGCCGACGGCGGCGCGGTGGCGGGTTCCGTACTGGGTGGGCAGGGGACTTGAGGATATGGGCAGGAAACACCGGGCGGCCTGGATGACGCCCTCGACCACGATGACCGCCCCATCGTGCAGGGGCGTCCCCGGGTAGAAGATGGTCCGCAGGATGTCCCCGCTCCAGGCGGCTTCGACGATCACGCCCGTGTCCGCGTAGTTCTTGAGACCCTGCGTCCGCTCGAAGATGATCAGGGCGCCGTGCTTGAGTTCTGCCAGAGCGAAGCAGGCGTGGGCCGTCTCGCTGGCGATTTCCTGGGAGAGCGTGACGGAGGCCGATCGGCCGAAGAACATGCTGCCCAGTGACGCCAGGAACTTCCGGATCGATTCCTGGAAGAGCACGATGATGGCGAACGGCACGTAGAAGAGGATGTTCTGCAGAAGCCTGTGCGTCGCCGTGAGCTGAAGCCATCCGGACACGACGTTGGCCACCAGGAGGACGAACACGCCGACGATCATCTGCACCGCGCGGGTGCCCCTGACCTGTCTGAGCACGAAGAAAAAGAGGACACCGACGGCGATGATGTCCAGGATGTCAAACCAGTGAATCCCGCGAACCGAAAGCGCGCGCAGAGCCTCTTCCATCAAGGTCCTCCAGCCTTTTTAGTATGCCTTCTGGCCTTCATCCGGTCAAGCAAGTCTGTCGTGCGTGAGGCCGCTCGAGGAGGACGGAAGATGAAATTCAGCCGGAAACGTGCCATCCTCGAAAAAAATGGAGGTGCGGCCATGGCGAGGGTGAAGGGGACGGCGGTCAAGGCGACCGTGGCATTTCTCAAAGAACGTGCGGGCGAAGACACGTTCAACACCGTGCTGGACGGAGTGGACGGGACCGAGAAGGAACTCCTCACACAGCCCATTCTCCAAAGCAGCTGGTACGAACTGTCGCTTCTGCTGCACGTCATGGCCGCCACGGAAGGCCGGATCCCTCTGCCGCCCGGACGCACGCTCGCCTGGGAGATGGGTCGCTTTTCCGCGGATTACGGTCTTAAGACCATCTACAAGGTTTTCTTCAAGGTGGCCGATCCCGGCTTCATCATCCGGAAGTCCTCGCAGGTCTTCTCCGCATACTACGACTCCGGCTCCATGGCCGTGCTCGGCACCGAGGGGAAAACCGCGAACCTGAGGCTCACGGGATTCAACCAGCCCCACGCGTGGTTCTGCGACAGGCTCATGGGGTGGATGGAGCGGACCCTCGAGCTAAGCGGCGCGAAGTCGCCGAGGCTGTCGCACCCGAAGTGCATGGCCAGGGGCGACGCTACGTGCGACTACACCGGACGGTGGGAGTGATCAGGTCTGGGGCTGTCCTTCGAAGCAGCCAAAGGCCTTCTTTTCTCACCACCTCACTGCCTCACTGTGCAACTAGAAGTGATCGAGTGATCGAGTGATCTAGTGATCGAGTCTTTCTTCGAAGGCTTCCCGCAGGAGGCGTTCGAGGTAGTCGAGGTGCGCGACGACCCGTCGGCGGGCGTTGCGCGCGTCGCCGCCTTCGATGGCTTCCATGACGTCGGCGAGCTGGGTCTGGATGGTGCGCCCGGCGCGGGGAAATCTTGCCAGCCTGAGCCGGCTGGCGGGGAGGGCACCGCGGACCAGGCGGTCGATGGCGTCCTTCATGTGGGGGAATAGCGTGTTGTGCGTGGCGGCCGCCAGCAAAGTGAAGAAGCGGACGTATGCCTTACCGCCGGCCTCCCGCCGCAGAAATGCGTCCGAGTCGATGGCCTCAACCTCCCGGGCCAGGGCGCGGAGCTTTAGAAGGTCGCCCTCGTTCCTGCGCCGCGCGGCCAGCGCCGCACCCTCCGAGTCCATGATCTTCCGGATCTCGAGCAGCTCCCAGATCTTGCCGGGGTCAACGGCCACGAGTTCGGCCATGGCGTCCTGCTCCCGCTCGGGGACGGCCGAGGCTACGTAGACCCCTGACCGGGGGCGGATCTGTACCAGGCCCCGGGCCTCGAGCGCGCCCAAGGCTTCGCGCACGGTGGGGCGGCTCACCTCGAGCATGGACGCAAGGCGGCTCTCCGAAGGCAGTTTCTCGCCGACGTGCAGTTCTCCGTCGGCGATGAGGCGGCCGATGTACTCGGACACCTTGCGCGTCAGCTTCGGGTTGCGTTCGATGGGCCGGATCTTGGGCATGGCGCTTCGCTCCCTTCAGAGAAACTGATCATACCAGATTATCCACTTATCATTATAGCGCCCGACGCGTGATGATTAAATATATTAAATAGAAGCAAACTTGACAGGGGGGACCGCTGGCCTTATCATCATTTTGTAGTCTGACCAGATGGTTCTTTCTAGAACGCACAATACGGAACGTGGGAGATGCCGATGAAGAGCGGACCCTTACCTGGACGTCGCGTCGTGGTCGTTGACGGCCGCCGCACGCCGTTTCTGAGATCGGGCACGGCCTTCGCCGATCTGACCGCCTACGACCTGGGGCGGTCCGCGGTGGCGGGGCTCCTGCACAGGACCGCCATCGACCCTGCCCTTGTGGACGTGTTGATCATGGGCACGGTGATCGCCGATCCCGACACCAGCAACGTGGCCAGGGAGGTGGGTCTGGGCTGCGGACTGCCGTCCTCCTGCCCAGCGTACACGGTGACCGTGGCGTGCGTGTCGGCGAACCTCGCCTTCCTGGACGCGGTGAACTACGTGGCTCTGGGAATGGCCGACGTGGCCATCGCGGGGGGGACGGAGACGCTGTCCGACGCGCCGATCCGCGTGAGCCGGACGATCCGCAAACGCCTCATGGCGGCCCAGAAGGCCAGGGGTCTCCTCGGCCTCCTCAAGCACATGAAGGGCGTCAGGCTCAGGGACCTCGTGCCTGAAGTGCCCGCCATCGCCGATTTCTCGACGGGACTGTCCATGGGACAGAACGGTGAACGCCTCGCCAAGCGCCTCGGGATCACGCGGGAGGCGCAGGATGCCTACGCGCTCACGTCTCACCGGCGGGCGGCGAAGGCTGCGGCCGAAGGCCGTTTCGACGACCAGATCGTGCCGGTCATGGTTCCTCCGGGCATGGAGACGGTCGACGCGGACAACGGCATCCGCGGGGACTCGACGCCGGAGAAACTCGCTTCGCTCCGGCCAGCCTTCGACCGGACCTTCGGCACGCTCACGGCCGCAAACAGCTCCTACCTCACGGACGGGGCCTCGGCCGTCCTTGTCATGAGCGAAGAGAAGGCCCGGGAACTGGGCCTCAAGCCGCTGGCGGCGGTGGTCAGCTACGCCACCACGGCCATGGACCCCCTGGAGGAACTTCTCCTGGGTCCGGCCTTCGCCGTGCCGTCCGCGCTCGACGGTGCGGGTCTGACCCTCGGCCAGGTCGAAGTCCTGGAGTTCCACGAGGCCTTCGCCGCGCAGATGCTCGCCGTGCTCAAATTGCTCGGGGACGACGGCTTCGCGCGCGATCGGCTGGGGCGGGAGGAGGCCGTCGGCGAGGTGGACATGGAAAGGCTGAACGCGTGGGGCGGGTCGCTCTCCATCGGGCATCCCTTCGGTGCGACGGGCGGGCGACTCGTCACGACGTGCTGCCGGCGCATGGAGAGGGAGGGCGCCCGGTACGGCCTCGTCGCGGCGTGTGCGGCGGGTGCGGTCGGTAACGCCATCGTCCTGGAAAGGGTGGAATCATGAGCGCCATGAAGGTGGACAAGCGGCCGGACGGCGTGGCCGTCCTGACCTTCGACCAGGAGGACAGCCCAGTCAATATCCTTTCCAGGGAGCTGTTCGAAGAGTTCAGGCACGCTCTGGAAGAGGTGAGGGACGACCCTGCGGTAAGGGCCTGTGTTCTCACGAGCGGGAAGAAGGATTTCATCGCGGGGGCGAACCTGAAGCAGTTCTATGCCATGACGGATGTTTCCGAAGGCCGGGTCTTTTCCAGTGAGGGTCACGACCTCCTGGCCCTAATGGCCGACAGCCCCAAGCCATTCGTGGCTGCCGTTTCGGGCCTCGCCGTGGGCGGGGGGCTGGAGGTGGCGCTCGCCTGCCACTACCGGCTGGCGTCGGACGACCCTTCGACGGTTCTGGCGCTCCCCGAGGTCACGCTCGGACTGTTGCCCGGCGGAGGCGGCACCCAGCGGTTGCCCAGGCTCATCGGCCTGCCGAAGGCCCTCAACATGATGCTCACCGGCCAGCGCATCCGCGCGCGCAAGGCCTACAAAATGGGCCTGGTGGACGCGCTGACATCCCCCGGTGGCATCACGGAAACGGCCGTCAAGGCGGCGCGCATGCTGGCGGACGGCACGCTCAGCCCGCGAAGGCGCAAGAAGCCTTTCACCGTAAAATTGCTCGAGACCCCGCCCGGCCGGCGGATGGTCTTCAAAAAGGGCAGAAAGGGGGTCATGCGGAAGACGCGCGGGCTCTACCCAGCCCCCGGTTTCATTTTGCAGTGCGTCGAAACGGGCTACGCGAAGGGGCCTGAGGCCGGCTACGCCTTGGAATCCGAACTGTTCGGGCGGCTTACGGCGAGTCCGGAGTCCAAGGGGCTCATCGGCCTTTTCAACGGCATGACCGAACTCAAGAAGCCCCTGGACGATACGAGGCCCAACCCCGTGGGCAGGCTCGCCGTGATAGGGGGCGGCTTCATGGGCGCGGGGATCGCCTCCGTGTCGCTCAAGCTCGCGCCCGTCGCCGTCAAGGACGTCTCGGACGATGTCCTGGGCCGCTGCGGGAAGACGGTCTGGGGCGGGCTGGGCAAACAGGTCAAGTCGGCCGCCATCAACAGATTCGAGCGCGACCGCCTCTGGGCGCGCCTCCACCCCACTACCCGCGACGAGGATCTGGCCCACGCCGACCTGGTCATCGAGGCCGTCTTCGAGGACCTCGAACTCAAGAAGAAAGTCCTGGCCGAGGTCGAAGCGCGGGTGAAGGACACGGCGGTCTTCGCTTCCAATACCAGCGCCCTTCCTATAGGGTCCATCGCCGCCGGTGCCGTCCACCCGGAGCGCGTGCTGGGCATGCACTACTTCTCGCCCGTACCCAAGATGCCGCTCCTGGAGCTGGTCAGGGCAGAGAAGACCGCCCCGTGGGCCGTGGCCACGGCGCGGGCCTTCGCGGTGAAGCAGGGCAAGACGGTCATCGTCGTGAAGGACGGCCCGGGTTTCTATACCACGAGGATTCTGTCGCCCTTCCTGAACGAGGCCATGGCCCTGCTCGAGGAAGGCGCGCGCGTGGAGGACATCGACCGCGCCATCAAGGACTTCGGCTTCCCCGTCGGCCCCGTAACCCTGCTGGACGAGGTCGGAATCGACGTGGGCGCCCACGTGGTGCGGGAGTTCGGGCAGACCTTCGCCCACCGGGGGCTGGGCGCCGGCGACGCCCTGCCCAGGCTGTTCGACGCGGGCTACCGGGGGCGCAAGAACCGGAAAGGGTTCTACCTGTACCCGAAAAAAAAGAAAAAGGGTCCCAAGCAGGTCAATGCCGAGGTCTACGGCTTTTTCGGCGGTCCTTCCCGAAAGTCGTTTCCGGCCCCGGAGATCGCCGACCGCCACGCCCTGCTCATGGTGAACGAGGCGGTCCACTGCCTCCAGGAGGATATCCTGTCCTGCCCAAGAGACGGAGACGTGGGCGCCATCCTGGGCCTGGGCTTCCCGCCCTTCACCGGCGGCCCCTTCCGATACGTCGACTCGGTCGGAGCCGATGCCATCCTGAAGCGGCTGGCGCCCCTGGCCGAAAAGTGCGGTCCCCGCTTCCAGCCCGCACAGATGATCGTGGACATGGCAAAATCGGGGAAGAAATTTTATGAGGGCTAAGGCCGAAGGTCTAAGGGCTAAATAAAAAACGGCTTGGGACCTGCTTTCGAAGCGTCTTTCCGCCAGCCGCGGACTGCCCTGCTTCGAGGGGCTCCCCAAGACTCGGTCACTATTCACGTGATCACTTGATCACTGGCCAGGCAGGAGCCGCTATGCGATCTATCTACTTCACGGAGGAGCACGAGGCTTTCCGGCGGACCGTGCGGCGCTTCATGACCGACGAGGTCGCCCCCCACGCCGTCGACTGGGAGCGCGAGCGCCGCATCCCCCGGCAGATCTTCCGCCGGATGGGCGATCTGGGTTTTCTCGGCATCCTCTATCCCGAAGAGTACGGCGGCACGGACGCGGACATCTTCTACGCCGTCGCATTCCTCGAGGAACTGCCCCGGTCGCTCATGGGCGGGTTCTGCGCCGCCGTCTCCGTTCAGCAGTTCATGGCCGTTCGGCACATCTTCCTGTCCGGCAGCGAGGACCTCAAACGGAGGTACCTGGTGCCCTCCGTCGAGGGCAGGAAGGTCGGCGCGCTGGCCATCAGCGAGCCGGACGCCGGATCGGACGTGGCCGCGATCCGAACGAGCGCCCGCAGGGAAGGGGACGACTTCATCGTGAACGGCGCGAAGACCTTCATCACGAACGGCGGCGAGGGTGACTTCTTCACGCTCGCCGTGCGCACGGGCAAGGCGGAGGACGGCGCGGCGGGCGTGAGCCTCCTCGTGGTGGACGCCGACACGCGGGGCGTCCTTGTGGCGAGGAAGCTGGACAAGATGGGCTGGCACTGCTCGGACACCGCCGAGCTGGCTCTCGAGAACGTGCGCGTGCCCGCGTCCAACCTGGTGGGAGAACTCAACTCCGGCTTCTACCAGATCATGGAGGCCTTCGCGCTCGAACGCCTCTGCGGCGCGGCCATCGCCGTGGGCAGCGCAGACATGGCCCTGGAAGTCACCCGTAAGTACATGTCGGAGCGAAAGGCCTTCGGAAAGCCGCTGAAAGGCTTCCAGGCCCTCGCGCACAAGCTGGCGGATCTGGCGGCGGAGGTGGAGGCCGCCCGCCAGCTCACCTACCACGCCGCCTGGCTGGCGGGGCGGGGTGAAAGGGCCGTGATGGAGTCCTCCATGGCCAAGCTTGTCACGACTGAGCTCGGCAAGCGCGTGGCCGACGAATGCCTCCAGATGTTCGGCGGCTACGGCTTCATGGAGGAGTACCCCATGGCCCGGTTCTACCGCGACGCGCGGGCGGCGACCATCGCGGCGGGCACGTCCGAGATCATGCGCGAGATCATCTCGCGCCTCATGTGGGAGGATGCACGAATGACCGAAGAACCGAAACCGCCGAAAAAATCCGACGCAAAACCGCCCCGTACGGAGA
>JBJKRE010000127.1:0-15181 GCA_046704825.1 Acidobacteriota bacterium
CTCTCGGGCAACACGATAACCTCCAGCACGCAGTCAATAGCCTCGGTACGAGCCACGGATTTTCATACTTCGACCATCACGACCGGAACGAACCACCCCACCGGTATCGCCACCTTCATGTCCCCAACCGGAGGTGTTTACCCCACCATCACCGTATCGCCGGCCACCGTCCCCTCGGTCGTGGCGGGCACCCCGTACAGCGTGACCTTCAGCGCCTCGGGCGGCAGCGGTCCCTACACCTTCACGCTATCCGGCGCACTGCCTCCCGGCCTGACCTTTTCGGTCAACAAGCTTTCCGGGACACCCACCGTAACCGGCGCCTATCCGTTCACCATCACCGCCGTGGATGCCAGCGGCTGCTGGGGCAGCAGGACCTACAGCAGCTTCACGGTGGACTACACCAACTTCTACGACGACGCGGGCAGCACGGTCATTTGCTTGAACAGGGTCACGGGGGCGTTCAAGTGGACCATCCTCACGGGGCCATACGCGGGCACGGTGCACACGGGGACGCTGAACGTATACAACGGCGGGACCATGTTCTGGAGCCAGCCGGGAGCCCCGCAGTACCTCTATCTCTACCATTGCCCCAACACCAAGGTGGCCTGGGGTTACGCGTACGACTATACGACCTACGTCTACTCGAGCCTGTACGACACGAACACCACCAACAACCCGCCCCTGTGTACGGGAGGTCCCTGACCCGGACAAACTTGCGAGGAAATGATCGGGAGAGTTGGAGGCGGGGCTTCGGCCCCGCCTTTCTTCCGCCGGCTCATCGGGCGTGCGGTCCCCATCTCCGGCTCCGGGCCGGCCTGAAGCGGTTGAAGGCTCTACTGCGTGCAAGCTCAGCTGAGGCGCCGGTCGACGTCGCAGCTACGCAGGACGAAGGGGCGCGTATGAGGTATCCATCTGGGCTGTGCTCTGCGTACAGCGCTGAGGGCTCTGCACTCGGCGGCGGGGATCAGTTGCCGAACAGGTCCTTGAGGACGCCCTTCTTGAGCTGGTCCTTGAGTTTGTTTTCCAGCTGCTTCCGCACGACGCCCGAAAGGTCCGGGGTGATCACGGGCGCCGAGACGGAGCCCTTGATCGACAGGGGGATCTGCAGTTCCCCCTGCGCGTTGGTGAGCCCGCGAAGCTCACCCACGCTGTGCGTGAACACCTTGGACTTTTCCGCCGAAAAGACCGCCAGCGCCTCCAGGTTCAGGGTCAGGTCGAACCGGATGGCCCCCTTGGCGACCACGGTCAGGTCTCCGGCGCGCAGTTTGAGGTCCTCCGTGCGCGCCTTTCCCTTCCCGATGGCGAAGGTCCCCTTCAGCCGGTCGAACTTCGTGTCCTTGCCCTCGCCTCCTGTGACCCTGAGCACGCGGTTGATCGCCGCCAGCAGGGGGAAGTTCTTGATGACCCCGTCCCGGATGTCGACCTTCGCCGTCCCCTCGAGGCTCCGCTTCAGGTCGCCCGGATCGAACCCGGAGCCGGCAACTTTGCCGTCGGCGCTTCCCGTGCCGTACAGCGTATCTTTCACGGCGGTGTTGGCGCTCAGCGCCGCGTTCACGTCGAGCCCGGTCATGGCCGTGTCCACCTGGTATGACGCCGGAGTGTGGTTGAGGTTGAGCCGCACCGAGCCCGTCTCCTTGCCCTTGTAGGTATCGAAGGTCAGGGGGTCCACGGTGAGGACGCCCGCCTGGAGCCTGAAGGGTGCCTCAACCTGTTTGAGGGTGAGGGTCGCCAGCCGGAGGCGCTCGATGGATGCGGTGCCGGAGGCGGACAGCGGCCGTGGCCCGGAGGGGACGGTCAGCTTCACCCGGAGCGGCGTCGCGCCCTCCACGCTCAGGCCGGGGATGGGCGCCATGCCGAGCAGCCCCATGACGGCGGGGAGGTCCTTCGAAGCAAGGGCGGCCGTGGACAGGTCGAGCGAAGCGCCCGAGTCGCCGATCCGGCCGGACCCCGCGATGGCCGTGTGGGGCAGGGCCGCCTTCAGGTCGCGGATGGTCAGGGCGCCGTCTTTGCGGACGAGGGTCGCCGTGATGTCGGCGTCCACCGGAACCGGTTTGAAGGAGGCCGCGGCCACGCCGAACCCTGGCGAAGTGACGCCCGAAAGCTTTGCGTCGAGGCCGGCCGTCAGGTCGTTAAGCCCCCGTCCCTCGGCCTTCCCGGTAATCGTCACGGTGCCCCCCGAGGGCGCGAGCCGGGCGTAGTGCCACAGCATGGGCGCCAGGGCGGCCGCTTGAAGGCCCTTCAGTTCCGCCGAGGCCCTGACGTTCCCGTCGCTCTTCTCGAACGTGAGCGAGAGGCTGCCCCCCCGGCCGGTCACGCCGGTCAGATCCGCCTTGAGGGTGCCGACCCGCGTCGTCCACCCGCCGTCCAGGTTTCGGATGTCGAAGGTTTGGACGCGGCCCGAGGGCGACCGGAGCGTTTCGTCCGTCACCTCGAGGGTGCCGTTCTTGATGCGGAGCGCGTCGATTTGCACGCTCCCGCCCGACGATCCGGAGGCGCCGGAAGGGGGCGGGACGATGGGGAGGATCCACTTTCCGGACCGGTCGCGCCTCAGGCGGGTCTTGAGCCCCACGAGGTCGACGCTCGCGATGGCCAGCCTGCCGCCGAGCAAAGGCATGATGCGCGGGTGGACCACCAGTTCCTCCAGCGAGAGGGGCACGGCGCTCCTCTCACCCGGCTTTCCGATCTCGATGCCCCCCGCGCGTACGGACGGCAGCGGCAGGAGCGAAAGCTTCATGGAGGCGATGTGCACCGGCTGTCCCAGCGCCACGCTCAATTTCTGCTCCGCCATGACGCGAATCTTCTCGGGTTTGAGCACGCGCCTGGCGATGACGAGGCCGGCGACGACCGCCAGCAGGAGGACGACGAGGGCCGTGAGACATCCTGCTCCGGCCAGAACGGTCCATTTTTTCTTTTTCATGGCGACTCCCCGGATGGGTGTTCAGCGGGTCATATCATCTTTGTTGGGACCCAGTATAACCCACCGGGAGGCGAGCCGTCAGGGAGCAGGAGCGGCAGACGGCGTCCCTGCCTCACGCGTCCGGGCGTTCGGCGTCCTGCGTGCCGTCGCCCGGCGTATCGTCCAGCTTCTCGACCACGATCCTCAGCTTCGCCACGAGGGCGGCGATTGCCCCGAGCGCGGCCCACACGGGCAGCAGCACGGCGCCGACCACGCCGAGCGTCAGCGGCACTTCGATCAGCGTCTCGCCGTCCGCGTTCTTGATGGTTATCCTGCGGACGTTGCCGCCGTGGATGATCTCCTTGATCTTCGCGACCAGCTGGTCGCCGCTGATCGTGAACTCTTCGACACGGACACGCTTGGCAGTCATGGCGGTCTCCTTCCGTTTCGACCCGGCGGTCTCTGATCAGACATACGGTCCGGAGGAGCGGATGGTTTTCGCCCCTCCCGGCGTCAGCGGACCCCGGCGGCGGCCTTCTCGACTGCCGTTGCCCTCCCGCCGGACGGCATCACGACCGAATATCATTGCCCTGGCACACACAAATCCCCTCAAAGTGGACACGGTTGACAACCTTTGCGAAAGGCTTTAATTCTTAGTGCAGAGTTCATACCATAACCGGTCTTCGAAGCGGAGGACCCATGCTCCACGGGAAGCGGGAGCAAGGGGGCGGGCGGTGACGGATGACCGCGTAGAGCTGGGAGAGGGCAGGAGTCTCGGTCCTTACAGGATCGTTGCACCCCTGGGTTCTGGGGGAATGGGCGAGGTGTACCTGGCCCACGACGTTCGCCTGGACCGGGAGGTCGCCGTCAAGATCCTGCCCCGGTCCTTCGCCAGTGACCCCGCGCGCGTCTCGCGGTTCCAGCGCGAGGCCAAGACGCTCGCCTCCCTGGATCACCCGAACATCCTGGCCATTCACGACTACGGACGACAGGAGGACTTCTGCTACTTCGTCGCCGAGCGACTGGAAGGCATGACGCTCCGGGAACACCTGACCTCCGGCCCCCTGTCCCCCAGGGCCGCCGTCCGGATCGGGCTACAGGTGGCGCAGGGACTGGCGGCCGCCCACGAGAAGGGCGTCGTCCACCGGGACCTGAAACCTTCGAACATCTTCATCACGCGGGACGGGCGCGTCAAGATTCTCGACTTCGGGCTGGCCCGTCTAACCGAGAAGGACAGGGCACCGTCGGAACACCAGTCGGAGATGGACACGGCCGAGTGCGTAACCACCCCCGGGACGATCCTGGGCACCATCGGATACATGGCCCCGGAACAGATCCGAGGCGGAAAGGCGGACAGCCGCTCGGACGTGTTCTCCCTCGGTGTGATCCTTTATGAAATGCTTGCCGGGCAGAGACCCTTCCACGGCCGTTCCGAGGCGGACGTGCTCTCCTCCATCCTCAGGGAGGAGCCGCCCTCCCTGAGCCATTCGGACGTCTACGTACCTCCCATCCTGGAGCTCCTGGCCCGCCGGTGCCTCGAGAAGAACCCCGACAAGCGGTTTGCGTCAGGACAGGAGGTTTGCAGGGCCCTTGAGGCGGTGGCGGAGGACGTATCCAAGTACCCCGCCCCCGTACCCGAGTCCGCCAAGAGGAACCTGTTAGCCCTGGCGGCTTCCGCCCTCGCCGTGTCGGCGGCGGTGACCGGCGTCGTCCTCTTCCTGTGGCACCGCTCCGGTACCACCACTACCGTCCTCCCGCACTTTCATCCCCACCAGGTGACCAACATGACCATCTGGACGAGCGATCCGGCGGTTTCGCCCGACGGCACGGCCGTCGCCTTCACCGTAAAGAACCACGCGGGGAGCGATATCCTGGTCAAGGACGTGCGCGGCGGCCTTCCGTTGAAGCTGACGTCGGACGGGTCGTCCAACCGGAACCCGGCCTGGTTTCCGGACGGGAGCGCCATCGCCTTCACCCGCGAAAAGGGCGACAAGGTTTCCATAATGAAGGTGCCGAGGTTCGGCGGCGCCCCCGTGCAGATTCTTTCAAGGGGTATGGAACCGGCCGTCTCGCCGGACGGAAAGCACATCGCCTTCGTGCTCCCGGTGCCTGGAAAGTATGCCCGGATAGCCGTCGCGGACCTCGCCGCCCCCCAGGACGTCCGAGTGCTGACAAACGACGGGGACGGACTGTGGAACCACGGGCACCCCGCCTGGTCGCCGGACGGCAAGACGATCTGCTACGAGGATCACAACGACCTCTGGTTGATCCCCTCGCAGGGAGGCCGGGCGAAGAAACTCACCAACGACGACCCTGTGGACAGCTGGCCGGTCTGGTCTCCCGACGGCAGGCACGTCTATTTTTCGTCCATGCGGGACGGAACGACGGCCATCTGGCGGATATCCGCCGACGGCACGGGCCTCGAACGCGTGACCACCGGTACGAGTTCCGAACAGTGCCCCAGCCTGTCCGGGGACGGCCGGTGTCTGGTGTACGACACCCGGACCAGCAGATGGTCGGCCTTCATGGTAGACCGGAATACCGGCGCGCGATGGGACTTTCCCAAAAGTCAGCTCTACGGCGAGCCGACCATAGCGCCGGACGACAGCGACGTGGTCTTCTGCGCGAACATCGAGGGCCAGCTGGACCTCTGGCGCGTGCGTCTCGAAGACGGAGCGCCGCAGGGCTGGCCGGAGCGGCTGCTGGAAACCGAGGGCTACTGCTCGCACGCCGCCTATTCGCCGGACGGTCAGTGGCTCGCCTACCAGCTGATGCTGCAGGGACGGCGAGAGGTCTGGGTCATGCCGGCGCGGGGTGGTACGCCGATCAGGTTCACGGAGGCCGGAGCGATGAACTACCAGCCTGAATGGTCGCCGGACGGGATGTTCCTGTCCTTCATATCGGATCGGAGCGGTTCCAACCAGATCTGGATCGCCCCGATCCGCAACGGCACGATGGCGGGGAAGGCCGCACAGCTCACGCACGGCAAGGCCCAGCTCGGGTCCTCCAGCTGGTCACCGGAGGGCGACCGCATCGCCTACATAAGCGACGATGCCGACGGATGCGACCTCTGGGTGGCGCCCCTTGCGGGAAACGGCCGGGCCCGGCGCCTCACCCGCGGCGCCGGCGCCGAAAGCGCCGTGTGGGACAGGTCGACGGGCAAAATCCTCGTGGTCGGGCGCTGGGGAGGCACCCGGGTACGAGTGAGGGCGGTCCCCCCAGACGGCGGGGAACCGCTCGAGGTGGCGAACGCCGGGGCCTCCGATCCCCGGGCCGACGTTCTGGAGATCGACGCTTCGCCGGACGGCAAACTTTTCGCCATCCTGGAGAAGCAGTCCGAAGGCGACGTTTGGGCGCTGCTCGCCGAGAAGGGGACGTTCTGACGGCCGCCGCGGGGGCGGGCCGTATGTCGACCAGAGGACCTTGCATAGGGGAGGAACAGAAATGGGAAAGAAGGTGAAGGAAATCGATGAGAAGCAGAGACCGCTGGAAGATCTCATCGACGACGTGAAGACCAAGCAGAAGAAGCTGGACAGGGAGATCGCGAAGCAAATGTCCAAAGGCAACTACGATAGCGATGCGACGGGCACCGTGCTGACAGCCACGACACAGCTGGACAATGCCCTGCAGACTTTCTCCGACGAGCTCACCAAGCTGATGCCCAATACCCCGCCGCAGAAGTATACCGGTTGCTAGGTGAAGCAGGCAGACCAGCCATCCTCATGGACACGCCGACCCGTTGAGGTCCCGGCCCCATTCCGAAACGTCACGCTGTTGCTGTCGGGTCGTTGCAACCTGAGCTGCGCCTACTGCTATCAAAACGCGAGGACGGCCCGGGCCCGTCTTCCGTGGGACGCCGCCCGCGCCGCCCTCGACCTGCTCCTCGAGCGGGGCACCCCTCCGCTCCTTGTGGAGTTCAGCGGCGGCGAACCGCTCCTCGAGCCGGACCTCCTCGCCCGCTGCGTGGAGTACGTGGAGGCTCGAAGACCCCCGGACGCAGGCGTCCAGTACGTCCTCACGACCAACGGTACGCTGCTCAGTGCGGATGTCCTCTCGTTCCTGGACAGGCACCGCGTGGTGCTCCAACTGAGCTTCGACGGCCTTCCCTCGGTCCAGAAACTGAGGGGTCGCGGCACGTTCCAACGGTTGGACAGCGCCCTCGACGCCTTGCTCGCCGACCACACAGCCTATGCCGTGCGGCTGCTCCGCGTGCAGTCCGTCTTCACCCCCGAGACCCTCGGCCACATGGCCGAAAGCGCACGTTATTTCATGGCGAAGAACGTCCCCGCCGTCGCCCTCCAGCCCGCCCTGGGCATGGAGGGCGGCTGGGGCGAGGCCGAGCGGCGCGTTCTCGAAGAGCAGGTCTCGCAGATCGTCGAGGACGGCGTCCGCCACTGGCAGATCCGGCACGCTGTCCCCGTCCTCTTCCTGCTCGGTCCGAACCCGGAGGCCGGGCGAGGTCCCGGAGGCGGCTTCATCTGCGGGGCGGGGGTGGGCAAGGGGCTGTGCGTGGACAGCGGCGGACACGCCTGGACCTGCCCGCTGTTCGCTTCGTCCCTGCAGGACCTGCCGGCATGCTCGAAGGCGGTCTCGGACGCGGTGGATCTCGGCGACGCGCGCGCACCGGAGCTCTGGGAGCGTCTCACCGAAACCCGGCAGCGGACCCGGGGGCTTCGCGAGCTGACGCGGAGGCGCGACAAATACTCCTCGTACGGCGCGTGCAGGCACTGCGAGTTCCTCGAGGAATGCTTCGTCTGTCCGGCCGCCGCCACCCACCTCCCGGGCGACGCGGACCCGGACCGGGTGCCCGATTTCCACTGCGCCTACAGCCTCGCCACCGCCCGGGCGCGGCGCCAGTTCAGAACGATGCTCGCCGGCACGAGGCACTGAAGCGGGAGAGCCCTTCGTGGGCCCATAGCAGGCTGCCAGCGGGGCGAGCCGCCGCCGAAGGACCCCACGAGTTTCACCTCGCCGGCCTCTATGTACCCGCCGCCCCTTTGGAAGGCCGGGCGGAGGATGCACCGGCCGCACCGGTCTGATCCAGCCTGATCCCGACCATGCCCTCGCCCTTCTTGACGGTGACCTGGACATCGCCGGCCCGGGACGAGGCGGGGTAGCTCCAGTCGCGGGTTTCCCCGTTCCCGACCGAGAACGACTCGTCGGCGAGCATAATCCCGCCTCTGGCCTTTACACGCATGCGGACTTTCGAGGGTCCGCCTCCCTGGTCGGCGCCCGTGATTCTTATGGACAGTGGCTTGCCCGGCCGCACGCCCACCCAGGTCGTGGTGCCGCCCGGGTTGAACTTGTCGCTCACGTCCCGGCCGCCCTGTTCTACAGAGGCGAGCACCCGCCCTCTTTCGGTGCGGACCACGACCTCGTCCACCCGGAAGGACGGAGACGTCTTGAGCGTGAACGCGCCGTTGAAGTCCCGGTCCCAGGTCTCAGACCGCCTCTTGAGCGTGGCCGGGGTCACGCCGATGGATTCGACCCGCTTCCCGTCCCGGAAGGGCAGGACCGTGGCGACGGATTCGCCGTCCGACAGGTTCTTGAGCAGGACCTTGACGGGCCGGTCCCCGGCCACGGTCACGCGCAGTTCGCCGCCCGGTCCCAGCCGCCTGCCCAGCGGCGCGGTCCCCGTCACGGCCGACGTCAGGACCGGGGCGGCTCCGGCCGCAACCGCGCCGGCCGCGCTCTTCTTCGGACCGGCCTTCATACTGTCGACCTTTGTATAGTCAGGTGGCACCTTGAAGAGGTTTGGCGACACGCCGACCCGCCTAATGTTCTTCAGCTCCATGGTCCAGGGTTGGTTTCCGCGGGTCACGATCTTGACGGGAAAACCGAGATCCTTCGCCACCCACTCCGTCATGAGCTTCTGCCCCTGGCCTCTCAGGACGAGCTTTTCGCACACGTAGCCGGCCACCGTCTCGGTCCCCTCCTTCGCGACCGTGTAGCGCTTCGCGGCCTCCCTGAACGCCTGGATGGGGTCGTTCATCAGGCTCCGCATGCTGTCGGAGCGCATCTTGATGAATGTCTTCTCGGACGGCATGAAAATCCGCGTCACGTTCTTGACCTGGTCCACGGTGACCTTGCCGCTCTGCCCGCCCTCCTCGAACTCGATGGCGTACCTGTGGCTCAGCACACTCAACTTCGACGTGTGCGTCTTCCCGTCCTTCGTCTCCACCATGTCCGCCGTGAACTGTGACGAAAAGGCCGGCGCGGCCCACAGGGCCGCCGCCAGCGCGATCAGGGCCGTCCGCAGCGGCCGTCCGACAGATCGATCGCCCATGGTCCCCTCCCTCGACCGGTGCATGCGGGGCGCGCGGACGAGCCGCGACCCCGTACGCCCGGTCGCACAACAATCGTCGGCGGCGAGGCGCCGCCATCGCCATCTCCTTGTTCCAGCGCAGGTTATGACCTCGGTGTATTGTTATTATGGCACATTCGGGGCGCGAATGCCCGAACCGGAAACGGGCCCGCTCGTTGACTGACAACGGGTGTGATGCTACGGTATTTTTGTAACGTGTTCACGCTCATTTTCAGAGGGACAAGGGGGATCGGGATTTGCGGACGCCGGGGACGCACGTTCGTGCGCTCCCCTGAAGGGTGTTTCTTCGCACAGCAGGAGGTGAAGGATGGCTGAAGGCGTAACGGCTCCCCCCGGACCGGACGGCGGACCCGGTCCCCTCGAACGCATCGAGTGCCAGTGGTGCCAGGGCCAAAACGACAAGACCGCCACGACCTGCCGCTTCTGTGGCGCGCCTCTGGACGTGAGGAACGTCGTCAGCGAATCGGGCTGGCGTGAAGCGCCCCGCCTGAGGGACATGACCGAGATCCAGTTCGGCCAGAGCAGCTGCCAGGTGGAGGGCGAGATCGTGCCCGTGGCCGCGATCAGGCTGGCGCAGGGCGACTCCGTCTATTTCGAGCACCACGTCATGCTGTGGAAGGAGGAGGCCGTGCCCCTCACCACGCTCCAGCTGCCCGGCGGGTTCAAGCGGGTTCTGGCCGGCATGCCCTTCGTCATCAGCGTGGCTGGCGGCCCGGGCCGCATCGCGTTCTCGCGGGACGCCACCGGCGAGCTTGTGGTCCTGCCCCTGCATCCCGGCATGGAGCTGGACGTCCGGGAGCACGCGTTCCTCCTGGCCTCCCACACCATCCAGTACTCCTACGTCCGGATCAAGGGCCTCGCCAACATCCTCTTCGGCGGCCAGGGCATGTTCATGGACCGCTTCGTGACGGCCGACGTCCCGGGCCTGCTCATCCTCCACGGTTACGGGAACGTCTTCGAGCGGACGCTGAAGGCCGGTGAGAGCATCATCCTGGAGCCGGGCGCTTTCCTCTACAAGGATTCGTCCGTCGCCATGGAGGTCCAGAGGCAGAAGCTCACGTCGGGGCTGTTCGGCGGCTTCGGCATGAGCCTGGCAAAGATGACCGGCCCCGGGCGCGTGGGCATCCAGTCCATGTACGTCCACCACACGACCGGGTGAGGAGGCAGCCATGAACGAGCGAACCCAGCCCCCCTCCGGCGAGGCCGCGCGGAGCTACACCTGCCCCTACTGCGGCGCCGCCGGCGACGGCTCCACGGGCGCCTGCCCGGGATGCGGCGCCCCCGTGGACGTCAGGGCCATCGTATCCCCCGCCCGCTGGACCGAGGTGCCCGGCCAGAAGGACATGGCCCGCATCCAGTTCGGCGACTCCCACTGCCAGATCGAGGGCACCTACGTGCCCGTGGCGGACTTCCGCCTTGCGCCCTCGGACGGCGTCTATTTCGCCCACCACGTCCTGCTTTGGATGGAGCCCACCGTGCAGGTGGGGGCCATGCCCCTGAAGGGTGCCCTCAAGCGCGTGCTCGCGGGCATGCCCGTGGTCATGACCGAGGCGAAGGGGCCCGGACGCATCGCCTTCTCCCGCGACGCGCCGGGCGAAATGCTCGCCCTGCCGCTCCAGAAGGGGGAGACGGTGGACGTTAGGGAACACCTCTTCGTCGCCGCCACCCACGCCGTGGCCTACGACTGGTTCAACACCAACGTGTGGTACCGGATCCGCGTCCAGAAGGGCGACAAGACGGAGACGGAGACGATCTACCCACTCGGTATGTTCATGGACCGCTTCACGGCCTCCCGCGGCCCGGGCCTCCTGCTCGTGCACGCCTCCGGCAACGTTTTCGTCCGGACCCTCGAGCAGGGCCAGACGATCCTGATCAAGCCGACGGCCCTGCTCTTCAAGGATCCTGGCGTGCAGATGCAGCTCCACTTCGAGTACCCCACCCAGACCTTCAGTTTTTTTGGAGGATACGGCCAGCGCTACACCTGGCTGCGCCTGCGGGGGCCGGGCCGGGTGGCCGTCATGTCGGCCTTCGAACACGTAGAGGGCGAGCACGGCCGCCTCACGGGCTGCTCACCCGCCACCGAGACGCGCTGGTGAACGCCCGCGGCAGGTGGGCGATTAGCCCCGTCCGAAACTGGTCCTGAAGCTTGCTGTTGCACACCGGCCGACGAAGACGAATAGAATTATTCAATAATGAAAGGAGATTCGCCATGCCGGAATTCGGTTCCCCATTTTCAGGTCTGGGCCACGACCGCAAACTTACGGACCAGGAACTCGTCCGCGCCATCCGCTTCATGGTGGCCGCCGAGTACGAAGCCATCCAGATGTACATGCAGCTCGCCGAGTCCACGGACAACAAGCTCGCCGCCGAGGTCCTCAAGGACATCGCCAACGAGGAGCGCGTACACGCGGGCGAGTTCCTCCGCCTGCTGCACGAGCTGGCCCCCGACGAGGCGAAGTACTACAAGGAAGGCGCCGAAGAAGTCGAAGAAGAGATCAAGAAGGGCTAGCATCCAAATCGGTATCGCTATCGGGGCTCGGGTTTCGCCGCCTCACCATCGAAAAGCATTCCCTGTCCCGGGGCCACGGGATGAGCGACGGCCGATCCGGACACCGATTTCGATTTTGAGCCCGATTGCGGTCCCGATTATTTGATCGCTGCTGCTCTGCAAAAGCCCGTCTGCTAGAGACTGCAGCTCTCCCCTTCGGCCAGGGGCAAGACCCTGGCCGTCGACCCGGCTTCAAAGAGCCGCCGGACAAAGCCATCCACGCTCTGACCCGTCCTGAGCAAGGGCATGCGGGGCTGGATGCCCAGGTGGATGGGGATCACCACCGGCGCCTGGAGGTCGCGAACGGCCTCGACCGCCCCCTTTTCTCCCATGGTCATGGGTATACGGAAGGTCGTCACCGGAAGGAGCGCGGCGTCCAGCGCAAAGCGCCGCCCGATCTCCTTCATGAAGGGTCGGTGGTACGTATCTCCGGCGAAGTAGACCCGTTTCCCGCCGGATTCGATGACGTACCCCACGGTTACGGCAACGTGAAGGGCCGGCACGGCGGTCACGGCGACATCACCGAAGCGCCGCGTCTCCCAGGGCTTCACACCCGAAACGTGCTTCGCCCCCCGCAGCCGCGTCAGCCATGCCGCCCGGGCCGGCGCGAGGACCGGCACATCCTCCCCGAGTCCTCTCAGAAGTGGGCCGTCCGTGTGGTCCCAGTGGTTGTGCGAGACGAGCACCATCGTCGCTTCTCCCAGATCCCCGCGCTTCATGGCAGGGGGGACGAGCCGCTTGAAGGCGGGATTGCCCCACGTGCCGAAATACGGGTCCGTGAGGATCTTGTGACTGCCCGTCTCCATAAGCACCGTGCTGTGTCCGATCATGGTGATGCGCATCGCAGGCCTCTCTTTCCGGTCTCGTCAAGTCGTCCGCTTCAGCAGGACCAGTGGGGGGATACACGCCAGCAGCGTCGATATCACCAGCAATACCACGGCGACCACCACGGGCACGTGTGACCCCTTGTCGCAGACGTAGCCGAGGCCGGCCAGAGCGAGCATCGGAAGGTCCCTCATTGCGAACAGGGCCAGGCGGCTCGGGTAGTAGTGCCCGCGCCTCCCGGCCCTTGCCGACACGATGAACCCCGCGACGGCGGGGACCAGGAGCAGAGAGGGCCACAAGAACATGTCGAGGTCTCCCGTCTGCGACGCGTGCCACAGCGGTTCCCCCGTTCTCACGTAGACGCGGGCGGCGATCAGGACCACGGCCCCGAACCAGATGGCCCCGCCCGCGGCCAGGGTGTAGAAATAGACGCCCCTCAGGATCGTCTCCCGCTTCAGGGGCAGGACGGACAGGGCCCGGTACAGGTCTCCCGTCTTGACGCCCCGGCGCCCCTTGAGCCCCCACCCCAGGAGATTGCTGCCCAGGGGCTTGGGCAGGACGAACACCGCCAGGAAGGCCAGAACCATTCCGACGAGAAACGCGAGGCGGTCCAGATTGCCCGCGAGCATGAGCGCCACCGCCAGCCCGGTCGCAAGGAGGTAGAACATGCCGTACCGCCGCAGGGGGAGGGCCACCAGGTCGCGCCGGTAGCGGACCGCGGGCGCGAGGGCCCGGCGGGAGCCGGCCGAAACCCCGGCCCCGCGCCGCGGCCTTAGGTGCAGTGAACGAACGAAGGGAACGTCGATCAACAGCACTGCGGTCGTAAGGAGCGCGCTGACGATCGCAAGCGGAAGCATGCCCGCCAGCAGACCAAGCTTCTGGGCGCCGAGTTCAAGCAGGGCAACCCCGAGGGCCATGGCGGCCTGGAGATCGAACGTCCCCGTCCTCCTGCCCCAACACGCCATAATGGGAAGCAACACGAGCGCACCCGCGACGGTGTGGAGGGCGTAAGCCCCCCGTTCGGCGGCGGCCAGAAAGGGGAGGACCGCACCCCTGGCGGCCAGCACGAACAGAAAGATCACCAGCATCTCGCCCGTCATGCGGGCCTTTCGCCCGATGGGGAGGGCGGGGAGGGCCAGCGTGACGTTGTCGTCGCCCGATGGCGCCGCGGTGACGGCCTGGCCGCCCGCGCGAAGGGCGACCAGGGTCGGCCACAGATAGAGGTAGATAAGGCTGACCAGGAGCGCCGCGACCGGCGCGTCGGCGGGCGACGTCCCGAATCCGAACCAGGGGCCGGAGGGGGCGGCCAGTCCCGGCCAGAGGCCGACTGTCATCACGGCGAAGCACAGCATCAGCAACAGGGATACCGGCTGCCTGCACACCGCGGCCAGACGGATCCACGCGTGCCTTAAAACGGCGCCGAGCGTCGTGGTCATCCCGCCGCCCCCCAGGCCACGAGGGCCTCTTCGAGCGTCCGGTTCTCCCCGACCAGATCGTCGGTCGCCCCATCCTTGACCACGTCACCGCGATTCAGGACGAGCAGCCGGTCGGCGATGCGCTCCACGTCGGCCAGCATGTGCGAGCTGACGATGACGCTCCGCGAGGGGTCCCGCACCACGTCCAGCACGCTCTCCAGCAGCGACCTCCGCCCCGCCACGTCCAGGCCGGTCGCCGGTTCGTCCAGCACCAGCACCTTCGGCCGGAAGGCCAGGGCCGTCACCAGCCGGATCCTCGTCCCCTGGCCCTTCGAGAGCGCGTGCACCTTCTGCTTCGGGTCCAGTTTGAACCGCTCCAGCAGGTGGTCCACCAGGTCCGCGTCCCACGTCCGGTAGTAACCCGACAGCGTTTTGAGCAGTTGCCCCACACGCATGTCCAAAAGCGGCATGTCATCGCTCATGAACCCGAGGGCCGAGCGCACCCTGACGGGGTCGCGGAAGGGGTCCATACCGAACACCTCGATCGAGCCCCTGGGGGCCTTGCGTAGCCCGGCCACGGCCTCGAGGAGTGTCGTCTAGCCGGCCCCGTTGGGGCCCACCAGTCCGACGACCTCGCCCGGTCCGACGGACCACTCCCGCACTTCCAGCGTGAAGCCGTCCCGCACGATCTTCAGGTCCTTGACGCGGACCAGTTCAGTGCCTGCCATCGCTTCGCTCCTCTCCGGCCATGACCTTCTCGAAGATGGCCCGGATGGTCCCGGGGTCCAATCCCATCTGCCTGCTCTGGAGTACGATCCGCTCGAACCCTTCCATGATTTCGGCGGCCGCCTTGTCCTTCGATGCCATCGCTACCTCCTTGGCGACGAACGTACCCGTTCCCTGGCGCCTCACGATGAGCCCGGCGCTCTCCAGGTCCGCGTAGGACCGCCTCACCGTGATCAGCGACACGAGGAGGTCCTTGGCGAGATCCCGCACGGAGGGCAGCATGGCGTCGGGCTCGAGCTGGCCGGACCGGATCAGCTGCGCGACCTGGTCCACGATCTGCCTGTAATACGGCACGCCCGTCGCGTCACTCAGACTGAGCGGGAGCTTCTCCGGTGTCATACGTCCGCCACCTCCCTCCTGCAGATCAGCACGGTCCTGTCGTCCTT
>JBJKRE010000128.1:0-14055 GCA_046704825.1 Acidobacteriota bacterium
TCGATCAGCGAGCGCGGCCGGCTCGTGATCCAGAAGGGCAGTACCACGCTGGCCAGCAGGATGCCCAGACAGTCGCCCCAGATGGCCTCGTGCCGGAAGACCTTCTCCAGCCTCCGGCCGATGGACAGGCTCCTGAGCAGCGGTCCGATGGTCGTGGGCCCCGTCACCACAATGAGCGCCCCGAAGGCGATGGCGGGCAGCCAGCCGAAGCCCGCCAGACAGCGCGCCGCGCACGCCGCCAGCACGGCCGTCAGGGGCATGCCCACACCCAGGAGGCGCCGGGAAGAGGTCGGCATGGGCTCGGCCCGGGGCAGGTTGAGCGCGCCCTCGAAGAGCATGATGGCCAGGCCGAACTCCACGAGGATTGGCAGGCCCGCACCCAGCGTCGACGGGTGCAGCCATCCCAGCCCCATGGGCCCCAGGCAGAGACCGGCCAGCAGGTAGAAGAGCAGCGGCGGCACCTTCAGCCAGCGTGCCAGGCTCAGCATCATGATGCCGACCCAGAGTGCCAGTCCGATCGTCAGGACGATACCCGCCTGCTCGTGCATGCCCCTCCCCCGCCGGAAGATTCACGGAATGAACGGCATCAGGATACCATCGCGGGACGGGTGCGTGAAAGGCCCGGCGGGCCTCCGTCAGAGGATGCCTTCCCGGATCGTGTTCTTGCCTTCGTCCTTCGACTGGTACATGAGGGCGTCCGCGGCCTTGATGAGGTCGTCCACGCTGTAGGGCAGGTTCCGGACCACGAGGAGGCCTATGCTGAGGGTGATGCGCCCCTCACCTTCGCCGAAGGCCTCATGGAGGGCCGCCGACACCTTGCGCACCACGGTGCGGGCCGACTCCAGCTCCGTCTCGGGCAGGAGCACTGCGAACTCGTCCCCACCGAGGCGCGCCACCACGTCCGTGGCGCGCGTGTTGGCCCTCATCACACCCGCCAGGCGGCGCAGGACGGCGTCGCCGGCCGTGTGACCGAACCGGTCGTTGATGGCCTTGAAGTCGTCCAGGTCCGTGTAGATCAGCGAGAAGGAGTGGCCGTAGCGCTCGGTGCGTTGGATCTCGGTCTCCAGCATCTCGAAGAAGTGGCGGCGGTTGGCCACGCCCGTCAGGTCGTCCGTGCGGGCGAGCGTCCGCTCCTTGCTGAGCGACGACCTCAGGTAGTAAAAGCTGTAGGCGATGACCACGAAGACCCCCGTCCTCACCGCCCCGTCCCAAAGGATGTAGGCCTCGTGCGAATAGGGTTTGCCGGTCACCCAGTCCGTCAGGGCGATGATCAGGCCGCTCAGGACGGAGATCAGCACGCCCCAGAACAGGCTGACGTCCCACGCCGCGAGAAAGATGGGCACCAGGTAGAAGACCGTCAGGCGCAGCTCGTAGCCCGTGACGTAGTCCAGGACCGACGTGACCAGGACGAGGACCAGTGTCCAGAACAGGGCGACGCGCCGCGAACTCTGCAGGTAGTCCAGAACCTTCATATCCACACGCTAACACACGCCGGGGCGATCCGTGTACGGTGCCGCAGGCCGGCCGCGGCGCGTCCCATCATCACGCCATCCTCAGGAAGAAGGCCTTCAGGTAGTCGCCTTCGGGAAAGCCGAGCACGACGGGGTGGTCGAAGGCCTGGCCCCTCGCCTCCAGCAGGGTCGCCGCGCGCCGGCTCCTGGCCGAAGCACCCGCGAGCACGTCCCCGAGCATCTCCCGGGTCAGGTGGTGCGAGCACGAACAGCTCACCAGCAGCCCTCCGGGCGCCACGAGCGACATGGCCAGTTCGTTGAGCCGGGCGTAGGCCTTGACCGCTTCCGGCAGGTGTTTCCTGGCCTTGGCGAAGGCCGGCGGGTCCACCACCACCGCGTCGAAGATCCGGCCCTCGCGCCGAAGCTCGCGAAGGACGTCGAAGGCGTCGCCGTTGTGGATGGTGCAGTCGGGCAGGCCGTTGGCATCGAGCGCCGCCTGCACGCGCCCGCAGGCAGGGAGGGATGCGTCCACGAAGTCCGCCGAGCCCGCCCCCGACGCGAGGGCGCTCAGCCCCCACACGCCGATGTAGCAGAAGACGTCCAGCACGGACGCGCCGGGGGCCAGCCAGCGGGTGAACGCCCGCACGTTCTCGCGCTGGTCCATGAAGAGCCCCGTCTTCTGGCCCTCGTTCAGGGAGACGTCCAGGCGGAGGCCCAGATAGTCGACCCGGACGTCGCGGGCCTCGCCGACGACCGTCTCCACGACCCTCGGGAGCCCCTCGAGCTCCCGCATGGCCCCGTCGTTCTTGAGAACCAACAGGTCCGGGGAGAACTGCCTTCCGAGCACGTCGAGGAGTTCGTCCCGGAAGGTCTCCATGCCGGCCGTCATGATCTGGACCGACAGGGCGCCGCCGTACCGATCCACCACCAGCCCCGGCAGGCCGTCCGCCTCGCCGAAAACGATCCGGGCACACGTTTCGGAGGGGTACAGCTTCGTCCTGAGCCGCCGGGCCGCGTCGATGCGGTCCGCGAGCCAGCCGCCGGGCAGTTCGCCCGCGCCGCGCTGCAGCCACCGGAAGGCGATGAGGGTCCTCGGGTTGAAGTAGCCCACGCCCAGGGCGGTGCCCGACGCGTCGTCCAGCACGGACAGGCTGCCGGGCGCCAGGTCCGGCACTTCCTGCAGTTCGTTGCTGAAGACCCACGGATGGCCGCTACGAACCCGCTTGTCCCTCCCCTTCTTCAGGCGGAGGTGGGGCAGTCTCTCACTCATGCGCACTCCTCGCTCGGCCGAAGCAGACGGCCTGCACGTCGACAACCCGCTGGGGCGGGCCCTTCCCTGTCAGAATTTTCACGGCCGGTCGCCACCGGCGGGCCCGGCCTCAGTAGGCCCTGGCCCAGACCACGCGCCGCTCGCTCCTTCCGCCGCAGACGAGGCAGGTACCGGCCTCCCCGTGGGCATCGAAGGGCAGACAACGGATCGTGGCCTTCGTTTCTTCCTTGACCCGGGTCTCGCACTCGGCGCTGCCGCACCAGTGCGCCCAGAAGAAGCCGCCGCCCTCGATGGCCGTCTTGAATTCCTGGTAGTCGTCGACGGTGCGGGTATGGGACTCCCGGAAGGCCAGCGCCCTCTGGTACAGGGCCGCCTGGAGTTCGTCGAGAAAGGCCCTGAGCACACCCGGGGCCTCGTCCAGCTTGACGAACTCCTTCTGGCGCCGCTCGCCGTCCTTGAGCTCCCGGGTGGGGACCCTGGGCACGAAGACGCAGGAGCCGTTCTCCACGTCCCGCGGCCCGATCTCGATGCGGACGGGCACGCCCTTGAGCTCCCATTCGTTGAACTTGAACCCGGGGCTGACCGTGTCCCGGTCGTCCAGGGTGACGGCCAGCCCGGCGTCCTGGAGGGCTGAGCGCAGCTTCGACGCGGCCTCCGAAGTGGCCTGTTTGCCCGCGTCGTCCCGGTAGATGGGCACGATGACGGCCTGGATCGGGGCCAGCCGCGGCGGCAGAACGAGGCCCTGGTCGTCCGAATGCGCCATGATGAGCGCGCCCACCAGCCGCGTCGACACGCCCCAGGACGTCTGCCAGGCATACTGCCAGTCGCCCTTTTCGTCCTGGAACCTCACGTCGAACGCCTTGGAGAAGTTCTGGCCCAGGTCGTGGCTGGTACCGGCCTGGAGGGCTTTGCCGTCCTGCATCATGGCCTCGATGCACGTCGTGGTCTTGGCACCCGCGAACTTCTCGGCGTCGGTCTTGACGCCCTTGAGCACCGGGACCGCCATCCACTCTTCGGCGAAGCGCGCGTAGATGTCCAGGATCCGCAGGACCTCCTCCCAAGCCTCCTCGTGCGTGGCGTGCGCGGTGTGGCCCTCCTGCCAGAGGAACTCGGTGGTGCGAAGGAACAGGCGCGTGCGCATCTCCCACCGGACCACGTTGGCCCACTGGTTGATCAGGAGGGGCAGGTCGCGGTAGCTCTTGATCCACTTGCTGTACATGGCGTACATGATGGTCTCGCTGGTGGGGCGGACCACCAGGGGCTCCTCGAGCTCCTTGCCGCCCGCGTGGGTGACCACGGCCAGCTCGGGCGAAAAGCCCTCGACGTGCTCGGCCTCCCGCTTCAGGAAGGACTCCGGGATGAAGATGGGGAAGTAGGCGTTCACGTGCCCCGTGGCCTTGAACATTCCGTCCAGTCCCTTCTGCATGTTCTCCCACAGGGCGTATCCGCCCGGCCGGATCACCATGCAGCCCTTGACCGGCGAGTAGTCCGCGAGCTCGGCCCTGAGCACGATATCCTGGTACCACTGGCTGTAGTCTTCCGATCTGGATGTGATCGCCTTTTCGTCGCGTTTGGCCATGATCTGAATCCCTCCGAGAGTTCCCGGCGTCCCTTGCCGGAAAGGCTAAGGATACAGGAAACACCACGGTTTTCCAAGGATTATGGGGCGCCCGGGCCCGCGGGTTCGCAAGGAATAGGCCGCCGGTCCGGAAGGTTTCACACTGAGCGGAGAGCGGGGCGGGCGCCGGCTCCCGCAGGTGAGCGAGGTGAAACGCGATGGACACGCCACTCATGGCCTTCCACAAGGAGCGGGGCGCCGTTTTCGACGGACGGGACGGCGCCGTGAGGCTGACGGGCTACGGCCCCTTCGACGGTGCTTACGGGGCGATGGAGGACGGCTGCGCCGTCTTCGACCTGTCCGAGACGGCCCGCATCGAACTGCGCGGAGCCGACAGGGTCCGGTTCCTCAACGGGATGGTCTCCAACGACGTTCAGGCCCTGGCCCCGGGCGGGGGGTGCCGCGCGTGCATGCTCAACCGCCAGTCGCGCATCCTCGCCGACCTCTTCGTCCTGGCGACGCCCGGCGCGCTGGTGCTTCTGGCGGAACCCACCCTGGGGCCCGCGGTCGCCGAACGAATCGACAAGTACCGCCTCGGCCTGGACGTGGAGATGATCACGGGCGGCCCATCGGAAGCGCTGTTCTCGCTGCAGGGGCCGGCCGTCCCTGACGTCGTAAAGGACGTGCTGGGCGCCGACGTGTCGGAACTCTCCCCCTGCGGACACATCGAGGCGGAAAAGGGCACCATGCGGGCCCGCGTGGTCCGGCTTCCGCGGACGGGCCGGCCGGGCTACGACCTGCTCGTCCCTGCCGATCTGGCGGCCGAAGCCTGGCGACAGTGCCTCGCGCACGGGGCGGTCCCGGCGGGATGGGACGTCCTGGAGACGGGGCGCGTGGAGGCCGGACTGCCGCGCTACGGCGCCGACCTCGGCGAAAAAGTCCTCTTTACGGAGGCCGACGTGCCCGACGCCGTATCCTACCGGAAGGGCTGCTACGTGGGGCAGGAGATCGTGGCCCGCGTCAGGACCTACGGCCAGCTCAAGAAGCGACGCCGGGGCCTGCTGGTCGAGGGCCGCGCCCGCGCCGGCGACCCCGTCGAGGGCCAGGGGAAGGACGTGTCCGAGCTGACCAGCGCCCGCTTTTCGCCCATCCTCCAGAAGACCGCCGCCTTCGCCTACCTGCGCACGGACCTGGAAGACGGAGCCGAACTGACCGTCCGGTCCGAGGACGGGCCTGCGCGCGCCGTGGTCGCCCCCTACCCCTTCGTGTGACAGGGTGCCGGAGGTAAGCCGTCCGGCGTCACACTTTCGCTTACACCCGTTGACCCCGTTCCGAGTCCATTGTATCGTTGTCAGCTTAAACACAACGGGCAAACGACACCTGCGCACGGGGTTGGGCCGACGCAGCGGGTGTACCGACGCGAGGGGGGACAACAGGAGGAAGGGGACAGACATGAACAACCTGAAACGTGCGGCCGTCGCAGCGGTGGTAGTGCTCGCGGGTGCCGCGGCCGTCATGGCCGGAGGCAAGGCCTTCGCACCGTGGGGCAAGCTGTCGGCCGACGGGCTCTCGAGCCTGCGCCTGGCCGGCAAGAGCGCTCCCGAGGCGGTTCCGCCGGCAGACGAGGTCGGCGTGCCCTGCTACCCGGGGGCCGTGGTCGTGTCCATCCTGGATGCGCAGGAGGGCATGCCCATGGAGACCATCAACCTGGTGTCCAGCGACCCGCCGGCGAAGGTGGTGGCCTTCTACAAGGCCAAGCTCCTGGCCATGCCGGGCTGGAAGTGGAGCAGCAAGTTCAAGTTCTTCTACAAGGGCGACAACGAGATGGACGCATTCCAGATGAAGATCCCCGGGCTGACGGTCCAGGAGGAGAGCGGCGAGAGCTTCGACCTCAAGCTCATGGCCCAGTCCGTGGTCAAGAGCGCCAGGACGCGCATCCAGGTCATCTTCAAGCCGAAAGCGAAACCCTGACGTATCCCGGCGGGACGGCGGCCTGCCGTCCCGCCTCCGCTTCTCCTCACAGGGTGCCTTCCTCGACCCCCCGGATGTAGGCCTCCACGTCGAACTTCCGGCGACAGCCGCCCTCGGACATGGGGCGGATCGTGCCGATGACGGGCTTCGACGGCCCCCAGGGCCGGTCGTGCTTCCCCCCGACGGCCCAGGCCACGCCGGCGTACCCGTTGGGGTCGCGCCCGTCCAGTTCCCAACGGTCGTTGACACGGACGGCCCGCTCGAAGGCCTCTTCGGGCGACGGGCTCCACTCCAGGATCTTCTTGGCCCAGTACATACGCAGGTAGCCGTGCATCCAGCCCGTTGCGACCATCTGCCTCTGAGCGGCGTTCCAGAGCCGGTCGTGCGTCCGTCCCGCCTCCAGTTCGTCCTCGCCGTAGAGGTGGGCCCGCGGGTCGGCCCGGCGGGATCCGAGCGTCGCCAGGGCCCACCGCTCGCAGCCCTCCAGCCGGTCGTACCGGGAGTTGAAGGCCGCGAAGTTCACGGCCAGTTCGCGCCGGACGATCATCTCCTCAAGGAATGCGTCCGCGTCCTCCCCGGGCGCACCCGCGTTCCTCACGGCCCAGGCCACCGTGTGCGGGCCCAGGTGCCCGAAGTGGAGGTAGGGCGACAGGCGGCTCGTGCCCATAAGTTCGGGGTGGTTCCTGCGCGCGGAGTAGCCAGGAAGACCCTCGCGGACGAAGCGGTCCAGCAGACGCAGACCCGCCGACGTGCCCCCGTCGAAGGTGGCCACGGGGCCCGCCGACCGGTCCAGCGTAAGGTCGTCGAGCCAGGCGTCCCGCCAGTCGCGAGTGGACAGGGAACCGGTCCCCCGCCACGGCACCTCGGCCGGCGGGTTGGCGGGAGGCGTCATGAAGCGGTCCAGCAGGCGGTGGATCCTGGGCCGGATGGTGCGGGCGGCGTACTGTTCTTTCTCAAGCAGGCGCACCGGGACGATCACGTCCGCGTCCACGGTCCACAGGGGGACGCGCAGCCTCTCGGCCGCGACCCGGCGCCACCGCTCGGGTTCGCGCAAAGGGTTCTCGTCGCCCACCACCAGGGCCGCCTTCACCTCCTCACAGAATCGGACCAGCGAGTGCGCCGGGTAAGGTCTGAATGCGAAGGCCGCCCCCCTGGCCGCGGCGCCGCGGGCGATGTCCGCGACGCCCTGGGCCAGGAAGGCGTAATGCCTGAGGTTGCCGCCGGGGTAGAAGGGCACGGGCGCGAAAAACACGACCACCGGGAGCCGCAGGCGGTTGGCCGCCTCCACGGCGGCGTCGAGCGCCGGGTTGTCGAGAGTCCGCTGGGCGCGCTGCATCCAGTAGACCACGCACCGTCCGTCCGGGTCCGGCGAACCTTCGCGCCTGACGCGCACCCTCGGGTCCTGCGCCATCCCTCCCAGCGCCGTCTTCAGGCCTTCCTTTTCTTGAATCCCGTCACGATGTACTGGCTGGGGTTGTAGAGTTCCGTGCTCCTGTAGCACAGGCCCGCCTCCAGGAAGAACCGCTCCACGTCGTGGTGGTGGTGGCGGATCTCGAAGGGCGGCCCCTCCTCCTGCTCCACCTTGGCCCAGTCCACGAGGACCACGGACGCGTAGGGCCTGGCCACACGCCCCATCTCGCGGATGAAGCGCACGGGATCGGGCGTCTCGTGCAGGACGAAGCAGGAGAAGACCACGTCCGCCGCGTCGTCGGGCAGCGGCAGGCGGCCGTCCTCCATGACGAGGGTCTCCAGGCACGCGGGCGGGTTCTTGGCCTTCAGGTGGTCCAGCATGACCGGCTCCACGTCGAGCGCGACCACGCGTCCGCCTGGACCGACCAGGCGCGCGGCGGGCACGCTGAAAAAGCCGGAGCCGGCGCCCACGTCCACGAAGACCATGTCCCGCTTGAGCCCGAGGCGCCTCAGGAGCCTCTCCGGGGGCATGGCCTGGTAGCGTTCGGGGCTCTCGAGCTTGTGCACTTTGCCGGGATCGAACTTGTTCGAATGGGACACGCACTGCCTCCTTTCACAACGGCCCGGCCGGTCGCCCCCCGTCACGGGGAAACCACACCTTGTCCCGCGGCCGGACTTCCTTATGGTAAACCATGAATACCCCTCCGCCATGCCCTCTGCGGGTCGTTGCCGGGGAGCCCTCGCGACGGCGAAGGAGTCAGGCCTCGGCAACCGGCGAGTCGTTGCACTCATGAAACACGCACACGCGACTGAAACGAGGGTGCGTCAACAGTGGAACACGCCCAGACTCCCTGCACCGGCGCACCGCGAGCCGCCCCCCGCCTCCCGCCGGCCGGGGGACCAGACCGTAACCGCTGAAATCGAAGGGCGTTTCAACGGCGCGAGCGAGGCTGAAATAAATTCCTGAAAGCTCACGTTGGAGGTAGTGACGACCGAATCGTCAGGACTCGTAGATACACTGCGAGAGAGACGTTGGCACACGGTTTGCTCATTCATTCTCGCAAGCGCCCGGAAAGAAGGACAATGGGCGTAAGGCTTTACTAGGAGGCCCAAAATGATCGAATTGACCGAGCAGGCGGTAGAGGCCGTCAAAAGCTTCAGAACCGAAGAAGGCAAGAACGGAGCGGGTCTTCGCATAGCGATCGTCGGCGGAGGCTGCAGCGGCTTCCAGTACGACCTGTCGCTCGCGGACAAGGCCTCGGAGAACGACGAAACCTACGACTTTTCAGGGCTCTCGGTCTTCGTGGACAAGAACTCCCTGATCTACCTGAAGGGTACGGTCGTGGACTACGTCAACGACATCCGCGGGTCCGGTTTCGTGTTCCAGAACCCCAACGCCCACTCGTCCTGCGGGTGCGGCCACTCGTTCGAGGCGTAATGTCTGTCCCGTGCCTCGCGCTTGGCACGGGAAATGCTTAGTTACAAGTCAGCGGATGGCGACCAGCCGCTGACGGTCGCCCGGGAAGGGCGGCTACGAAGAGCTTCCCAAGAGGATCCCCCCTCCTCTCAGCTCCCCGGTCGCAAGACCGGGGAGCCCCCCTCCTACCAGGGACGGGGCCGGGGGTGAACGAGATGTCCCCCATGAGGATCCCCCCTCCTCTGCTTGGCCCCCCGAGTCCCCCAACTCGGGGGGCTTTTTCTCGCCCTTTCGATCCGCTCGTCAGCGTCCCCGCTCCAGGTCCTCCTTCAGCCACCTGTCGTAGGGCAGAAGGGTGACCGTGCCCGCCGGGCCGTCGAAAATCATCATGTAGTCGTTCAGGACGTCCCGCCCGAGGATGCCGTAGATCGGCACCGGGAAGCGCTGGGGGATGTCGGTCACAAATGCGTAGCGCCGATGGTAGACGTGCGGCCCCACCGACATCGTGACCTGTTCTGCTACGTCGGACGTAAAGGCGCCGGAAAGCCCGAGACCGTAGAGCTTGCCGAACTTGCCGGTGTTCACCCGGATGTCGAGCCTCGGCGCAAACCTGGACGCGATCAGGGTGAACGGCGCGCCCGTGTCGAGCAGGAAGGGATAGGGCCCTTTGCCCATGAGCCCCACCGGTACGATGGGGACACCGTTCGCCCAGAGGATGGGCAGGGTGATGCCCCGCTCCCTGCTGATCTTCGCGGCCGGCGTGCCCGCGGGCCAGAGCTGGAACCGGCCGTGCCGCCGGTCGTAGAAGACCACGTTGCGCCGGAACGGGCCGAGGCCGATGTAGCCCGCCTTGTTGGTCCAGTACTCCGTGTCACGCTGGTTGACCACCGCGTGGGTGTTCTTCATGGTGAGCCCCGCCACCTCCAGGCTGCGGACCAGGACGCTCTCGGACTTCTGCGACCCCTTGTAGCCCCAACCCGCGTAGCTGGCGTCGGCCAGTTTCGGGAGCTTGAGCCTTCGGGCCAGGTCGCCGTTTAGCAGGAGGCTCTCCCCGCCCGTGTCGAACACCAGCCAGACCTTGCGTCGCCCGTCGAGCCGCCCGCGCACGCACGGCTCCCTGAAGATCTCCCTCACCTTGGCCGTGTCCGGGTAGCTGGCCGGCGGCACCGTGGCCGAAGGGCCGGCCTTCGCCAGGGCCTCGTTGAGGGCCAGCGCGTTCGCGATGCCCTTCGACTGGGGCAGGATCTGGTGCGGCAGGGTCAACAGCTTCGCCTTCCGGGCCGGGTCCGCTTCCAGGTCCACTTCCAGGAAGCGCGCGCTCTCCGGCACGACCCGCCCCGTGGACCGCGCGTCGCGGATGGCCGCCAGGGCGGCCCCGTCCCTGCCGGCCGCCATGGCGGCGTTCCCGTACTTGGCCAGGGCCACGGCCCCCCAGCGGGGATCCTTGAGGACCCCGGCGTAGGCGTTCATGGCCCGCACGGGCTGGAACGCGAAGAAGTAGCAGTCCCCGAGCAGGAGGTTGCGTTCGGGGTCGGCCGGGGCCGCGTCCCTGAGGACTTTCGCCTTCGCAAGCGCCAGGTGCCAGCGGCCCAGCTCCAGCAGCCCCTTGACGCGCGCGATGGCCAGGCGCTCGTTGCCTGGGTCCTTCTTCAGTTCCTCGTCCAGTTCGGCGACTGCGGCCTTGAACTTCCCCTCGCGAAGGAGCTGGACCCCCTTCGAGCCGGCCGCCTTCTCCTGCGCCGGCATGGAGAGCGCGCACACCGCGGCGACAGCCAGGCATAGCAGGCCCGCCGAAAGGATTTTCCGCGTGCGCTTCGCCGATCGATCCGCCGTCATCGTCCGCACCTCCGGGCGTCAGGAACATAACATAGGGCAGTATCCGCAGATAGTCTGCCCCGAGGTTCTAAGCATGATCGAGCCAAAGAGGGGGCGCCGAGGGGAATGGGACGATTTGGGAATTGGGATTTGGGATTTGGGATTTAGAAAACGGCAGGCGGAGGATCTTCGAAGCGCCCGATACGAGCATCGGCCGATCGGCCGGCTCCCGCCGGCCGCTGCGAAGGCAAGCCGTCGACCGTCTTTAAATCCGCAATCCCAAATCCCAATTCCCAAATAACCATTCCCCAATAACCCCACCTTTCCCCCCACGCCCCCATCCAGTACAATTGCTCTTTCGACCGGAGGTCTTCATGGATGTCAGAGTTCGCTTCGCCCCTTCTCCGACCGGCTACCTCCACGTGGGCGGCGCCCGCACGGCCCTCATCAACTGGCTCTTCGCCAGGAGGAACGGAGGGACCTTCATCCTTCGCGTGGAGGACACGGACGAGGCGCGCTCGACGCCCGAGATGACGCAGGTGATCCTGGACGGCCTGTCCTGGCTGGGCATCAGCTGGGACGAGGGGCCCTTCTTCCAGTCCGAGCGGCAGGCCATCTACAGGGCCAACGCGCGGAAGCTCCTGGAGGGCGGCCACGCCTACCGCTGCTTCTGCTCGAAGGAGGAGCTGGAGCGCCGCCGCCAGGCCACGGGCAAGCCCGGCGAGTGGAAGTACGACCGCCTCTGCCGCGGCCTGTCCCGCGAGGAGTCGGAGCGCCGCGCGGACGCCGGCGAGCCCTTCGTGGTGCGCTGCGCCGTGCCCGACGGCGACCTGGCGTGGGACGACGCGGTCAAGGGCCATATCTCGTTCGACGGTTCAGAGGTCGAAGATTTCGTGCTCCTGCGCTCGGACGGCACGCCCACCTACCACCTGTCGGTGGTGAGCGACGACGTGGACATGAACCTCTCCCACGTGATCCGGGGCGAGGACCACATCAGCAACACGCCCAAGCAGATCGCGCTCTACCGGGGGCTGGGCTGTGAGCCGCCCGTCTTCGGCCACCTGCCTCTGATCCTCGGCACCGACCGCAAGAAGCTCTCCAAGCGCCACGGCGTCACCTCCGTCACGGCCTACCGCGACGAGGGCGTCCTGCCGCTGGCGCTCTTCAACTTCCTGGCCCAGCTCGGCCTCAACCTCGGCGACGAACCCTACCTGACCATGAGCGGCGTCCTGACGCGCTTCGACCTGTCGGCCGTGAAGAAGTCGGCCTCGGTCTTCGACCCCGCCCAGCTCACCTTCATCAACGCCAAGGTGCTCGGCGACACGCCCCCCTGCGAGCTGGCCCCCGTCCTGAAACCCTTCCTGGAGGCCGTCTGGCCGGGCGCGCCCGAACCGCCGGAGGCCGCCGTCGAAGTCCTGAAGACCCGCGCCCACGACCTCAAGGAACTCGCGGAGTGGGTCGTGCCCTTCCTGCGCGAAGACTTCCCCTACGACGAGAAGGGCCTGCAGAAAGCCCTGAAGGACCCTGCCGCCCTCCCGGCCGTCGCGTCGCTGGTCCCGAAGCTGGAGGCCGTGGCCGACGGAGACTGGAATCCCGCCGTCCTCGAAGAGGTGATCCGCGCCCACGCCGAAGCCGAGGGCGTCAAGGCCGGCACGCTGATCCATCCCTGCCGCATGTTCCTACTGGGCCGTCCCCAGAGCCCCGGCATCTTCGACGTCCTCACCGCCATGGGCAAGCCCGGCACCCTCGCCCGCCTACGCCGCGGGCTCGCCGAGCGCGGCACGGGGAAGTAGGGATATTTGGGATTTTGGATTTGGGATTGCGGATTTAGGGACGGTTGACGGCTTGCCTTTGTAGCGGCCGGCGGGAGCCGGCCGATCGACCGATGCTTGCATCGGCCTCTTCGAAGGCCCGTCCCCAGCCGTCCTTCAAATCCCAAATCCCAATTCCCAAATTGCGCCCGCCTTTCCGCTCGGACCGCCGTGGACTACAATGGGTCCAACAAGGCATCTTCGTGGACCCGGGAGAAAGGGAGGGCGCACCATGTCCGAGGGATTCGAGAGGCGCAAGACGCTGGGGCGGACGGGGCTGCCGGTGGGGCCCATGGGCGTGGCGTGCAGCTACGGTGCGCCGAAGGAGGCCTACGAGGAGGCCTTCGACCACGGCGTCAACTACTTCTACTGGGGCTCGCGGCGCACCTGGCCCATGGCCGAGGCCATCGGCGACCTGATCCGGCGCGGCCGCCGAAACGACCTCGTCCTCGTCATGCAGAGCTACTCTCGCTCCGCCAGGCTCCTGAGCGGCTGGTTCGAGCGGGGCCTCAGAAAGCTGGGCCTGGACGACCTGGACGTCCTCCTGCTGGGCTGGCACAACAAGTTGCCCTCTGAACGCATCCTCGACGAGGCCATGGCCATGAAGGAGCGCGGACTCTTCCGCTTCCTCGCCCTCTCCGGCCACAACCGCCCGCTCTTCCCGAAACTCGCGGAGGACCCGCGCTTCGACATCCTCCACGTCCGGTACAACGCCGTCCACCGCGGCGCCGAACAGGACGTCTTCGCCCGGTTGCCTAACGAGAACCGCCCCGGCGTCGTCACCTACACCGCCACACGCTGGGGCGATCTTTTGAAGACGAAGAAGATGCCCGGCGGCGAGAAGCCCCTCAGCGGCGCCGACTGCTACCGCTTCGTCCTGTCCAACCCCGCCGTCGACGTCTGCATGACCGGACCGTCCAACCTCGCCCAGATGCGCGAAGCGCTCAGAGCCCTCGACCTCGGCCCGCTGTCGCAGGACGAGATGGCACGGATCAAGAGGATCGGGGATCATATTCATGAGAAGCATCGGCGGGCGTTTGCCAATTGAGGGAGAACCATAGCTGGATTGCACAGTGAGGCAGTGAGGGGGGAGATTTGGGATTTTGGAATTGGGATTTGCGATTGAAAGACGGCTCGGGACTAGCCTTCGAAGGGCCGCCCAGCAACTCGATCACTTGGTCACTGGATCACTTGATCACTGCGCCGAAAGGCGCATTTACCACAGAGCACACAGAGGGCACAGAGAAAGACTGGGATTGAACAGGGAGGATGAGAGTAAGGGAGGAAAAAGACTTCAGACTTTAGAAGTGGGATTTGCGATTGAAAGACGGCTCGGGACGGGACTTCGAAGA
>JBJKRE010000129.1:0-13921 GCA_046704825.1 Acidobacteriota bacterium
TCATAGGTAAAATCAGCCTCGTTCTTTCACCTATCCGCTACGTGACGTCGCTCGTTCACAACCTTCAGCGGGCCGTGGAGGCCCTCGTCGAACGAAAGAAGAAAAAAGTGTCTGGCACGGAGGAAAACCATGAGAGATGACAGTTCTAACGTATTGGTCGCATTTCTGCTCGGCACGGTGGTTGGTGGGGTGACCGCACTGCTGCTGGCCCCTTCATCCGGCGAAGAGACCAGAAGGAAGCTCTCCGAAGGTCTCCGGAAGGCCAAGGACAAGGCCTTCGACGAACTGGGCCAGGCGAGGGAGTTTGCCGACCTCCAGAAAGAAGCCATAAAGGAGGCCTACGCACAGGGCAGGCAGGCCTACCAGAAGACCGTCAAAAAGCAGGAACCTGAAGGCGAAGCCTGAGCGCTCTGAGAGCGTCCGGCGACAATCTTAGTGCGCATGCGCTTCTACCATCCGACATCCCCGGTGGTCAGGCGCTCCCTAGACCGGTGTCCACCGAAGGGGATGGTAGCCCGCGTAGTGCGGGCGGGAAGAGATGGGACCTTGGACCGATCTGCAGATAAAGCCTCCTATATGGTGAAATGCATCGGTTGCGGTCTGTCCTTCGATGCGGCTACGAGCGACTGGTGTGAATGCATCACGGACAACCGTACACTGGTGTGTCCCCACTGTGGGGGCTGTTTCTGCAATGCGGACGTGGCGTTCAAGCGCAGGTTCTGGGCCGATGCGCCGCCGGCCCTCTGGCGGAGGAGGCTGTCCAAGCAGTACCGGGACATCCCCCTGCCGCCCATGGAGGAGGGCAACCCCCTCAGGCGCCCCCTGATCCTGGTCGCGGACGATAACGACGACACGCGGCTGGTGGCTTACCGGGCCATCGAGGGGTTGGGCTACGGAGTGGTTCTGGCGAGTGACGGAGTCGAGGCTTTCGCTCTCGCGCGCAAGTTCCGTCCCGACCTGATACTGACGGACCAGGTCATGCCCCGCATGGGGGGGAAGCAACTTTGCAGCCTGATCAAGACGGACCCCGACCTGTCGTCCACGAAGGTCATCCTGATGACCGGCCTGTACAAAAGGGACATCCAGCGCATCGACATCTTGAGGGAAAGCGGGGCGGACGATTATCTCCTCAAGCCGATCGGATTCGACAAGCTCGAGAGCGTACTGGCGGGCTGGCTCCGGCCGGCCGGTCCGGACTCCTGAGCCGGGTCGCGAGTATGCCCTCCTCGCAGACGGACGCAGAGCATGATCCACAAACAGGGACGCGGCGGAAGCATCGAGGCAAAATCCGGACCCTTCGAAGGGCACCGTGCAAGAAAGGACCTGGGACAGCACTTCCTGGTATCCAGCCAGGTGCTGGACAGGATTGAAGGCGAGTGCAGGGCCTTCGCCCCGCGCGCCTCGGCGGTCCTCGAGATAGGCCCAGGCAGGGGCGCCCTGACAGGGCGCCTGCTTCAACTGGACCTCCCCATATGGGCGGTGGAGGCCGATTCGGAGCTCGCCCGATCGCTCGGGGGGGATTTCCCGGACGTGCGGGTGTCAAACGCCGATGCCAGGGAACTCGATCTGGCCGCCCTCTCCGTGCAGGCCGGCCGATCGCCGTGGCTCGTGGCCGGCAACCTGCCCTACAACGCCGGAACCGATATTCTTAAAAGGGTTCTCCACTACACCGCCCATGCCTCAGCCGTGGTGGTCATGCTCCAGAAGGAGGTGGCCAGGAAGTTCTGCGCCGGGCCCGGGGACGAGGCCTACGGTGTTCTCGCAGCCTGGACCGCGTTGTGGTGGGAGGCCGCTCTAGCTTTTACGGTCAAGCCGGGCGCGTTCCGCCCCCAGCCGAAGGTGATTTCAGCGGTATGCACCTTCGTGCCGAAAAGCGGGCCGGCACTTCCCCGCGAGAGCATGGGGGGCTTCAGGGCCTTTCTGCAAAAGGCCTTCGCACATCCCAGAAAGACGCTGAGGCACAACCTGGGGCGCGGCCTGGATCTTCCGGATGCGCCGATAAGGCCGGCGGACCTGTCCCCGGAAGAGTACGTCAGTCTGTTCCTCGCGTTGCGGACGGACGATCGCGGGGATGAAACGGGCGCGAACACCACTTCCGGCTGACGCGGCGCCGGCGGACGCGCGCCTCAGGGAACGACGAGGAGGCTGGCGGGTTTATCGGGGAACGACCGGTACAGGGCGGCGCCTTCCTTTCCGGTGAGTGTCACCATGAGGCGGACCTTGTCCTTCGGCTTCAGCCCCACGGCCGCAAGAAAATCCTTCCAGCGCCCGGCGATGCGCCACTTCTTCTTGACGGCCCCGGGAATTTTGCCCTCCAGCATCACGCGTATGACCCGGCCGTCGTCGAATCGGATGTCGTAAACCCGGGGCACGGGGATGAGTTCCTGGAGCGTGGGCGGGAGGACGTCCGATTCGTCCGGGGTGGGGATCGTCGAATCGTCCCCCGGGACGATCTCCACGCGGTTCGTGACCGCGGGCGGGTCGAGCCTCGCATCGGTCCAGATCTCCCCGATCCAGTTCTGGTGCTTCCCCAGCGGGAAGAAGAGGACCCTGGGGTAGCCGGCCTTTACGGAGAGCAGGGGATAGGACGCGACCCAGACGCCGGAGTGGCAGAGCCTGATCTCCTTCTTGGAGAGCAGGAGTTCGAGGTAGAACCGGCCCGACGCTGCCAGGCGGGCGCGCTGGGACGCCACCAGTGCCTCCGTTGGGAGGTCGCTCCCGGCGCTCTTCGGCGAGCCGGCCGCGACGGACGGCGCAAATAAGAGAGACAGGATCAGCAAGACGAACAGAGATCTCTTCATGGTCAGTACATGAACACCGTTGCGCCGGTGGGGACATCGCGCCAGACAACGCGGAGATCGTCCCGGCCGACCCTGATGCACCCGTGGCTGACGTTTCTGCCCAGGAGCCTGTTGTAGAGGGTGCCGTGGATCATATAGCCGGAGGGCCCACCGCCAAGGTCAAGGGCATACTCGCCCAGCATGCCGGTCTGGATGCGGTCCCCGTAGTTTCTGGGAAGGGGTTCTCCCGACTCGATATAGTCCCAGTCCGGGGCCACCCAGACTGGGTTGCGGCGCTTGTCGCGGACGTAGAACCGACCCACCGGCGTGTCGAACACCCAGTGCCGTCCGGACTTGGGGTCGTCTAGCACGGAACCTGCGCCGGCGGACACGACGGCCTCGAGGAGGACCTTGTCGCCGTTCCTGATCCACAGACGGTTCTCGACCTTGCTGATCACGACGAACACCCCGTGGGGCCGGTACCGGCCCAGCGTCCTGTCCGCGCGTTCGAGCACGGCCCGGGGGGATACCTTCGAGCGCCCGGTGGTCAGGGGGCGCGTGTGCCGCCGGACATAGGCCGGGGACGGAGAGGCGTATCCGTAACCGGTGGACGCGAAGAACAGGAGCGCCAGGAGGCACAACCCCAGCAGGCCCACCGAGGCAACGAGTCCTTTGCGGGTGAAGAAGAGGAAGACCCTGGGAGGGCCCTGGGCCGCACGTTCGGCCGTGACCATAAGGGGGGTCTCGGGCGTTTGGTTCGTATCGGTCATCGGCTCCTTTCGGACTTTTCCAGAAGTTCGGCAACGGGGCCGCCACCGTCGCTCCCCACGATGGCGACGAGGTTTCCCACCCGGGCCACAGTATAAATGATCTCCATGGCTTTATCATCGGGGGCAACGCATCCGTCGGTCCAGTCGTAGCCCCTGCCGCCCTGACCGTGGATTTCGATCAGGCCGCCGATGGCGGCCTTGCGCGGAATCTCACCTCTGCCGCGGAGCAGATCGAAGCGCTGGCGATCGGCCGGGTTGGGGTAGTCGAGCAGGAGGGCCAGGTGGTACCGGGTCTTTTTCGGGCCCTTTTTCCTTGTGATCCGGTAGAGCCCCTCGGGCGTGGCCCGGTCACCGGCGTAGCGCTTCTGGCTGACGAAATTGGCCCCGAGGTCGACCGGAAAGCTCCGCCACAGGGCGCCGTTCCTGTAAACGTTCAGGAGGTGCCTGTCCTTCACCACGACGAACGCCGTTCGGTTCGGGCCTCGCGAAGAACGTACGGCTTCGCCGATCCACCGCCTCCAGAGCCCGAGGTTGCGCGGATCGCTGAAGCGGGCGAGCGTCGAGTTCGATCGCTCGGTCACGAGGCCGCTCTTCCGCCGGGCCTCCTTGGCCGCCCGGATACCTCGCCTGTAGTCGCCCGCCCTCCGGTACGTCTCAGCCTGCTGCAGGTCCATGGCCGCCGAGGCGAGCACGGAGCGGACCGACGCGGTCTGCAGACTGACCTCGGCCATTTCGTCGGCGTTGTTGAGGCTCCGGCGCGCGGAGACGATCGCCCGGTCGAGCTGGGACTTCAAGGCCCTCTGCAGTGAAGTGCTTGTCCTGCACAGGGAGAAGGCCTCGCGCTGGGCGTGCGCCATGAGGTCGCCGGCGACGGAGAAATCCCTGAATCCCCAGTACCTCGCAAGTTGGAGATTCATCTCGACCCTGGCGTGTTCCAGCAACTCCCGGGCGGACGCGTAACGTCCGGGGTACAGTCTGGGCGCTCCTGACTTCCGGGCCGACTCGAGCATCCGCTGGACACTCAGCCCCAGGTAGTCATCCGGAGGGTCCTGGCTGTCGTCGAGCCTGGGCACCACCAGGAGCGAGACGGCGAGAAGCAGGAGCCCCAAAAAGGCTAGCGACGTGGTCCTCAGGATGTGGCTGCGCTTCATCAGATCCGACCCCGGTGATCAAGAAAAGGGGCGGCAGAGCCGCCCCCTCCTGTGAATGACTGAAGATCTGCCTCCGGTTTACCGGCGGCGGGTCCTGTGCTTCATCTGAATGGCCTGTTCCACGGCGTCCTTGACCTTGTCCGCGGCTGCCTTTGCGCCGTCGGCCTTGGTCTTGGCGTCGTTGTACTTTTCGCCGTTCATGTCGGTCTTGGCGTCGTCGATGGACTTGGAGGCGGCGTCCAGGTCGCCTTCCATGGCCTTGATGTCGGCCCGGCTACCCTTACCGCGGGGCGCCTTCTTCAGGGCTTCGCGAGCGTCGTTGACGGCGGTCTCGGCAGCCGTGATGGAGGACTCGGCGTCCGTCTTGGCCTTTTCCTTGCCGGCGACGGCGTCCTGCTTGGCGGTGTCCGCGAGCTTCTGGAGTTCGGTCGTCAGCTTGGTCGTTTCCTTGTAGCTCTTGAAGAGCTTGCTCTGCTGCTTGGCGAGTTCCGAATCCAGCTCGGCCGCCTTGTCTTCGGCGGTTTTGAGCGCCGCAGGGGCGTACACGTCCGCCTGCGCCTGCTTGGCGGCGTTCAGTGCGGCCTTGGCCTGGTCGATCTGGGCCTGCGGCGGTTTGGCGCACGCCACCAGGGCGGCCAGGGCGAGCACCAAGAGACTTGCATAGATTTTTCTCATTTTGCTACTTCCTCCTTTCATTCGGGGAACCTGGTGCAACACACGACTTCTTCTCCCTCGCGGTTTGTCCTGAACCGCGAAAACCCATGAAATACAGTGATATCTTATTGACTTTTTTGGGGAAAGGCCACGCTTGGAGGAACACCTCGCTCAGCCTCCATCCTCCCTCGCTCTGGGAGTGGTCAAGCAACGCGCCGAGACTACACCCGATAGGTTGGCGTGTCAAGGGCTCCAGCCCATTTTCGGGTCCGCTGGGGGGATTGGGAAGGGAAATGAGGTATACTTACCTTGGAGGCTCGTAATCATGAATAAAACGGTCCTGGCCATATCTGTTATGGATTCATCGGGGTCTTCGGGGCTGGCGGTCGACCTGAAGGTGTTCCATGCGTTCCGCGTTTACGGCGCTGCGGTCGCAACGGGTATAGCGGCCCAGAACACGCAGGGCGTGCAGGCTGTGACGCCCATCCCAATGGAGATCGTCGGGCAGCAGATCGAAGCCGTGGCCAGCGACATGGCCATTCACGGCGTCAAGGTGGGCACCCTTTTGAACGCGGCGAACGTGAAGATCGTGTCGAGCCTTCTCAAGGCGCTCGAACTCGAACGGATGCTGGTGGTGGACCCCGTCATCCACGCGTCGACGGGTGAGCGGCTCCTGGAAGACGAGGCCGTGACAGCCCTCAGGGACAGCCTCGTTCCGATGGCCCGGGTGGTGACGCCGGACTGCAGCGATGCCGAGGCCCTGACCGGTCGAGAAGTGAAGGACGTCCAGGGAGCGAGGGAGGCCGCCAGGGTCCTGCGCGAAATGGGCTGCGCCAACGTGATCATCACCTCCATCGGCGAAGACGGGCCGAGGGCCATGGACCTGTGGTACGACGGCAACAATTACCACGTGTTCGACGCGCCGAGGATTGTGTCCACAAACACGCTGGGCGTGGGGGGGACCTTTTCGTCGATCCTCGCGGCCCAGCTCGTCAAGGGCATGGCGGTGGGAGAAGCCGTGGACCGGGCTAAGAAATACATCGGCAAGGCCGTGCAGCACCCCTTCGTTATCGGCAAGGGGCGGGGGCCGCTGAACCACACCGTGCCCATGTGAGGTCCGGAAAAGCTTCCACGGGAGGGGCCCGCCCGGGGCGAAAGTTCAGGACACCCCCGCCGGACAACAGTCTTGCCGTTTGGTCTGAATGGTCCTTGAAATAGAATTTGTTGTGGCGTATAATCTGTACAAGAGGGTGAGATTTCATGACCCGAAACGAGCTGGCAAAAATGGTTTACCTTGCGCACGGTGGCATGACCTTCGCCCAGGCCAGGGAGGTTGTCGACGGAGCCATAGAGCTGATGACCGAGGGTATCTGCAGGGACGGAAGACTGCTCGTTTCAGGGTTCGGGACATTCAAAGTCGTGGATCGCAAGGCACGGAAGGGGCGCGATCTCGGCAAGGGCAACACAATAGAAATCCCCGGGTACAAGACGGTCGTGTTCATTCCTTCCAGAAAATGGTTCGGCGAGAAAGAAAAATGAGAAACGCACAAAAGAAAGACGAATTCATCGCGCCCTCGCTCCCTACGGACATCCCTCAGAAGCTGTATTACAAGATCGGCGAAGTGTGCGATATCACCAACATCCCGTCGCACGTACTGCGTTTCTGGGAAAAGCAGTTCCCCCAGCTGAGTCCGAACAAGACCCAGTCCGGGCACAGGCTTTACAAGAAGCGTGACATCCTGATCATCCTGCAGATACGGGACTTGCTGTACGAGCGCAAGTTCACGATAAAGGGCGCGCGCGAGTTCCTGGCAACCGGCCATTCGGCCCGGGAGTCCTCCGCGGACGCAGGCGCCCGGCTCGGACGCCTGAAAGAGGGGCTTCTCAAAATTCGCAACATCCTGGAGCGTCCGGCCCCTTTTGACAGCTGAGCCCGCCCTGTGGTATAAACTCCTGGCCCCGGGCGATGGAAATCGCCCATAGGTCGGGACGTGGCGCAGCCTGGTAGCGCACTTGCTTGGGGTGCAAGGGGTCGCTGGTTCAAATCCAGTCGTCCCGACCACAACTTCCGGTCAATCAGAAACCCAGGCCAAGGCCTGGGTTTCATGGTCCAGGAGGCTGGATGAACTACCACGCCCTGTTCAGGAAGCTCGAAGTGCAGCTCAGCGAGATCGAGCACCAGCAGAGCCTCACGCAGACCATCGGCCTCCTCATTCAGCGCATCCTGTCTGACTTCTCCGAGGAGTTCGGGTTCATCGGTTCCCGTTTGTACATCCTCGACGAGGACGACGACGCCTACCGCCTGGAATCGAAATTCGGTTCGAGCGGTACGGCCCCCATCGGTTTCGAGATCCCCGTCACGTACCGGCCCATCAAGGTCGTGTGCCGAAAGGGCATCGTGTACATGGGGCCCGACAGCGCCGAGATCGATCCCCACATCGAAGAGCAGCTCGGGGTCAAGCGCTTCGCGGCCATCACCGTGGGCAAGGGCAACAAGCACCTCATCGCCTTCACCATCGAGCCTGAGCGGCACCAGGAAGAGGACGACATTTTGTTCGCCCTGTCCAGCATCCGTCACGCGATCAACCTCAAGCTCGCGCAGGAGCGCCTGGAAGGGATCATCCTCCAGAGCCGCGAGATACAACTCTCGCTCCTGCCGGACGGGGACGTGGCGTTCGACGGGTACGACATCGCAGGGCGCTCCCAACCGGCCGAACTGGTCGGCGGAGACGTCTACGACTTCATCCGCATAAATCCCACCATTCTGGGCATCGCCATCGGGGATGCCACGGGCCACGGCCTGCCGGCGGCCCTGCAGGCGCGGGACGTGGTCATGGGGCTGAGGATGGGCATTTCGGAGGACCAGAAGATGGTTAAGGTCTTCGAAAAGCTCAACCGGGTGATCAACGCCTCACGGCTCACCTCGCGCTACGTCTCCCTGTTCTACGGCGAGCTCGAGCCCGGCGGACATTTCATCTACACAAACGCGGGGCATAACCCGCCCTTCTACTACCGGTGCAAGAAGGACCGCTTCTATCCCATGTCCGAGGGCGGCATGGTCCTCGGTCCCACGTCGGACGCGAGCTACCGGCGCGGCTTTTTCAGGATGGAAGAAGGCGACGCCGTCGTCATGTACACGGACGGCATCACCGAGGCCATGAACGAGGCCGAAGAGGAGTTCGGCGAGGAGCGGGTGATGGCCTTCGTTCGCGAGAACCTCGACGTCATGGATGCCAAACAGATGGTCGACGGTCTGCTGGAACGCGTGGCGAAATACGCCGACGCCGGACGTTACATCGACGACCGGACAGTGGTCATCATCCGGCGTCTCAAGTAGTTCCGCCTTATCCAGGTGCGCCCCCTCTTCTCAGATCCCTCTGCATTCTGACCTGGTCTGCCCCGGTGGGCACCTTTCGGGCCCGGCGAATTGGCAGGGCGCTCGCCGCCGTGGGGCTCTCCGGCGGGCCGGGTCCTGAAAGCTCTGGCTTGAGAGGCTGATACGGTGTATGCTGATCCGGATGTGGACGAAGCAGAGGTTTCTCCCCGCCTATGACTACCTGCAGCTCGTGACGGGCGCGGTGCTTTGGGCGGGGTTGTTCTTTTTCGGGCCCCACGGCACCTTCGGCCTGGCTTCGAACGCGCCGTTCGTTTTTCTGGACGTGGGGTTCCTGAGCCCGTGGATTCTCTTTGCGACGCTGTTCTTAGTCTCATCTGCCGCCACTTTCTTCAAATTCTCTCTGGGTTCAGGCGGCTACTTCGTTTCCTTCGACATCTCTTTCGCAGTGGCCACTTTCTTTCTCGCGTCCCCCTTCGCCGGCGCGCTCATAGCCGTCATGTCGGCGGCGTCGGACCTTACCCACAGGCTGATTCCGGGCGGCGGAAGCCGGGCCGTCCTGCTGCGCAAATTCGCCGGCACGGCGGGCAACAGGCTGCTGCGCTTCGGCCTGGCCTCTCTCGCTTTTCTGATGGCGGGGGGGGAGGTACACGGCGCGGGCGGCTCTGCGGCAATCGTGCCCCTGTTCGCCGCTTTCGGCGTGTACTTCCTGAGCAACAACGCCTTCTTCCTTCCGGACGAGTGGCTGCAGTCCTCAGCCCTCCGGACCTACTGGAAGGAAGCCTTCACCCTGGACCTGGCCTATTCCTTTGTGATCTGCACACTGGGCTACCTGCTGGCGCTCGTGGCGATCAAGATGGGGCTGGTTCCCTTCCTTCTCTTCGGGGCCTTCATCCTCATGGCCACCTATCTGTTTTCGAGCCTCACCAGGACGGAGCGCGAACTGAAGAACAAGGTCGAAGACTTAACGATCCTGAGCAAGGTCTCGGCGGCGGCGGCCTCGGACCTTGACGTGATTCCCATGGTGGAATCCTTCACGCGTTCCCTGGCGAGGTATCTTCCCGCCGATGGCATCGGGGTCATCTTCTACCAGCGGTACACGACCACCATCTACCTCGTGCAGGTCGAGGGAGAGAAGATCCGGAACACCTACCTGCCCGAAGAGCGCCGGTTCCAGTACGACCAGCTTCCTCTGTCCGATCCCAGCCGCCGGCTCGGAGAGAGGCTCTACGAATTCCTCCAACCCCTCGAGACGGCGCCGTTCATGATTCCCCCCACCGTCTTCGGACTCCCGCTCGTCCACGGGGGCGAGCCCTTCGGGGGCATCGTGGTCTATTCCTACAAGGAGAACGTGCCCCTGGACGAAAAGCGAGAACTGCTGGAGCTTTGCGCCCAGTCGCTCGTGGTGGGGCTCGAAAACTGCTTTCTCCACCTGCAGGCCATCCAGGACCCGATCTCGGGGCTCTACAACCGCTCGTACTTCATCTACAGGCTGGAGGAAGAGCTGTCCTTTTCCGTGAGGCACCGGGCGCCCTTCGCCCTGCTCATGATCGACATGGACGATTTCAAGGCCGTCAACGACCACCTGGGCCACGCCATGGGGGACAAGGTCATCCACAGAATCGGGGACCTGCTGCGCACCGAATCCCGGCGCGAAGACGTCCCAGCGCGGTACGGCGGCGACGAGTTCATCGTCCTCCTCCTCGGCTGTCCCAAGGCGGCCGCCGTCGAGAAGGCGGAGCGCATCCGGGCCAGCCTGGCCGAAAAGGCTCTGCCAAGAGAAGAGTCCGAAGGCATCGCAATAGGGTGTTCGATCGGCCTCCTCCACTCGGACGCGATCCGCGGCGAACAGGACATTCCCGCACTTCTACGCCGTTTGGACGAGGCGCTCTACAGCGCCAAACAGACAGGGAAGAACCGCGTGGTGGTCGCGAAATAAATTGACCGAATCCCCGATCTTCTCTTATAGTTGCAGAGTAGGGTCGCCGACCCGGGAACCGGTGAGGGCGGGAAGAAGTATCCCTGTCCGGTGCCGGGCGCGGCGAGCGGGGAGCGTGGCAGCGGGATCGCGGTGCGGAACAACGTAAGCGGCTTTCCCACGGCGCTTACGATCGGCTAGGGGACGTACGAATTGCGTGCAACGGCCATGAAAGAGATCAAACTCTCCATCAGAGTCCACTCTCACCTTAGATACACGGACCTGTTCCACACGGTCCTCGCGCAGGTGGCCCGGGAGGTGGAGATTCCAGAGGAGCGTCTCGACTGGATCGCGCTTTCGCTGAGGGAGGCGGTCAACAACGCGGTGCTGCACGGCAACGGCAACGACGCGTCCAAGTGGATCGAAGTGGAAATGGAATCGACTCCGAAGGCGTTCGTGATGAAGGTGTGGGACGAGGGTAAGGGCTTTTCGCAGGACGTCCTGAGAGATCCCACCAGCCCCGAGAATCTGTTCAAGCCGAACGGGCGTGGGATCTTCCTGATCAGGCAGTTTACCGACGAGGTGGAATTTTCAAGGGACGCTTCAGGGCGTTTCGGTATTGTAATGACCGTTTCTCTCGAAAAAAAGAAAGGCAAGGAGGAGTGATATGACGAGCAACCGAGTCTACGAGAAGGACGGCGTCACCGTCTTGCAGTTGAAGGGCGCCATCACCATGGGCAGCGGGGATGTCACCATGCGTTCTCTCATCAAGGACCTCCTTGACCAGGACAAGAAAGAAATCCTGATCGATGTCGGCGAAGTACCTTTCATGGACTCCACGGGGCTCGGCGAACTGGTAGCCGCCTACACCACGGCCCGGCACCAGGGCGCCACCCTCAAGCTGATCAACCTGACGAAAAAGATCCACGATCTGCTCGACATCACTCAGCTGGCGGCGGTTTTCGAGTGCTACGACACGTTGGAAGAGGGCGTCAAGTCCTTCCGTTGAGTGCGAGGTTCTTCCTCCCCGGCGGCCGGCTGAAGCCGGGCCGCAGCGAACGCTGCGGCGGTGGGGCACCCGGCCGCCAGGCGAACCGGCCCCTTCCGGGCCACGGTTCGCTTCGGGACGGACGAAGGTGACGGGAATCCTTTCGGCGGGCGGCTGATCACCGGCCGGGCATCATTCGGCCGTCCAGCAAGACACGAGGACACCATACAGGCCGGATGTCCGAGACAAATAGCCCCCCATAGAAGTGTGCAGGAGAGATGCATGATAAAGGCTGACATCGTGGCGAAAGTATCCAAAGTGGCCAACCTTCCCAGACTGAAGGCCCAGGACTCGGTGGACATGGTCTTCGAAGCCATCAGGGACGCGCTCGAAAAGGGCGAAAGGGTTGAATTCCGGGGGTTCGGCGTGTTCAGCGTCAAGGAGCGCAAGCGCGGAGTCGGTCGAAATCTGAAGACGGGCGAATCCGTCCAGATCCCACCCGGCAAGACGATCAAGTTCAAGCCGTCGAGCCATTTCTTCGACTAGAACGTGGCGGAGTACTACTATTATACCGTCGCCGGGAAGCCCGAGCCATGGCGGTTTCGCCACGGGCTTCTCCTGGCGGTGACGGTGGTCACGACGCTATTCGCGGGGACCACCTTCCTTTCCAGATTCGCGGATCTCGGCATATTCGAGCACGTTGCGCTGATGGTGCGCCACCCGGCGCTGCTGCTGCTGGGCGCGCCGTTCGCCGTGCCGCTCCTCTTTATCCTCGGGATCCACGAGATGGGCCATTTCCTGACGGCCAGGCGCTACGGGATCCGGGTGACCTGGCCCTACTTCATCCCGGGGCCGCCGTTCATATCTCTCGGCACCTTCGGCGCCTTCATCCGGCTCAAGGGGGCCATTCCCACCCGCGGGGCCCTCATGGAGGTGGGAGCGAACGGTCCGTTCTGGGGGTTCGGTGCCAGCGTGCTGGTGGCCGTCGCCGGCTTCGCCATGGGATTGTTCGGCTTCCGCATGCCCACCGATCTGGGCGTCAACGTGCATCTTCCCCTCGCGTACTGGTTCATCCGGGGGGTGTTCACGAGCAGGTGGTCGCACACCCTCACGTTTTTCAGCAACCCCGTCCTCCTGGCGGCCTGGATCGGGTTCTTCGTCCAGGGACTCAACCTCCTGCCCATAGGGCAGCTCGACGGGGGGCACGTGCTGTACGCCTTCGCGGGGAAGAAGCACAGGATCGTGAGCTTCGCGCTCGCGTTCCTGTTTCTGGCCTTCGCCATCTACCACCCCCAGTGGCTGCTGTGGGTGGCGCTCATATTCTTCGTCCTCGGACTGAGACATCCCCCCTGCGTGGACGACGGGAGGCCACTTTCGGCCCGTCAGACCGCGCTCGGTCTCTTCGCCGTCTTCATCTTCGCCGTGAGCTTCCTGCCCGTACCCTTCGCCTGAACGGGAAACCGGCTGAAAAATGGCATAGAATGGAAGCCGTGACGAGGAGGTGCCATGCGTTTCATCACAGCAGGTGAATCCCACGGCCCGGCACTCACTGTCATCGTCGAGGGGTGCCCCTCAGGGCTGCGTCTCGAAGCCGAGCACATCGACGAACACCTCTTCCGCAGGCAGAAGGGCTACGGGAGGGGGGCGCGCCAATACATCGAGAGCGACAGGGCCGTCATCCTGTCGGGCGTCAGGTCGGGCGAGACCTTGGGCAGTCCGATCGCGCTCCAGATCACCAACAAGGACCACAAGAACTGGACGGACGTCATGAACCCCGCTCCGGGGGGCGACGGCTCCGGAAGGAGCCTCCACCTGCCCCGTCCCGGGCACGCAGACCTGGCGGGTGCTCTGAAGTACGACCGCGCCGATGCGCGCGACATACTCGAGAGGGCCAGCGCCAGGGAGACGGCGGCAAGAGTGGCGGCCGGGGCGATTGCCCTGAGGCTGCTCAAAGAGCTTGATATCGTTATCGTCAGCTGCGTCACCGCTCTGGGATCTGTAGAATCTCCCCCTCCGCCGAGCCCGGAGGCCTTTGCATGCCTCGACCCCGACATGCCCATGTTCGACGAGCAGTCGGCGTCGGCTGCCAGGGAAGCGATCAAGAAAGCCGGAGGCCAGGGGGACACCCTCGGGGGACGGATCATGGTGCGCGCCTTCGGGGTTCCGCCGGGGCTGGGTTCGCACGTTCAGTGGGACCGTAGACTGGACGGCCGGCTCGCGCAGCACTTCATGTCCATTCCGTCGGCTAAGGCCGTATCCGTGGGCGAAGGTGTGGCGGTGAGCGCACAGCCGGGGTCGCAGGCCCAGGACCCCATCTACTACGACG
>JBJKRE010000130.1:0-2575 GCA_046704825.1 Acidobacteriota bacterium
CCCAGGGTCAGCCCGACGTACTCGTGGGCCACGCGGATCACGTCCTCCTGGTAGACCATGACGCCGAAGGTGTCCCTCAGAATGGGCTCCAGCTCGGGCGCGGCGTACTGCGCGGGCTCCTCGCCGAGCCGCCGGGCCACGTAGGCGTCCCTCATGCCCGACTCGCTCACGCCGGGCCGGATGATGGAGGACACCGCCGTGAGGTCGGGGAAGGTCCGCGTCTTAAGGCGCTGGAGCAAGAGCCGCATGCCCGGCGACTCGATGTAGAAACAGCCCATGCTCCGCCCCTCCGAGATGACGCCGTTCGTCGCGGGGTCGTCATAGGTCCGTTCCGGGGGGAAGACGGGCGGGGGCTGTCCGGTGTGGTCGGCGACGGCGGCCACGGCGTCCGTGAGCACCCCCAGGGACCGGTTGCCCAGGAGGTCGATCTTGATCAGGCCGAGGGCCTCCACGTCGTACATGTCGCACTGGGTGATGGCCACGCCCTTGGCGGCCCTTTCGAGCGACAGCCGCCGCGTGAGGGGCACGGGCGACACCACCACGCCGCCGCAGTGCACGGACAGGTGCCGCGGGAAGCCGTCGATCCACCGGGCCACGGAGAGCAGGTCCTGCCACGGCCGCTCCCCGAGGGGGGCGCTGCGCGATTCGGGCCGGGACGCCAGCGCCTCGGTGAAGTGCTCGAAGGAGGTGTGCGGCACGGCCCGCGCGATGACGCCGATCTCCTCCTCGGGCACGCCCATGGCCTTGCCCACCTCGCGGAAGCCCGACCGGGCCGAGAAGGTGTTGTGCGTGGCGATCATGCACACGTTGGCGTCGCCGTAGGTGTCGTAGACGTGCCGGATGACGTGGTCGCGCTCGCGCCAGGAGAAGTCCAGGTCGATGTCCGGCGGGTTCCTGCGCTCGGGGTTCAGGAAGCGCTCGAAGTAGAGGCCCTCGGTCACCGGGTCCACGTGCGTCAGGAAGAGGCAGTAGGACACCAGGCTCGACGCGCCCGAACCGCGCCCGATGTTTGGGATGCCCTCGCCCCGGGCGAAGCGCGCGATGTCCTCCACCACCAGGAAGTAGCCCGCGAAGCCGAGCCGCACGATGACCTCCAGCTCGCGCTCCATCCGTTCGAGGTAGGCCATGGAGACGTTCCGGACGCGCCTGGCGAGGCCGGCGTAGGCCAGCGCCCTCAGCCGGCCCGCCTCGGTCTCCCCCGGCGGCACGGGCGGGTGCGGCAGGAGCCATTCCCCCAGCGGCAGTTCCACGCCGCAGGACGCCGCCAGGTCGCCCGCCGCCGCCAGCGCCCGCGGGTTCCGCGGGAACCGTTCGGCGGCCTCCCTCTGCGGGAGCAGGTAAGCCGCCGCCCCGACCTCCGGTTTCCTGTGCTTGGCCGCCCTCAGCACCCGGTGGACTGCGTGGCCCTCGGGCCCCGTGAAGGCCGCCAGCGGCGCGGCGATCAGCGGCAGATCCAGCCAGTCCGCCGCGGCCCGGGCGTCGGCATCGGTCTTCGGGTCCCCCGCCAGGCGCGCGAAGAGGCTCCCCGCTTCGGCCCCGGCCTTGTGGAGGGCGTGGAGCAGGGGCACGTCCGAGGCGATGAGGGCCACGTGGCCGCCCTCCGACGCGCGCGCCGCCTCCGCCGTCCGGTCGAAGCGGTCCGGCTCCAGCTTGCGCCGGGTGACGAGCGCGCACAGCCTCGCGTAGCCCTCGAGGTCCCGCGCGAAGACGTGCAGCGATGCGTTTCGGACACCATCACCCGATTTCGCGCCGCCCGCGCCCGTGATCTCCGCGCCGAGCACGGGCTTCACCCCGACGGCCCGCGCGGCGTTGTAGAAGCGAACGGCCGCGTAGAGCCCGTCCCGGTCGCACAGGCCCGCGGCCGGGTACCCCAGGTCCGCGCACCGGGCCGCCAGGTCCTCCGGCGACATGGCCCCGGAGTAGAACGTGAACGCCGTGCGATTGACCAGGGGAACGAACGTCATAAAGATCTCCCGCGCGATTGCTGCCCACTGAAAGTATAGTCATCAGTGACCATGTTTTCAAGCGCATGGATAGTCACTGATTAGTGCCTGCGGCACAGTGATCGAGTGATCAAGTGATCGGGTGAATAGTTGGATGGAGGTCTCCGAAGACGCTCCCGGGTAAAGGGAAAAGGGCAAAGGGTAAAGGTGAAGACGACGCTGGACGGGCCTTTGAGGATCTCTTCCGTCTGCCGCAACGCCTTTTCCTTCTAACCTCTTCCCTCTACCCGCCCGCGTCGACCGCAGACCGCGGACGGCTGGCCGCTTGCGCCTGACGGCGCCGGGATTCCGTGAGGAGGTGATTCCGGAAGCAGGTGAGCAGGACGTCTGCCGACCTTCGTGGGGCGTGGATTCCTGCCTTCGCGGGAATGACGGTAGAGAACGACGTGATGCCATGCCGAGGTTTCCAAATAGCGTTCCTCCCGTCCTCCCATCCTCCTTGTTAAGAGATGCCCCAGGAGGACCCCGCACTACGGCGCCCACCATTTCCCGCGCCGGCGCCTGGCTTGGTGGACGCTCGGGCCTGCGGCCCTCGGGTCCACCCTACGGTCTTTCTTCGCTATCGGTATCGC
>JBJKRE010000131.1:0-3059 GCA_046704825.1 Acidobacteriota bacterium
GCCCTTACTGCACCGCGTAGGTCTCCTAGGGAGGTAGGCATGCGACCAAAACTTCTGGCAGGGGCGGCCCTCATTCTGTTGGCCCTGTCGTGTCATTCACCCTCCAGCAAGACCGGCGCAACCCCCCCGCAACCTGCGGCGGGCGGAGTCGGCGGAGGAAGCAACGCGAAGGTCTTCGTTCTGAAAGACGCTTGCGACGCCAGGACTGCGGCGGAAAAGAAGGGCCCCCTCGAAATCAGCAGAAAAGAGATGGAAGTCTACAGGGAGGCCGCCGTCGCTTTTGCTGGCGGCATGGGTTGCCCTTGCAAGCTCAGTCTGTGCATCAATGGCTACGTCCCGACATACGAAGTCCTGTCCTTTATCAACGCCGTTCATCAGCAGGTTACCTGGGTGCGGCCCGACAAAGCGCACCCTGATGACGTCGCGCTAGGCCCGGTGATGTGGGAAGATCCATCTCGCGCCTTTGTCCAGGTGAGATCAGACCATGAGATTCGTATGATCATCGTGGTCGTCTATAAACCTGCCCCAGAAGATTAGCGAGCTGCACGCACAAGAAACTAATTAACGGGGCATGGAAAGAAAGATGAATGGCGAATAAGTGCTGGGCCTCCGGGATCTGCCGGGGCTAACATATAACGGCGGGGGTTGTCTGGAGGTGGCATGATCGCATGGCAGGGACGGACGCACCACTTTCATTGCCTTTTGTGCAACGGCGATCTGCATTACAGGGACAAGGTCAGGATTGGCCCGCGCGTCGCAGAATATGACTTGAACTGCCCGGACTGCGGGGCGCCGTTGGTCATACACAGCAGGCCCAACCACAGCAAAGTCCTCCTCTTGGCGATCCTCTGGTTCCTGCTTCTGGCGATGAATTTCAGCCAATTGGGGTCCGACTTCACGCTCGCGACGATCCTGTCGGCGGCCATGGTCTTGCTGATAGCCTTCGTAAGCCTCTTCATCCGTCAATACGAAATTGCAGTCGTGGTCCAGCCCGGCGATGCGCACCCCCGGGGCCAGCGTCCCGGGCCGTTTGCCGGTGACCAATCTGCTATTTCATGGGCGTCCGATGGACTGACTAAACTTCTAAAATCGAAGCGCGGACCCATGGACACGGTAGGCCGATGGGCCTTTGTCACCGGTACGGCAGGGATCGTAGTTGTTTCGACGGCGAGTCACTATCTGAACGCCTGGAGCGCCATGGCCTGGCTCGTCGAATGGGCGGGACTGGCCATCCTTCTGAGGCGGGAGGGTTCGCCCATAGTCTGGATCGGCGGAGGTTTCCTGGTGTCGTGTGTGTGCATGATGGCGGCGATAGGGATAGGGCAGCTCCTCGGGGCCGCGTTTTCAATGATCTAGCCGAGAGGCGGAAGAACGCAATTCGGGAATTTGGATTTGGGATTCTGGATTGGAATACGGCGAGGGACGAGCCGGTGAAGGACTAAGGCCGAAGGGCTTAATGAAAGTCGGAAGTCGGAAGGCGGAAGTGAGGGACGGCGACGGACGAGCCGTTGTAGCGGCCGGCGGAAGCCGGCCGAACCGGCCGATTGCCATCGGCCGCTACGGAAACGGCAGACGGGAGGACAAAAGGGTTTTGAGTGTTGGGTGTTGAGTTTTGAGTGGAGGTACTTTACTTTACCCTTTACTCCTTCACCTCTTCACCCCTTCACCGCGCCGACAGGCGCACTATTCACTTGATCACTTGATCACTCGATCACTCTCCGGGAGGAGGTTTCCATGCCCGAACCTAAATTCATTCCGCTGGCCGGATACCGTGAACTGCCCGAGGAAGAGATGGGGCGGCGGGCCGCGGCCTTCAACGAAGAAATGCAGAGGCGGCGGAGCGTCCGGCACTTCTCCGGCCGGCCCGTGCCGCGCGGCGTGATCGAGGACTGCATCCGCGCCGCCGGGAGCGCCCCGAGCGGCGCCAACCTCCAGCCGTGGCACTTCGTCGCCGTCTCCGACCCGGCCGTGAAGCGCGAGATCCGCCAGGCCGCCGAAGAGGAGGAGAAGGCCTTCTACGGCGGACGGGCCTCGAACGAGTGGCTCCAGGCCCTCGCGCCGCTCGGCACCGACGCGTCCAAGCCCTTCCTCGAAACCGCTCCGTACCTCATCGCCGTCTTCGTCCAGCTCCATGGCGTGGACGAACGCGGCGCCCCCGTCAAGCACTACTACCCCGTGGAGTCCACCGGCATCGCCACGGGACTGCTGATCACCGCGGTGCACCACGCGGGCCTCTGCTGCCTGACCCACACGCCCAGCCCCATGGCCTTCCTGAACCACATCCTCGACAGACCGCCCCACGAAAAGCCCTTCCTCCTCCTCGTCGTCGGCTATCCCGACAGCGAGGCCCGCGACCCCGACATCGCCCGCAAGCCCCTGGAGCAGATATGCACGTTCGTATGAAAGGGGCCGCATCTTTGGTAGAAAGCGCTTTCAAGCAACTCCGAGAAAATATTAATTGCCCGTCTGTAGGGCTGGAACTCTTCGAGCCCCTCTTTCTGGCCCTCTATGAGCAATATGACGCGTCATTGGTGCGGGCCATCAACGCGGGGGGGATCGCACTGCAAGAGGAACTCGAGGAGAAGAGAATCCAGGTGCCGGCAGTTGTAGAGGACTTCCTGGAAATGCTCGCGGAATTGTCTCCCTATCCGACCACATCCCAATACTCGCGTAGCATCTCTGACTTGCTCCAGTATGTAAGGGACGTCGCGGCAGCGGGCTGAAACCTCTCGCCCCCGGCCAGCCTGGCGAGATGGTGCCGGGGCCTTCTCCTGTAATTCAGCCGGGTGCTTCTAAGAGAGTTTTCCACAGGCATCTACAACTCTGGTTGGAGGCCAAGACAAACAAAGGGCACTTTGTTGCATTTCTGCGGGGGGCGGGGGCTTCGATAATGGCAACTGGGGATCAGGGAATCTCACGATTAGTGTTGCTGATAGCAGGTACTTCTATATTCGGCGGTTGCGCGACGCATCGCAAGGCAGAACTGTCCCCAAGCGATAAGGAAATTCTGGAGAACATGCAGCGGGTCATGGGCGACAGGGCGATCGAAGAGATCCCGA
>JBJKRE010000132.1:0-3027 GCA_046704825.1 Acidobacteriota bacterium
GCCCGAGAGAACGGTCCGACCGTCGGGGCTCACGGCCAGATGGTCGACGCCGTAGTAGGCGCCGGAAGGTTCGGGCGGCAGAAGGGCGGCCGTGGCGTTCCCCATGGAGACCATCCCGGGACCCGAGATGTTGAGCCACGACAGCCAGCTTGTCGAGGGGCCGTAGGTCGCAACGTAGGCACGGTTACCGGCGGGTGAAAATGCGATGTTGCCGGGTCCGCCTGGAAAGCCCGTGACGGTCCCAGTCGCCGAGAGCACGCCGGGTGCCGTGATCCGGTACACGCTGATCGAATTGCCGTATTGATTCGCCACCAGGACGGTTGAACCGTCCGGAGAGATCGCCGCGTTAACCGGACCGACGCCCGTGGGCAGCGTACTTTCGGAGACGAATCCCGAGGCCGGGTTGTAGACGCCGTATATGATCCGGTTGTTGTAGTAATCCACGACTACCGCAGTCTGGTTGTCGGCAGCTACGGCAATGGCCTGGGCCTGTCCACCCGGCGTGGTGAGGGTGTACGTGGACTGGAGCCCGAAGGGGGACATCCTGATTGCGCATACACGGTTCTGAGGTCCACCGTCGGAAACCAGCGCGAAGTTGCCGTTCGGTGCGATGGCGATGTCCTCCGGGGCGATCGGCAGGCTCACGTAGCCCGCGTAGGTCGGGGCCGTCGGACTGGTGATGTCGATCCGGTACACTCTCCCTCTCGAAAAATTCGAGACGAGAGCGTACCGCTGGTTCGGCGTGACGGCAACGTCCAGCAGTTCGCCGTAGCTCCCCAGCTGGCCGCCGAGGAAGGGACCGTACACCGTAGGCGTGCAGGTGCTGAAATCGATGGTGCTGATCGTGCGGTCGGAGACGTTGGTGGTAATCGCCCAGCCTGGGCTGCCGCTGGTCCCGAACTCTCCGATGGCGAAACCGCTCGCTCCGGCATCGGCAGCGATCGTAACCGTAGCTATGCGATCCAGTCCGTCCGTGTAGAAGGCGAAGCCCGTCGCTCCGGAGCTGCCCGAAACGGCCACGGGGCCGGAAGTGACCCCGCTGTCGGTCGTCGCTGTGATGTTGAAGGTTCCAAATGCGTTGGGTTCTACGTAGGAATAGAAGGCGATGGCGCCGGCCGGGAGCGTGAGAGTTACGCTGTTTGTGGAGTTGAAGTAAACAACCCCGGTGTAGCCGTGGCTCCACGTGGCCCACCCCGAACCGATGGTTCGTTTGTTGACCGTGTTTGAGGATGTGAGTCCTCCCGGCATGGGGGCACCAGGAATACTCGTGACACCGGTAAAATCCGGAATGGCGGCCTGGACGCTCTGGTCGAAGGCGGTGACCGCTATCCCCCCTACCTGGTTGGGCGGTGCCGCCGTGCCCAGGTTCTGGAAATGGATGGCGGCACGGACGGGCAGGACGAACGCAAGCCCAAGAGCCGCCGCCAGCATGCACCGACCTATTATCCCTCTCTTCATCGTCATCCCTCCCCGGCCCTTGGAGGCCGAAAAAACGTTGGAGCGGCCTCGCGAAGTGAGTCCTGCTCCATAACGCCACGTCGGAAACGGACGGCGCCTCTTGCGCGCCGGCCTTCTGCCTGTTCTTGGGGGCACTTCAGGTGCGACCCTCCGACGGGCGATAACCCCTCCCTCTACCTGGGGAGAGCACACTCCCCAACCCGGCGGGCCACGCTTTGCTGAATAGGCACTAACTTACTGCAATATATAAGGATGGGAGCGGGGAAAAGCAAGGGGGGACTGTGTGGAACAGAGCCGCGGACCGGGCCTCTGGATTGCCGGGGAAAAAAAGCGCGGGGCCGGAGCCCCGCGCTTGGTGCTGCTTGATTCGACGCGACGGTCACACCGGCGGGTGAGGGACGCTCGTGGCGCACGTTGCCGGGTCGTTCAGCGTGTTGCTGTCGTACAGGCTGGAGTAAACGCCGGTCGTGAAGTCGTAGATGTAGCCCCAGGCCGTGTGGCCGTTGGGATCGTAGTAGACGTAGACGTACTGCGAGGCACCCGGTTTGCTCCAGAACATGGTGCCGCCGTTGTAGACGTTGAGCATGCCGTTGTAGGTCATGCCCGTGTAGGGTCCGCTCATCACGGTCCACTGGAAGACGCCGGTCTTGCTGCTCACGCAGAGCTGAGAGGCCGGTGCGTCGTCCTGGAAGATCATGTTGTAGGGCGAAGACGTGATGGTGACTCCCACCGGGTATGCGCCCGACGCGATCGGCATCGGGGTCACCGCATAGGTGGCGGTATCGATGCTGAACACGTTCGTGGAATCGCTGTTGCCCACGATGACCGAGGCCCCGTCCTGCGTCACGGCCAGGCAGTCCACGCCGTAATAACTGCTTCCCATGTTTCCCACGTAGGCCGCCGTGGGGTCGGCCATGGCGGCGTGCCCCGGGCTGGTGATGTCCAGCGCGGCCACGTATCCGCTGTGGACGTCCAGAACGTAGGCGTGGAGGCCGTCTGGCGAGAAGGCGGCGGACTGCGGGTTATCCAGTCCGTTGATGGTTCACGTGGCGACCAGCGTGCCCGGCGCCGTGATCTCGAAGACCCCTATGGGGCCCTCGTAGCTGGGGGCGAGCACCGTCTTGCCGTCCGGAGAGATGGCCACGCTGATGGGCGGGGCGCTCATCGTGAGGGAACCCCCGAAAGTGAATCCCGTAGAGATGTTGTAGGTCCCGAAAAAGACCTGGTAGCCGTCGCTGTCCGCGGCCACCCACGTCATATTGTCCGGCGCGATGGCGACGCCGTTCAAAATGGCGGTGCCGGGTGGGGTGTAGGTCGCAACCATGGTGAACGTGGACATGTCGATGACGACGATGGAGTCGCCTCCTCCGCCATCCGTCGTCATGGCGAAGGCGCCGTTCGGGGCCATGGCGACCTGCTCGGCGGGGATCGGGACGCTCACGCTCCCCGCGAGCGAAGGGGCCGTCGGATCGGTGAAAGCGGTTGCCGTCGCAGCCTCACTGCGGCGCCACCGAGGGTTCTCGCCTATGGAGGGGGTACGCGCTTGCGGCACATCGCGGGGTGTAGAGC
>JBJKRE010000133.1:0-5679 GCA_046704825.1 Acidobacteriota bacterium
GATCACTAGATGTACCTGCTTGTCTCTAATGGTAGAGACAAGAGGCATGCAACCTATACTACTGTCGTGCCAACCAAGAAACGAGGGGCCATGTATGAACAGAAGGAGCGGTTCTATCACCCTCAGACGGCGAAGTTAGACCAGAGGCGTAAATGGCAATCCATGGCCATCTGGCCCGTCGTCTATCGCTTTGGCGATCGCCTGAAAATGGAGTTCGAATACCAGCATGGGTCGTTCAGGGTGGACCTCTATATTCCGAGCATAAAGCTCGCCGTCGAAATCGACGAGCCGTTCCATGACCGCCACCAAGAGGCCGACGCGGCGAGGCAAGGGCAGATTGCGTCCGAGCTTGGGTGTGATTTCGTCCGTGTTCGGGTCAAAGACCCCACAGGAAAGACCCTATTCCAACAGGTGGAAGAGCTCTGCGGCCACATTGCGCGGCGCGTGGATCAACTGAAGCCGCCAGAATGGAATGTCGCTGCCAAGAAGGTTTACCGGGTTACCCCATCCAGAGAGGGCGGGTACAGCCAAGCGCATCTGCTTGCGCTCAAGCAAGCGAATATCCCGGAGCGTGTCGAGGAAATGATGAAGGACCTTGCTGCCCTGGGCCTGGAGGTCTCCGAAGACATGGGGCCGGTGGTTGCGAGCAACGGTGAGCTTGGTTTCTCAATCGTAATGTCCGGCATCAAGTTCGTAGTAAGCATAAGAGCGAACGAAACAGCAAAATAATTGGTGACGAAGTATTCGCAATCTGCATTGCAGAAATGTGGACTGACCCTTGATGGACCGAAGAAGGGGAAGGTCGATTATTGGGTCATAACTCAACCACTACCGGCTGAAGCCGGTAGGTTGGATTGCGACTGAAAGTCGCTGTTGCGGCTGCAGCAATTCCCGCTGCCCGCTGAAATTGGCAGGTTAAGGTTTCCGACAAGGGGTTCGCCGGGGGATGGGGATGTAATTCAGGGCTTGGCGGCTCGATCCCGAAGCGTGTGGGGAGGCGAGCAGACAAGCACCAAGAGGACCCGGCCCACAGGGCGGATCTGGTAGGGAAGCAGCTTTGCCTTCGCATACGGGGCCGGCGGTTTGGGGTGCGTCGGCCGTTCAGGAAGTATCCGTCTTCAGGTCCGGCGGCTTTTGTTGGATGCCCTGGAGGAGTGCCCGGTAGAGGTCGACCATCGACGCGAAGAGGAAATACTCGAAAACCGAGCGCATCTTCTCCCAGAGCGCCCGCTTGCTGCCGAGCTTGGCCCAGACAGCCCGGAAGAGCTGGCAGCAGTGCTGCTGGACTTGGTCCACTAGGAAGGCGAGCATCATCAGGGTGGTGAAGACCGCGGCGAGATGCTTCTCGCCGAGCCCATAGTTGTGGCCGAAGTGGTAGCCCTGGTTCTTGAGGGTGTTGAAGGTCTCGTTCTCGATGCGCCAGCGGGCGCGCCCGCCGCGCATGATCTGGTAGACCGTGTCCTGGGTCACGGGCAGGTCGGTGATCCAGGTGAAGTGCTGGGTTTTGGTTGGCCCTTCCTCCCAGTACTCGACGAAGTTGACCGTGAGGTCGGCATGGGACTTGTTGAGCGGCACGTCGTCGATGAAGCGGAAGCGGTGGGTGACGCGGGGGTCGTCCGGGTCCGCCAGGGTGAACTCGGTGGTATGGCCGCGTTTGTGGGCGAGCTTGACGACGTTGAAGAGCACCTTGTGATCGCCGGGCTTGACCCCGAGGATGAAGCGGCAGTCGTGCTCCATGAGGTCGCGCAGGTGCGGGGCGTTGGGGCTGAGGGCGTCTTCGGTGATGATGACCGGCAGATGGGGGTGGTCCTCCCGAAACTTCCGCAACCAGCGGCGCGCGGCGTTGCGCTCGCAGTCGTTCTTGGTCTGCCCGTCGCCGTTGGTGATCATCTCGGGGAAGAGCGGGATCACCTCCATCTGCTCGGGGTGCACCACGCAGGCACCGAGCATCTGGAGGTGGTAGGTGACCTTGCCGGTCTTTTTGTCGACCTTGGTGAGACAGGCCGCGGAGCCGATCTTCTCGGAGGAGTAAAACCCGGTGCCGTCGAGGCTCAGGAGGTAGTGGCCGTCGAGGAAGACGAAGGGCTCCAATGCCTTGCCGCGCTGGAGCTGGCGAAACACGGCACCAAACGCCGGCCGCAAGAAGTCGGGGATGACCCCATCGCAGATCACCCGCATCTGGGTATCGCACGGGACCCGCTCGATACGGTAGAGCGTGTGGAGGTTGGGATCGCACGCCTGGCGTCGCGCCTCGAAGGCGAGCAACGAGGGGTCCTTCAAGGAGAACATGGCGAAGCCCGACATGAGGGCATCGGCCATCGAGATCTCGACCTCGTCTGTGCGCCAGTCGGGGACGCCCCCGAACTCGGAGCGCACGACCCGAAACAGGGCGTCGGCGTTGAGGTCCTTGCGGACCCGGGGCGGCGCTGCGGGCCGGGTGTTTCGAGGGACTCTCATGGGATTCGATCATGCGCCCTCGCCGAGGACATGTCCAGCAGAATATGCACAGCCCCCTCGGATCAAAGAATCTCTCAGGGTTGAACGTCCTTTGCCGTCGATCTTTACGAAACGGCCTCACGCCAGCATCCCAACATCAGCCATTTCCTGCGGGGCCGGGAATTGCTGCTCCGGCGATGGCGGCGAACCGATGCACGTCCATGTAGAACGTGATGAGAACCTGGCAAAATACTGGCTGGATCCGGTGCGTCTGCACAAGGCGGGCGGCTTCCGCCGACCGGAACTGAGCCGGATAGAAGCGATCATTCGAAACCGACACGACGAACTGGTGAGGGCATGGCATGAGCATTTCCGCGGCTGAGATCGAACTCCCCTATGCCGTAGACGTTTCGGTCACCGACGACACCCTGTCGGTAGATCTGAGCGACGGAAGGACCATCTCGGTGCCCATCGGGTGGTACCCGCGGCTGGCAAATGCAACCGCGGGGGAACGCCAGAACTGGCGCCTGATCGGACGCGGGCATGGCATTCACTGGGAGGACCTAGACGAAGATGTCAGCGTCGAAGATCTTTTGGCGGGGCGGCCGTCCGCCGAAACTCAGTCATCGCTGAAGCGCTGGCTCGAGAATAGAAACACAGGGCCAACAACGGCATGAACTTCGGACTGGCGCAAAGACCCGCGCCAGCCGAGTTATGCCGAACGTTCGTTGCGACACGAGGTCGCACAAGTAGCTGTCATCGCTACAGAAAGGAAGAAATGCCGTATCAGGTGACCCGGTGTTCTGCCACCGGTACCCTACCGGGACGTGCGTCGGGGTAACCCGGGGTGCGAAGCTCTCGGGACAACGTAGCCCTCGGCCTCGGCCGGGAGAGGAGGCCCGTGAGGGCGTGCCTCAACTCTGCCAGCACCGGATGGTGGAGGGGAGCAAGGGTTGGGTAGCACGGTCAACAGACGTAAACCGCTGCAGCGTCGTCACAGTCGGCAAGCCAAAGGTGCTGGAAGGCTTGGGCCAAAAGGGCACGTGGCCAGGTACGGGCGCTCTAACGTCGCCCGTCGCAGATGTTGTGCCACCGGCGTACGGGCGGGACCTAAACTACCCGGGTGCTTGGGCGAAACGTGGGAACCCCGTAGTCCTCCGGAGGGAAACGTAACCAGCGAGGTAGCCCGAAGTTGGGCCGAGACGTTGGCGCAGTGGATCTCCGGAACGCTCGCCGTGAGGCGAGCCGACAGGGCTGCGGGCTTGAGAGGGCGGAAGAAGCCAACGCCGACCGGTAATGGGTCGGATACGGGGTGCGACATTCCCCGGCCCGAAAGGGAGCAGACGTCCGCCTGGTGCTCCGTTGCGAGAGAACAGGGAGAACCCCCGGAGGGCGGAGAGCAAGAGACGGCGAAAGCTGCTGCCCCGTCCGACGACTCCGAGGCGTGGAAGTGGATCGATTGGTCCGCGGCCAAGGAGGCGGTCAGGAGGCTCCAGGTGCGTATCGCGAAGGCGGCGCGAGAAGGTCGGCTGAGGGCGGCTCGTGCGCTCCAGCGACTTCTCACCCGGTCCTGGGCGGCAAAGGCCTTGGCCGTTCAGCGGGTCACGACGAATCGAGGCAGGAAGACCGCTGGGGTGGACGGAGAACTCTGGACCACCCCACAGCAGAAATGGGAGGCCATAGCCCAACTCCGTCGACGGGGATACCGGCCGCAGCCGTTGCGGCGGGTCTACATCCCCAAGAAGAACGGCAAGATGAGACCCTTGAGCATCCCGACGATGCTCGACCGCGCGATGCAGGCGCTCTACAAGCTCGCGCTGGAGCCGATCGCCGAAACGTGGGCCGACCGGAACTCGTACGGGTTTCGCAAGTACCGCGGGGCGGCAGACGCCATCCAGCAGTGCTTCGTGGCGCTGGCCAAGCGCGCTTCGCCGCGTTGGGTGATCGAGGGCGACATCCGCGCCTGCTTCGACGGAATCAGCCATGACTGGCTTCTGGCGAACATCCCGATGGACCGTCAGATGCTGGGGAAGTGGCTGAAAGCTGGGTATGTCGAGGGGAAGGACCTTTACCCGACCCAGGCGGGGACACCCCAGGGAGGCATCATCTCCCCGGTACTCGCCAATATGACCCTGGACGGGCTGGAAGCCGTGGCCCGTACCGCCGTGCCCGCGAGGATCGACGGGTCCCGGCGCAGCAAGGTCAACGTGATCCGGTACGCCGATGACTTCGTGATCACCGGCGACTCGCGGGAACTCCTGGCCGAACGGGTCCTCCCGGCGGTCCGGCGCTTCCTCGGGGAGCGGGGCCTCGAACTCTCGGAGGAGAAGACCCGGATCACGCGGGTCGAAGACGGGTTCGACTTTCTGGGCCAGACGCTTCGGAAGAAAGGGCGGAAGCTCCTCATCCGTCCGGCCCAAGAAGCGGTGCGCGCGATCCGGCGCACCCTGGCGCAGACACTACGAAGGGGACGCGGCGGTGCCGCCAGCGCGACGGTGCAGATCCTCAACGCCCAGATCCGGGGTTGGGCATACTACCACCGGCACGTGGCATCCGCGGACACCTTCGTTGCGCTCGACAAGTGGCTCTTCCGAGCCCTGAGGCAGTGGACGAAGCGACGGCACCCCGGCAAAGGCCCCCGATGGCTCCGGCAGACGTACTGGACCCTCGGAGACCGTGGCTGGTTCGCCGTGCGGGTGAAGACAAAGCGAGGTCAGCGTCTGCACCGGCTGCTTCGGACCACGAGCATCTCGATCGTACGACATGTCAAGGTCCTCGGGGAAGCGACCCCTTACGACCCGGCGTACGACGAGTACTTCGAAGGGCGAAAGGCCGGGAGGAAGTATTACCCGGCGCGTGGGAATCAGGCTGAACTGCGGGCTCTCACGACTGCTGTATGAGCGGAGAAACTGCGCTCGATCGGCGTGGCGTCACCGGGGCTCTCCAGAAGGGAGTCCTTTGTGAGTGCTTGAGCCGTATGAATGGAAACGTTCACGTACGGTTCTTAGAGGGGCCGGGGCGGGCAACCGCCCTCGGCCTACTCGGTCAGAAATAGTGAATGAAATGACAGAAATTGAACTCCCGTCGGAGATATCGTCTTCGCTCAGAGAGAGGGCTATTGGGCTCGATCACCTTCACGTCGCCGAAGTTGCCTTGAGTAGAACGGATGCTATTGAAAACATAAGGCAATTGAAAGGCACCAGAGTCCCTATTCTCGGTGGCGACGTGCTGGCCAAACGCGGC
>JBJKRE010000134.1:0-6511 GCA_046704825.1 Acidobacteriota bacterium
TAGACGAGCCGGTGCACGCCATACCTTTTCGTGAAACCTTCGACCAGATCATTGCGATGTTCCCAGACTCGTTTCCTCAGGTTGCTGGTCACGCCAACGTACAGCGTTCCGCTGCGTTGGCTCGCAATGATGTATACAGCCGGTTGTTTCTCAACGATCACCGTAAATCGCCTCCCCAGTCATTCCCGCTCATTACCCCCGTCATTCCCGCGCAGGCGGGAATCCACGTCCACGCACCCGTCCCCACCAAAGGGCCAAACCGTGGATCCCCGGTGCTCTCCGCGGGTTCGCTAGATCTGTTTAACCGTCAGCGTCACCCGCCCCCGGTTGTTTCCGTAGCAGTTCCAGGCGTCGTTGGCGTAGGCGTACAGATAGCCCGAGTTGGCGGGAACGTAGCTGCATACGTCCCCTATCTGGAAGGCCTCGTGCGGCTGGAGGTGCCCCTGTGCGTCCACGCCGCCACCGTTCGCGATGGCACCCACGAGGCAGAACCACGGCATCTTCTCGTGGCGCTTCGTGAAGCGAAAATCGGCGGCCGTGTTCCCGGTCAGCCTCTTGAACAGCGTCTCCGCCTTGCCCAGCAGCGTCCCGGCCACCTGCGCCACTTCGGCGAATTGAAAATGGCCGTCGGCCGTGCCGCCCGGGCCGCACTTGATGGAACCGTCCATCCACTCGCCCTCGGCCTTGAAGTCATACTGTTTGCCCTTCTCCAGCCAGATGCCCGTTTCGGTCCAGGGCTCGATGGCGAAGATGTCCATTGTGATGGACCCGCCGGAAGGCAGATCACGCGTCGGGCGGTATGGGCTCTGAAAGATGGGTCCATGGTCGTGACGATCGATCGCGGATTTGTCCAGCAGGTTGTCCTTGTTCTCGTCGACGAATTCGGGGGCGCTCCTCGGCTGGGTTGCAAGGAGAGCGAATGCGCCCTTACAGGAATCGTGAAGCGCGTCGAGGTGGTTGGGGACGATCTGCTCGACCATGTGCTCGTCAAAGACCAGGCCGCACCCTTCGGCCTCCTTCACCATCCACTTGAGCGCGCCGTCGGACAGGCCGATCTCGCGGTATCCCCCGCCCACGTCCGAATGCACACCCGGGAACCAGACCTGCTTCACCCCTTCGCGGGCGGTGGTCCACAGCGTCGGCTGGAAGCTGGCCCGCAGTTCGTCCAGCGCCACCGCGTGCCGGGCGTCCCGTACCGAATCCCCCAGCTTCGTATCGTGGAAAGTGTAATCGTGCAGGCTGTCCACGATCAGGTTCAAGAGGGCCATGTCGTCGGGGATCCCCAGAGCGCCCACCGTGTCCCATACGCCCAGGAACCGGATCGGGACCGGTTGGTCCGCGGCGTTGCGAAACCCCCAGCCCAGCCTGTCCCATACCCTTCTGTCTTCAGACCTCTTGCGATATCCCTCTGTGAACACCCGCTCGATCCGCTCCCAGATCTGCCTGTCCGTCAGGCCGGCTGGATCCAACAGTCCCGCGTGAGACATCAAGCCTCCGAGGCTGCGCACCGTGTAGGCGCCCCGGCTGAACCCGAACATGTAGATGTCGTCCCCCGGCTCGTAGTAATCGCACAGCTCGCGGTAGGCGCTCATGATGTTCTTGTCCAGGCCCTTGCCCGTGCCCCCGCCGACCGCCTTGTCCCACCACGACCCTTCCGTCCCCACGCCGGGGTGATAGTACTTGTGCTGCTCCGTGCCGTTCTTGTCGTTTTCGGCGACTGCGTTGTACAGCCGGACGACGTTCGTCGGCACCGGAACGCCTTCCTTCAGTTCATCCGGCGTGTTCCACGTGCCGTCGCAACAGATCACGATCCTCTTCATGCCCAGCCCTCCTCGTCCTCTGCTTCGCCCAGGAAGGCGAGCCCTCCCCGCGCCACTTCGTCCGCAACCACTTCGGCAAGGCAAGGCAGAAAAGAGGTCGACTGCGACAGGAGGGAGACACGTGGAGGTTTTGTCTGATGTTCCCAGTTCAGTTCAGCGAATCCCGCGACGCGCCACCGCAAGATCGTACCGGGCTTCCGTCTGACTTCCAGATTGAAGGTGCCGAAACCCCGTCCCTTGCCCTGCTGGCCTCATTCTAATGACTTGCACGGCTGTTGGCCTCCAACCAGAGTTGTAGAAAGCGCGCCGAAATAATCTGCAACTCTGGTTGGAGGCGCGGCCATTGTTGACGCCCTATACTCCTATTGAAACCGCACCTTAGGAAGACCCCACATATAAGCAGCAGTGACATGGCAACGGCTGGCGATCATGATCGGCGGGTCAGGCGCAGCGTCGTTCCAGCGAATACGCAAGCAGGCGTGTACGGCCGCACCGGATTCCGCCATCGCCCGGCTCACAGGCGCTTTGCAGAAACCGGCGGGACGAGGCTGTCCCGGCGAAACGATGGGGAGGGTGGTGCCGTGGAATTCATTGTAGCCTTAATTAACGCAGGTTCCGACAAAGTCTCTTTTTTCGCAGGCCTGTGTCTTCTGCTGGTGGCGGTTTTCTGCCACAAGCCCGTCACTCTGGGAAGGATAAGGCTTCCCAGGATCGACAACCTCGGCCGGAGCGTCTCGCTGGTGATCGGTCTCGTGCTGTTGGGCTGGCCCGTATTCTCCTGGACGGCCGGTTCGAACGTCGGGCTGATTTCCCGCGAGCCCGCGCCGCAAAGCGTCGTCCTTCAAGCCGAGCGTCCCCAGGAGTTCATGCTGCCCACCGGCGAGGCCATCGGCGTTTTCGCGTACGACATAAGCTCCAGAGGGACCTTTCATCTCCTCCTGTTCAACGTGGGTCGTAACGCGGAGCAGTTCATCGGCAAAGACGTTTCGCACTCGGCGCTGATGCAGAAGATCGGCCAGGGCGCCGTCATTTACGACCAGGCGCTCACACGGGGAGGCACGTATCACTTCACACTCAACGGACGCCAGCACAGCCTCCAAGTCAAGCGGGTGGACTGGTTTCTTATCGGTGCGGACTATGCGGTCCTCGAGATCGAGTAACCCGGCCCTTCTGCCGCCTTCGGGCGCGGGAACGGCCACCGCACCGACGACAGTCTGTCCTTCAAATCACAGGGGGATTCTATGACCGACCACTCGGAGCCTGCAGCCCCCCGCGACGTCGAGCGTGCGGCCTCCGTCGCCCGTACAGCCCCCGATTGCACGGACATCATCGATGTGCACTGCCACATCTTGAACTTCGATTTCGTGCCCGACGGCTTCTTCAAGACAAAGGCGCCGGTGAGAGAATGGATGCTGCGCAGAAAGTGGACCTGGGCGCTGGCCCGCGGCATGACGCGGCTGATCCCCGGGGCCGAGTACAACCGGCTCGACGAGGTCCTTAAGATCCTGGACAAGAAGATCGACAAGGTCGCCCTCGCCCTGAAGGCCGAAATGGAGGACACGGGTATTCGCGCCTCAGTGCCGCTCATGATGGACCTCAAGCAAGCCTCCGGCGGCAGGCCCTTCGACATCGAATACGAGGACCAGATCATCCTGATTTCCAGAATAGCGCGCGCCCATCCCGGCACCTTCTTCCCTTTTATCATGATCGACCCGAACCGGCCCTACTCCTACGCGAGAACCGTCGAGGCCCTGGAGAAGCGGGGCTTCCTGGGCGTCAAGATGTACCCGCCTCTCGGGTACCACCCCGATCCGGACCTGTTCTATAACGAGAGGCACGTCAGCGCCGAACTCGACGCCCTCTACGACTACTGCGAGTCGGAGGACATCCCGATCACCGCCCACTGCTCCAGAGGCGGGGCCTACGCCGATGACCTCATGGCCGCAAAGCCCCTGCGCGAGGTCTACACCCGGCCCCGCGCCTGGGCGGGCGTTTTGAAGAGGCATCCGCGCCTCAGGCTGAACCTGGCGCATTTCGGCGGAGACATGCTCGGGCCGCCGGCAGGCGACTCCTGGTTCCACGAGGCCCTCGAGCTGTTGAGCGGGCACCCGAACCTGTTCCTGGACGTGTCCTACCACGACGAGGCGCTGACCAAGACCACGGCGAAACCCTACTTCGAGCTTCTCGTGAAGCTCCTGGACAATGCCTCGCCAGCCAGGGAGCGGATCCTCCTGGGAACCGACTGGCCCATGACCCGGCACACGTGGACGCTCGACGAATACCTGCGGCCGTTCAGAGACCCGAAGAACCTGCCCGAGCCCCTGTTCAGACAACTGGCCTGCGTCAACCCGAAGCGGTTTCTCTTCCCGTCCGGCCTGCCCGACAGGCTCAAGGTGTTTTATGAGTCTCCCCCGGCCTGAGTCTACCCGCTGTTCTCCATGGGCAGGCCGGTGCCGTCGATGGGGGGATCGACCAGGTTCTGGCTTCTTAGGACGCAGAACTTATTATCGTTTGGGTCGTGGTGAACGGTCGGTCCGGGTCAATAGTTCAGTAAGGCCTCCGGAATGTCCAAATACGAACGCAGCAAGGTTTGGAAAAACTGAACGCCGCCGGATCGTACCTCGGCGCGCCGCCCAACTGACGAGAGGCTACCGTCCCTGCTGGCATGTGATCAGGTGCGGGGCGCTCGATTACGCAATTGCGCAAGCCTGACACCGACCCAGAGGCCCAAGGCCGAAAGGCTAAGGGCTAAAGAAAGACGTGGGATGGTCCTGAACGGGCCTTCGAGGGCCGGTGCCCCCACCCGTCATTCGTGCACCCCCCTCGTCATTCCCGCGCAGGCGGGAATCCACCCCCCGGAGGCCAGCCCGCGACTTTTCACTCGGTCACTTGATCACTCGGTCACTGCGCCGCCAGGCGCACAAGACGCAGAGGACACAGAGGAAAGAACGAGGCGACAACAACCCTGAAGACGCGCCCCCCACGCCCCCCTTCGTCTATCGAGGGTAGCGGTAGTGGCCGGTGATCTCGTAGCGGAAGAGCATGTCCCCCTGCGCGGACCCATGCCGATATTGTGGATGACGTAGGGGCGGCCGGTCCCAGCGACTCTCCCCGAACCCACGATCCCGATGTGCGGCAGGTTGCCCGGCAGCCTCCACGTCACCAGGTCGCCCGTGCGGTAGTCCTACCCGTTCCCCGTGACCGGAAGGACGTCCCCGTGCCGTTCGAAGAACGTCGCCAGGTTGGGGACCCTCCGGTGGTCGATGTTCGAATCCGGCGCGTTCAGGCCCCACGCGCGCGGATACTCGGCAAAATGCCTCACCATGTCCTCGTGGACGAGTTTCTGAAGGTCTATCCCCACGGCGCGGTAGGCCCTGACGACGAGGTCCGTGCACACACCAACAGTATCGGGAACGTCCCCCATCGGGTAGCCGATCTTTCTGTAGGAACCGTCGTACGCCACCGCGTGGTGCGTTCTTTCCAGCGCCGCTGCCGCGAGCCTGTCCGCAAGGTTCGAACCCTGAGGTCCGCCCGCCCCTGCCACAGCGCCGAGGCACAGAACGAGCGAACCAACGGCCACACAAGCTCTAAAGGCGCTTTTCACGTCGCGTCCTCCCCGGCTATGGTTCTGGGTCCACACACCCCTATCTTCTTCCTTCTCATGGTGAATTGTCGATCCCGAATTCGATCGGTATTGCGTCCCCGGAATTCCGCGATCTCACTTTCGCTTCACCGGTGCCCCCGGCATTTTCTGTGTCCCGTCGCGCCGGCCGCCATACCGGGCACTCTTGATGATCTTGAGTATCGGATACTTTGAATTGTCCGGCTCTTCATCAAAGCCCGTTTTGTTGTAACAGCACATCCAGTCGTAGACGTATTTCCCGAGATGGTAGAACTCCCAGGCGCATGCCGCACGTCCACAGGTCACACAGTGAATAACCTCGTACCCGTTGTAGCGCCTCTCCTGGTACTGCTTGCATACCTTCTTGAGAAACGGTTTGGTTGGAACAGACGTCATGGGATCGGCCATCGCCTCATTGACGAGCAGGTTCACGACGAAGGCGTACGGCCCGCCGGCCTTGTCCACGAGAAGCAGATCCAGCCTCAGCGTCGGGATGCCTCCGGTATGCGGGTCCAGCACCCTTATTTTCAGATTGGGTGGATAGCGGAACTCAATCCCGTACTGCTTGTTGCGGTAGGTCAGCCATCCCGCATAGGGATCGGGCGGCTTGCCCCCGATAGCGGGCGCACCGGTCAGGAGAAATCCGAAAAGCATGACCAGAATCACGGAAGTACCACGAAGTGAACGCAATGCTGGCTCCTTTGTATGGCCGGCGTTTCCCTTCAGCCGAGCTACCGCCGAAAGGGCGACGAAACACAGAAATTTCGTCGTTTCAGCCGGACCCTTCCCCAGAGCGACCCTGCGGGGAAGCTATGCTCCCGCCTTCTGGCGGGGCGTCACCCGCGACGCTTGCCCGAATGCCCAGCGAGGTGCAAACGGCGACCAGCGTACGGAGTGAAGAGTCTATCCGCCGGGCGACTCGCCCCTTCGCCGAGAGGGGAGGAACCCAGCTTAACGACCCATGGATCGAACGGATCACCAGGCCTCTCCGTCCGCGAAGGATCAGAGGGATCGAAAGCCCGAGGGTGATCATGCCGAAGTGGAAAGCAATCGTGGCAGTATCGGACCC
>JBJKRE010000135.1:0-8982 GCA_046704825.1 Acidobacteriota bacterium
ATTTTTTTTAAATTTAATTATGTCCCCCTGGGTGCGATCGGACGGCCCGCGCTGCCCGCCCCTCACACGGCCGAACTGACCCGGGAGGCCCTGCACGAAGGGCTCGTTCTCCTGGAGGAGTTCTAGCTTGGATATCCTGTACGGCGTGCACCCCGTGGCGGAATGCATCCGCGCCGGCCGCAGGCGCGTCGAGCGGCTGTGGGTTTCGGACGAATCCCGCCTAAAAGAACTGCCCCGCCCGAGCGGCAGTTCCGGCCCCAGGGTGGAGCGGCTCTCGAGGCAGGCGCTGGGCCAGAAGACCGGCACGCAGGGCCACCAGGGGCTGGCCGCGCAGGTTTCGGACTATCCGTACGTGGACTGGCAGGATCTCCTGGAGGGGCACGCTGCCCCGCTGCTGCTTCTGCTCGACAACCTCACCGACCCCCAGAACGTGGGGGCCATCCTCCGCTCGGCGCTGTGTGCGGGAGCGACCGGCGTCACGCTCCGCAAGCACCACGCCGCAAGGATCACGCCTGCCGTGGTCAAGGCCTCCGCGGGGGCGTCGGAGCACCTGAGCGTCGCCCTCGTTCCCAACCAGGCCATGGTGCTCAGGGCCGCCCGCGACCGGGGGATGCTCTGCGCGGCCCTCGCCATGGACGGCGAGTCGATCTGGGACGCCGACGTGGACTGGCAGGGGCCGCTCGCTCTCGTGGTGGGCGCCGAGTGACGGGGCGTGTCGCCGCTCGTCGGCAGCCTGTGCGACGTGACGCTCAGGATTCCCATAGCCCCGGGTTTCGACTCCCTCAACGCCTCCGTCGCCGCTTCTCTCGCGCTATTCGAGGCCGCCCGCAGGAGACGATAAGGATTAGTCGAACAGGGAGGATGTGAGGTCGAGCGGCAGGCGGGAGGTCTTCGAAGAGGGTCCCGCGACTCGATTACTTGATCACTGGATCACCCAAATCAACCACAAAGCACACAGAGGCCTGCGGCGCTCTTTTTCCTTAACTTCCTGACTTCTTCACCCCTTCGCTCGCCTCCAGCCTTTAGCCCTTAGCCCTTAGCCCTTAGCCCTTCCCATTGTGGTACGATAAACGGCTGACGGGAGTCTCCGTCGTGTCCGGGAGGGAAAACGCACATGCCTCACGATAAAATAGCCGTCGTAGACTTCGGCGGACAGTACGCACACCTTATCGCCACCAAGGTCCGCCGCCTGAACGTCCTGGCCGAGATCCTGCAGCCCGAAGACCCCGCCGCGAAGTTTGGGGAGTACAGGGGGATCATCCTTTCGGGCAGTCCGGCACTGGCCTCCCAGGGCGAAGACAGCGCCTACGACAAGGGCATCTACGACCTCCCGATCCCCATCCTCGGCTTCTGCTTCGGCCACCAGGAGATCGCCAAGCACTACGGCGGACAGGTGGAACACACGAAGCGCGAATACGGCCCCGCGAACCTGCGGGTCTACGGAGACAGCCCCATCTTCAAGGGCCTCAACCCCGAGGAAACCGTCTGGATGAGCCACGGGGACACGGTGACCAAGCGTCCTGAGGGATTCGAGGAGGTCGGCGTATCGTGCGCAGGCGGCGACCACGAGCCGCACCGCAACGCGGCCATCGCCGACGACGTCCGCAAGCGCTACGGCTTCCAGTTCCACCCGGAAGTGGACGACACGGTCCACGGAGAGACCATGTTCCGCAATTTCGTCCTCGACGTCTGCGGCTGCCGGCCCGACTGGACCATGGGGAGCATCCTGGACGAGGCGGAGGCAAAGATCAGGGAGCAGGCCCGCGGCAGGGACGTCTTCCTCCTGGCCTCCGGCGGGGTGGACTCCACGGTCTGCGCCGCCCTGCTGGGGAGGGCGCTCGGACCGGATCGCGTGCACCTCCTGCACATCGACAACGGCCTCATGCGCAAGGACGAGAGCTCGAAGGTCGTGTCGGCCTTCAGGTCCAGAGGGTTCGGGAACAACCTGCACTTTGTCGACGCCTCCGACCGTTTCCTGGCGGCCCTGGGCGGCGTGGCGGAACCCGAGCGCAAGCGCAGGATCATCGGGGACACCTTCCTCGACGTGTTCCAGGAGGAGGCGGCGCGCCTCGACCTGCACGACTGCCTCCTCGCGCAGGGGACGATCTACCCCGACACCATCGAAACGGGCGGGACCAGGCGGGCCGACGTGATCAAGACGCACCACAACCGTGTCCCCGCCGTCCAGAAGATGATCGACGAGGGGCTGGTGATCGAGCCGCTCGCGGACCTCTACAAAGTGGAGGTGAGGGAACTGGGCGAGGCGCTCGGCCTGCCCGAGGAACTCGTCTGGCGCCATCCCTTCCCGGGGCCGGGCCTCGGCATCCGCCTGCTGTGTTCCGACGGGCGGCCTCCGGCCGAACAGGCCGGAGCACGCGACGCCCTCGAGCGACTGTCGGCCCAGGAAGGGGTATCAGCGGCGCTGCTGCCCATTAAGTCGGTGGGCGTGAAGGCCGATCTGAGGGCCTACGAGCAGCCCGTCATACTGTGGGGCGGCCTGCCGCTGGACGCCGCGGTCGCCGCCGCCGGCAAGGTCTACCAGGAGGTACCGGGCGTCAACCGGTGCGTCATCGACCTGACCGGCAGGGGGGTACAAAACGCGAGGCCGCTCGCCGCGACCGTGACCAGGAAGCGTCTCGACCGCCTTCGGGAGGCGGACGCGATCGTCATGGCGGGACTCAAGCGGCACGGCCTGTACCGTCAGGTGTGGCAGTGTCCCACGGTCTTCGTCCCCCTGGAAATCGACGGTCGGGGAAGGGAGTTCTGCGTCCTTCGCCCCGTCCTATCGGAGCGCGCCATGACCGCCAGGCCCGCCGTTCTGCCTCCCGGGCTTCTGGATGAACTCAGGGACGCCATCCTGGCTCTGCCCGACGTTTCCGGCGTGGCCCTGGACGTCACCACGAAACCGCCGGGGACCATCGAGTGGGAGTAGGCGGCCGGCGCGGCGGGCTTCGCGCCCGACCGTTCCGTTCGCCAGGGGAGGTCGCTTGAGCGAGAGGAAACGGGACCCGAGGCTCATGAAGTGGCTCCTGCTGGTGGCCCTCGCGGTCCTGGTCGCGGCCCAGCCCCACCTCGTCGCCGGTCCGCTCCGCCTTTCGGCCTTCGCGTTTCTATGTGCCGCCCTCCTGGTCCAGGGGCTCGGCCTGGACGCGAAGTGGAAGAGCGGTCCCTGGGTGTTCAGGGCGCTCATAGCGGTCGCCCTGGTCCTGCTCTCCGCAGCCATCCTCTCCGGCAGGTGACGCCCGGCCCCAGCCGAACGTTTCCGACGACGGCACGAATAAAAAAAAAACGGCCCGGCGTGAGCCGGGCCGATCTTCGTGGAGGTTGCCCGGCCCCAGGGCCGGACCGGGCGGGGAGGAATCGAGGAATCGCGTCTTCTGCTTACTTAGCCGCCATGGAAGCGTTCCAGACCGGCTTGCCGTGGCTCTTGATGTCCTTGGCCCAGGTCGCTTCGACGAGATCCACCACGCTCTTGGGCATGGGGATGTAGTCCAGGGACTCGGCCATCTGGCCGCCGTTGCGGTAGCTCCAGTCGAAGAACTTGAGCACGGCCTGGATCTTGGCGGCGCTGGGCTGGTCCTTGTAAACGATGATGAAGGTGGCGCCCGCGATGGGCCAGCTGGCCTTGCCAGGCTCGTTGGTCAGCACCACGTAGAAGTGGTCGGCGTGCTTCCAGTCGGCGTTGGCGGCGGCCGCCTGGAAGGCCGACATGGTGGGCTTTACGAACTGGCCGTCCCGGTTGCGGAGCTGGACGGTGGTCAGGTGGTTCTGCTTGGCGTAGGCGTATTCGACGTAGCCGATGCTGCCCGCCACCTGCTTAACGTACCCGGCGACACCAGCGTTGCCTTTGCCGCCGATGCCGACGGGCCACTCAACGGACTTGGCCGTCCCGACCTTCTCGTGCCAGGCCTTGGAGACCTTGTCCAGGTAGTTCGTGAAGATCCAGGTGGTGCCCGAACCGTCCGATCGGTGAACGACGGTGATGTCCTGGTCGGGAAGCTTGACGCCCTTGTTGAGCTTGGCGATCCGGGGATCGTTCCACTTGGTGATCTGGCCCAGGAAGATGTCCGCCATGAGCCCGTTGGACAACTTGAGTTCGTTGGGTGTAATGCCGGCCAGGTTGACGACCGGAACGACGCCGCCCATGACCATGGGCCACTGGATCTGGCCGCGCTTTTCGAGTTCCGCACCCTTCACGGGGGCGTCGGAGGCGCCGAAATCCACGGTCTTGTTGTTGATCTGCTGAATGCCGCCGCCGGAGCCGATGGCCTGGTAGTTGAGGCTCACGCCGGTGGTGTTGTGGTATTCGTAGGCCCACTTGGAGTAGATCGGGTAGGGGAACGTGGCGCCCGCGCCGTTGATCGACTTTACCTGCTGGGCGGGTACCGCCGTCGCAACGAGTCCAGCCAGGCCGAGAATGAGAAGTACTTTCTTCATGGTCCCTCCTTCAGGATCAGGAACTCACTTTAGAAAGAGTTTATGGCCGGATTTTAACCTTGATATTGCGATTTCGTAGCACTTCGCCGTCCGGGCGGACGTCGAGCGCGGCGGGTCAGGCGGGCTTGCCGGCGAGGCGCTTGAGGACGGACGCCTCCAGTTCTTCCCGGGACTGGCCGAGGACCTCGCACGCCTCTGCGGTGAGTAGGAGGAGGGCCTTCTGGTACATCTTCTTTTCGCGGAAGGAGAGGGGCTTCTTGTCGTTCAACACGTGGAGGGCCTTGAGGACTTCAGCCACCGAAGCCAAATCGCCCTGGGCGAGCTTGTCCCCGTGGGACTGGAACCGGTCCCGCCAGGACGGGAGGATCTCGGGCTCGCCGTTGGAGAGATAGTCGAGGGCCTTCTTCACGGCCTCCTTCTTGGCGGGCCGCCTCAGACGCACCTCCTTGACGTTGTCGACGGGGATCATGACCTTGGACTCGCTCTCGCCGCCTTTGAACAGCAGGACGCAGAACGTGCGGGTCTTTCCGCCGACGGCGCGCTCCTGCATGCTCTCGACGACCCCCACGCCATATCCAGGGTAAACAAGGGTATCGCCGATTCCGAACCAGAGGCCCTTGGCTTTCTCCATGCCGAAATTATACCACAATTCGTTCGAGGTCAAGGGACTAACCCCGGAGGTCCCCGGCTGCGAAGGGGCAGCGTGAAAAGGCGCCCCGCCGACCCGTCCGAAAGCCCAGGAAGGAAGCGCTTGACCCGGTCCCGCCCGGTGCCTATGCTGTTGCCATGAGGAAACGCGTGACGGTCTGCGCCGCGGCCCTTCTGCTCCTCGCCGCGGCAGTGACCACCCCGTCGAAAACGTCGACCGCTCCACAGTTCGTCCACGTCAGGCTCCGGTTGCTCACCATGGGCGCCAGGCAGGGGGTCAAGGAGGCGGGTTCGTTCGTGGCGAGCCTGCCTCTGGAGACCAAGGGCGACCTGCACCGGCTGCTGACCATCGACAACGAGTCCCGCCACGCTACGCTGAAGCTGGCACTCCACGTCTCCGTCACGCCGACGCTGGACGACAAAGGCGTGCTCCACTGCGTCGTCCTCACGGACGCCGAGCCGGCGGGCGGCGAACTGGTCAGCCGGGCCCGCGATCTCGCCTTCCACCATCCCGGCGAGCAGATCATGGGTCTTTACGCGGACCAGGCCACGGGCACCCGCGTCGTTCTCGCCATTTCGGCTACCATGGAGGCCAAACCCGTGGCGAACCTGCCGGCCGACATGCCGCCCATCCTCTTTCTGGTGCGGGTGGAAAGGTGGAACGGGGCCCAGAGGGTGGAGCTCGAGCAGGTCCAGCTCCAGTCCCTCGACGGCGAATCGGTCAGCCATGACTACAGCAAGGAGATCCCCCGGTGGGTGGCCGGCGATTCCTCGGAGTCGGACGACGACCCACTCGACAAACTCCGGGTGTTGGACTTCAGCCAGAAGGACGCTCCCATCGTCCAGGCGGGTCAGGGCTTCACCATCGAACTCCACCCGAAGGAGGAGAAGGGGCGGCACGGCCGAAAGGGCGAGAAGGGGAAGGATGAGAAGCCCAAGCCTCCGCCCAGAAAACTGCACTGGGATCTGGAGTCCTACCACCTGACGATCCAGCCCATGACCCTCAGCGACGACCACCTCAACCTGAAGGTGCACGTCACGGGTGTGGTGCTCGACCCGACCACGCACAAGCCCTTCCCGCCCATCGACCTGGAGGCGGAGAAGGACGTGCTCGACGGGCAGCCCGTCCCCTTCTACCTTACGCAGGAAACGCCGAAGGGGCCCGTGGGGTTCGCCGTCTGGGTCATCCCCAAGTGGCCTCGCCCCGGACTGAGTTCGTCCGCCGCGGCAGGCGGGCCTCCACCAGGCGAGGGTGGCGGCTCCCCATCGAAACCCGGTTCCGGAGGATGAATTCATGATGCGATTAATAAGGTATTGGTTTGCCGCAGCGGCCTCGGCCCTCTTTCTCGTCGTCGCGGTGCCGGCTCCGGGCCTGCGAGCCGGCGACAGGACCACCGTCGAGCCGAACCTCTGCGCCAAGACCATGCAGAAGCTCCAGGAGCGCTACAGACACTTCGCCTCTCTGGAAGCCCACTTCAAGCACTCTCTGAAGGCCACGGCTCTCAACCAGAACGAGTTGGAAGAGGGCACCGTGTACATGGAGCGGGGCGGGCTCATGCGCTGGGACTACTCCAAGCCGATGGGCAAGCTCGCCGTGGCGGACGGCCGCAACACATATCTCTATCTGCCGTCGGAGAACCAGGTGTACGTCCAGCCCTTTCCAAAGGGCCAGAAGGCCCCCTTGGCCCTGCGGCTACTCACCGGCGACGTGGTGCTCGGACGGGAGGTCGCGTGCACGAGGGCCTACGCCATGGGCAAGACGGTCGTCCTCGCGCTGAGCCTGAAGAACGACGAGCAGGGCATCAGAGACCTGGAGATCGCCTGCGACCCCACGCGGGGCGTGATCACCGAGGTTTACTACAAGGACGGTCTGGGGAACCAGATCAGCCTGACGCTGACGGACATCACGTTCCCGAAGTCGCTGGACCCGGCCCTCTTCCGGTTCCACGCCCCCGAGGGTGCGCGCGTCATCAGGGGGCGGTGACCGCGCACGGTCATCGCCGGGACGGGTTCTGTGCTTCGGCCGACCGGATGAGGGCCATGAATTCGGCGCGGGTCCGGGCGTCGGCCAGGAAGGACCCCCTCAGGGAGGACGTGGTGGCCACGCTGCCCTCCTTTTCCACGCCGCGCATGACCATGCACAGGTGCGTCGCCTCCAGAACGACGCCGAGCCCCCTCGGCTTGAGGAGGGCCGAGAGCGTCTCGGCGACCTGTTCGGTCAGCCGCTCCTGTACCTGGAGCCGGCGGGCGAAATGCTCCAGAATCCTGGGGATCTTCGACAGTCCCACCAGGCGGCCCGAAGGCACGTAGGCCACGTGCGCCTTTCCGAAAAAGGGCAGGAGGTGATGCTCACACTGGCTGTAGAAGGGGATGTCCCGGACGAGGACCATGGCCGGCGAGGGGTCGTCGAACACGGCCCCCTCGAGGATTGTGTCGAGAGATTCGCGGCTCCCCCTCGTCAGGTCGACAAGGCTCTCCGCAACACGGGAGGGGGTCTTTTCCAGTCCCGGTCTGGCGGGATCCTCTCCCAGGGCCTTGAGAATGGTTCGCACGGCCTCTTCCATCACAACCTCCTGATATTTCAGTATACGCGCCTGGTCCGGCCTGTGGCAAAGGTATCCTGTCAGGCACCCTCCGGAAAGGTGCCCGAGGCGTGGATTCGGGGGGCATAAGGGCTTCTTTCTGCGCAAACTGTGAACTGAGTATACAACTGCGATTTCCAGTCTTATTGATGTTATCTTCCTGCAAATTAGGGGTTTGCGGGTATCCCCCGTTTTCTGTGGCCCCTCTTCGTAAACGCAGTTATCGCCGCCTCGGGGGGGACTTGACAAAGTGGTGGGGAGGGACTACTATAGGGACCGGATATTAACGCATAAGGGAACGATACGATGCCGATCTACGAATACAAGTGCGATAAATGCAACCAGAGGTTTGAGCGTCTCCAGCGGCTATCGGACCCTATGATCACGGTCTGCCCCAACTGTGGAGGCGCAGTCCACAAGATGTTCTCCGTCCCGGCGCTCCAGTTCAAGGGGAGCGGATTCTACGTGACGGACTACGCGCACCGCTCCGGCGGCAGCGCCCCTTCCAAGCCCAAGAGCCCGTCCTCCGACGCGGCCCCGGCAAAGGGAGGCAAGAAGAGTGATTAAACCCCACCTTACAGTTTCTTATCCAGAAAAAAGGGCCGTTTTCGCGGTCTCCTTCCCAAACCTTTTGCCCGCCTGAACTGTTCCCACCCTGAATGTGCCCCTGGCCGGATCGCCGGCTGGGGGTCCCTCCTATTCTTCCCGCGTATTTGCGCCCGGCTGCGGCGGCGAAGAGCGCGGGACGGAACCAGCCGATCTGTTTGAATCGTCAGGGATAAAAGGGTAAAATTCAACGTTTTGGGAGGATACCGTGAGCACCGATTGGAAAGAGACCCTGAATCTGCCTGCGACCAAGTTCCCCATGAAAGCCAACCTGACTCAGCGTGAACCTGCCCAGCTCGAAGCCTGGGAGGAGATGGGGATCTACCGGCGGATTCTGGAGGCTCGCGGAGGGGCCCCGGTCTTCTCGTTCCACGACGGTCCTCCTTACGCCAACGGCCACATCCACCTCGGGCACGCCCTCAACAAGATCCTGAAGGACGTGGTCATCAAGTCCAAGTCCATGGAGGGCTACAAGGTCACCTACCGGCCGGGGTGGGACTGCCACGGCCTGCCCATCGAGCTCCAGATCGAGAAAGAGAAGGGCAGGCGCATACGGGAGGAGGACGTGCACACCTTCCGGGCCCTGTGCCGTGCCTACGCCGACCGGTACATCGACCTGCAGCGGACCGAATTCAAGCGCCTCGGGGTGTTCGGTGAATGGGAAAGACCCTACAAGACCATGGACTACGACTACGAGGCGGCCATCGCG
>JBJKRE010000136.1:0-7531 GCA_046704825.1 Acidobacteriota bacterium
GCTCAGGAGGGCGGCCGACAGCAGGCCCGCCGCAAGGGCCAGGGCGCGCCGGCCTCGAGGACGGCTGTTCTCAGTGGGATCCATGGACGCCTCCGAAAAAAACGGTCCCGCCGGTGCCGGCGCAAACAAAGACCGGATCAACAGCTTACCCGAAAGGCCGCTGAAGCACGAGGCCCGTCTCGTGGTACATTAGAATCTAAGAAGATCAGACAAGTGGCAGACGGCGCGGGAGCCAGTCGGGACCCAGGCCGGACAAAGGCTTCATCATGCGCCGGTGGAATTTGACCAGAGGAGACGCGCAACCATGACGCACGCAGACCCGTCACGGACGAAGCAGAGGGTGGACGTTCGATCTTTCCAGGAAGGCCGGCCCGCGAAGGCCTGGCACCGGCGCACCTGTGCCGTTCTCGCCGTCGCACTGGCGCTGCTCTGGGTGGTGCCCGCCCGGTCCGGGGAGCCGGACAAGACCAGGCTCTGGGACATGTCTCTGAGCCTTTCCTACGTGGCCACCACGGGCAACAGCGACACGCAGACCGGCGGAACGGATTTCGTGTTCAAGCGAAAGCCGGACCCGTGGGGAATCTCGGGGAAATTCAGCTATTTGCAGGCCAAGGACAAGGGGGTGAAGACGGCCGAGCGCACGTCCGCCCGGGTCCGGGGGAACCGGGCCTTCGGCAAGCGCTGGGAGGCGTTCGTGGGTGTCGCGGGTATGAGCGACCGCTTCTCGGGCATCCACCGCCGCTACCTCGTGGAGACCGGCGGGACCTACAAGGCCCTCACCGGCCCGAAGCAGCACCTGGCCTTCGACGCAGGCCTGACCCGTACGCGTGAGGAATACACGGACCTGACCCGCCGGGACTTCTTCGGCGGGCTCCTGGGCGCCCGGTACGAGTGGGACATCTCCAAGGGGTCCAAGTTCACCCAGGCGCTGGCCTACTATCCCGATTTCGACCAGAGTGCGAACTGGCGCTTCGAGTCGGAGACCGCCCTCCAGGCTGCGCTGAACGACCACCTGGCCCTGAAGGCCGGCGTGCAGATCCGCTACGACGACGCGCCCCAGCCCGGATTCAAGAGGACGGACACCACCAGCACGGTCTCGCTGGTCTTCCGCTGGTAGTCCGCGCGCCGGTCCCGAAGACGAACAAACGGGTCTACGCCGTTGTTAGAGGTTGAGAGGAAGGTTCGGGGGGACCCATCCCGCACGCCCTCGCGAACGGGGTGCGTGCGCCGGCAACGTCCCGGCGCACGAGGGGCTCTCAATTGTGTATACTTGGTTAAGTGCATGAAAAGAAACGGACATGATGATTTCTTACGCTATTGGGTTCTCGGAGGACGCAGTCCTTCCCTGCCTCACGCGCCCGCCGGGAGGCGGACGACGGGCTCGGGCGGGGCCGCCCCCGCCGGAGACCGATCGGCCCCGCCAGCAAGGGCCGCCATGATTAAGGGGCATTGACATGAGCAGACTTCTGATCGTTTCCAACCGATTGCCCGTCACCGTCCAGCGCAACCACGGCGAGTTCACAATCACGCGCTCCTCGGGAGGGCTCGCCACGGGGATGAAGGGCCCGCACGAGCGCATGGAGTCCCTCTGGTTCGGCTGGCCGGGGGACGTGGGGCGCCGGGACGACCGGGGGCGAGCGGAACTGGTCGAGAAGCTGGCCGAACTCCGGACCGTGCCCGTATTCCTGACGCAGACGCAGATCCGTCGCTACTACGAGGGTTTTTCCAACGGCGTCCTGTGGCCGCTCTTCCACTACCTGACCGACCGCCTCGAGAGCGACGTCTGGCGGGACTGGAAGACTTACGCCGAGGTGAACCAGCTCTTCGCGGAGGCCATCGCGGAGCACTACAGGCCGGGCGACACGGTGTGGGTCCACGACTACCAGCTCGCCCTGGTCCCCGTCCTCTTGCGGCAGCTCATCCCGGATGCCGTCATCGGGTTCTTCCTCCACATCCCCTTCCCCTCCTCGGACGTCTTCCGCATCCTGCCGTGGCGGACGGAGATCCTCGAGGGCATGCTCGGCGCAGACCTCGTGGGCTTCCACACCTACACCTACCTGCGGCACTTCAGCCGGTCGGTCAACCTGCTTCTGGGCCTGGACGTGGACGGCGACCACCTCCACTATTCGGACCGGGACGTGCGGCTCGGCGTCTTCCCCATGGGCATCGACGCGGCCGACTTCAGCCGCATGGCCGAGAGCCCGGAGGTGGTGGCCGAGGTGCAGAAGATCCGGGAGGAGTCGGCGGGGCAGAAGCTCCTGCTCGGCATCGACCGTCTCGACTACACCAAGGGCCTGCCGCGGCGTCTGCTGGCCATCGACCGCCTCCTGACCCGCGAACCGGGACTGCGCGGCAAGGTCAGGCTCGTGCAGGTGGTGGTCCCGTCCCGCACCAAGGTGGAGTCCTACAAGGCCTACCGGCAGGAGCTGGACGAGATGGTGGGCCGCATCAACGGCGCCCACGGCACGGTCAACTCGGTGCCCATCCACTACCTCTACCACTCCATCTCCCAGGAACAGCTCGTGGCCCTGTACAAGGCCGCGGACGTCATGCTCGTGACGCCCCTCAGGGACGGCATGAACCTCGTGGCCAAGGAGTTCGTGGCCGCCCGCACGGACGAGGACGGCGTGCTGGTGCTCAGCGAGTTCGCGGGTGCCGCCTCCGAGCTGGCCGAGGCGGTCCTGGTGAATCCCTACGACAGCGACGGGGTGGCCACGGGCATCCTCAGGGCCTTCGACATGACGCGCGAAGAGCGGGCCACGAGGATCAGGGGCCTGCGCCGCCGCGTCCAGGCCAACGACTCCTACCACTGGGCCGACGCCTTTCTCGAAACCCTCGACGACGCCCGGCGGGAGCGCGAGGTCGCGCCCCGGCGCGTGTCCACCGCCGGCGAGATCGACGCGCTGGTCTCCGAGGTGCGGCGCAAAACCGACCTCGTCCTCCTGCTGGACTACGACGGGAGCCTGGTCCCCTTCGCCAGCTCGCCCCTCATCGCGGCGCCGGACCCCGAACTCATGAAGCTCCTCAAGGCACTGGCCGCCCGTTCCGGGACGCGCGTCCACGTGGTCAGCGGACGGGCCCGGGACATCATGGACCAGTGGTTCGGCGAACTGCCCGTGGGTCTGCACGCCGAGCACGGCTTCTGGTCGAAGCCGGCGCCGGGGGGCACGTGGCTGCCCCTGGGCCTCGAATCCCTCGACTGGAAGGACATCGCCATGCCCGTGCTCGAGCGCTTCACCCAGGCCACCCCGGGGTCGTTGATCGAGGAGAAGACGGCCGCCATCACCTGGCACCACCGCATGGCGGACCCCGAGTTCGGCGCGAGACAGTCGAGGGAGCTGGGCCGCACGCTGGGCCGCGAGCTGGAGAGACTGCCCGTGGAGGTCCTGCCCGGGAACAAGTTCCTGGAGGTCAGGATGCGCGGGCTCCACAAGGGGGTCATCGTGAAGGGGCTGGAGAAGGCCTACGGCGGCCTGCCGCCGGTCCTGGCCATGGGCGACGACCTGACCGACGAGGACCTCTTCGCCGCCCTTCCCCCCGGCGGGTTCGCGGTCCACGTGGGGCCCAGACCGAGCCGGGCGCGCTACCGCCTGGCGGGGCCGGCCTCGGCCAGGGCCTTCCTGCGGAGGTTCGCGGAGCCTCAGTGAGGCGCGTCCCGCCTTCAAGACGGGGCGGGAATTCCCTGGGATGCGCCCGGCGGAATGCTCATCCGTGCTGAGATTCCGTGTGCAGCATTTTCGGGGACGCCGTCGTTAAAGGGTTTCGGCGAGTCGACACGGGCGGCGTCTCGGTGTTATATTATATGTGTGAGTCAATGCCTCGGCCGCACCTTTCGGCAGTAGCTTCCAGGTACTATCCGTGGCACACCGATCAACCCACCTCGGAAAGGAGTGACCCATGGCCGTCGATTTGTATAACGAGATTGTGTCTACCGAGGTACTCGCCGGTGACGCCTTCCACGACCGGTTCGAACTGCCCCCCGGTGAGATCGAAGCCATCAAGTCCGAAGACCTCAGCGAGCTGTGGATGGCGAACCCCCGCATCTACAGGCTGCTCAAACGGGCCCGCTCCCTCGAGTCGGCGCGCGAACGGCTCTTCGACTACCTGAACGACCAGGAACGCTGGGTGTTCGCCCTGGACAACGACATCCACCCGCTGGAGAAGGCCAACGTCCGGGAGTGCATCCGCGTCTTCATGAGCATCATCGGGCCCATCAACGAGAAGCGCACGGGCTCCAGCGCGATCAAGACGCTCTGGATGCTGGCGCGGGGCGAGCTGGACCGGTCCGAGGCGGACCTGTCCAGGGGGTTCGTGCTGGAGTTCATCCACCTCTTCCGCGGTGTGGCGGGCCTGTCGGGCATCTACTCGCCCTCGGGCGTCTGCCGCAAGGAGGTGCCGTCCTTCATCGCCATGAACGGGCGAGAGGCCGCCCAGGTCCGCAGCGAGGTGCTGGACGAGGAGGGCCGGTCCATCGAGATGCAGATCCGGCGCTTCCCCTCGGGCTTCGATCCGGGCGTCCAGAGGCTGCGCGAGGAGCGCAAGCGGAAGATCCTTGAGCACTTCGGGGGCGCCCGCGAGGACTGGGACGACTACCGGTGGCACTTGAAGCACGTGATCCGCGAGGCCGACACGCTCGCGGCCGTCACCCCCCTCACCGCGGAGGAGAAGCAGGCCGTCAGAGAGGCCAGGGAGCTGCGCATCCCCTTCGGCGTGACGCCGTACTACGCGCACCTCATGGACAACGACACGAGCCGCCGCTTCGACTACGCCGTCCGCATGCAGGTCATTCCCCCGGCGACCTACGTCAAGGGGGTCAGGACCCACCGCAAGGACCTCAACCACGCGCTCGACTTCATGGGCCAACACGACACGTCGCCCATCGACTTGATCACGCGCCGGTACCCCAAGATCGCGATCATGAAGCCCAACAACACCTGCGCCCAGATTTGCGTGTACTGCCAGCGGAACTGGGAGATCCAGGACGTGCTCGACGAGAACGCGCTCTCTCCCAGGGAGAGGATCGCCGAGGCCCTGGCGTGGCTCTCCGACCACCCGGCCATCGCCGACGTCCTGATCACGGGCGGCGACCCGGGCGTGATGGCCGACGACATGATGGAGTGGAACCTGTCCGAGGTCGCAGCCATGCCGCACGTGCGGCGCATCCGCATCGGCACGCGCGTGCCCGTGGTCCTGCCCCAGCGGATCACGGACGAGTGGTGCGCCATCCTCGAGCGGTACCACGACCTCGGCAAGCGCGAGATCGCGGTGGTCACCCACTTCGAGCACACCTACGAGGTGACGCCCGAGGCCTGCGAGGCGGTTCAGAAGATCCTGCAAAAGGGCATCGGCGTCTACAACCAGACCGTCTTCACCTTCTCCAACAGCCGCCGGTTCGAACTCGTGGCGTTAAGGCGCGCGCTCAGGTCCATCGGCGTGGACCCCTACTACACCTTCAACGCCAAGGGCAAGGAGGAGACCCGGGACTACCGCGTGCCCATCGCCCGCCTGCTCCAGGAGCGCAAGGAGGAGGCCAGGCTCCTGCCCGGCCTGGACCGGACCGACGAGCCCGTCTTCAACGTGCCGCGCCTGGGCAAGAACCACCTGCGGTCCTGGCAGGACCACAGGGTGGTGATGATCCTCCCCGACGGCCGGCGCGTCTACGAGTTCCACCCCTGGGAGAAGAACATCAAGGCCATCCCGCCCTACTCCTACACCGACGTGGCCATCTGGGACTACCTCAAGCAGCTCCAGGAGGCCGGCGAGGACATCCGGGAGTATCGGAACATCTGGTACTACTATTAACATTCGGCGGAACGCCGAATGTTAAAATGGGCTTCTTCGAAGCCTCCTTTGGGATTGGAAAGACGTCTGGGGACGGGCCTTCGAAGGCCTGACCACGGGCGTTTCCACGCCTTTCGCTTTTCGGCCTCAGCCCTTCAGCAAGCGTCGTTCCCGCTCCCTCTCTCGTCATTCCCGCGAAGGAGGGAATCCACTTTCGCTGAACCGGTTTCTCCGGCCATGGGTCCTTCCGCAGGGTGGACCCGAGGGCCGAAGGCCCGAGCGTCCGCCGAATCCGTCCTCATCCTTGTTCTCTCTTCGCGCTCTTGGCGTCTTTGAGAGAGTCGCCATCCTTGTCTCATCTCCTTTCGAGTGCTCTGCAAACATTTCGCCAATTCCGGTGTTGCCAACATGACGACCTTGGGTTAGCGTAAAGGCAGCAAACTTCCCCGATCCGCACCGGAGCAGTCGTCTACCTGGGGGAGGCAGGCCGGACCGGATGCGAATCCCGTCAGCCGGTAGAACTGGGGTCGGCAGGGCCCAACAGGCGATCTCCAGGAGACGCCTTGCCCGGAGGAGGGAGCCATGATACGACTTTCGGCTACCAAAAGACTGCTCCTGGTAGCTTCTGTTTTTCTGCTTCTCGTGCCGCTGGCGGCCTGCGCCGTCACCACGCCCGAGATTCACGCAAAGATCGTCGACGCCGAAACCGGCGAGCCGCAAGAGTGGATACGAGCCACGGTGTACGCGGGCAAGAAAGTCCTTCTTCTTGCAGAAGGGACAACGGAAAAGACGCTCTTTTCAAAGTCCATCTACTTCCACGCCAAGGATGGCGAGATCGTGATCCCGGCGCAGCATTTTACGATCCTGGACTTCGTGCGGTACAAAGACTGGAAATTGGTGATGAAGTGTCCGGGCCACAAGCAGCTCGTCTTAGAAGGGAAAGCCGTGAAGCGGCTTTTGAAGACGCATGCCGGCAAGACCCTCGAGATCAAGGTCGCGCCTTACCAGTCAGGGCTTGATTGGGAAGCTGGAAAGAATCAATGGTGGTCAAATTCGTTTGCTACCAGAGAAGAAAACGAAAGTCCCTCAAGTCCAGAGATCTATGAGCGTGGTTTGATCCGGGAATATTCGTGGCTTATCGCGAACTGGCCCCGCATCATTCCTCAAAAACATGGCACCAGCGCCTTTATGAAAGAGATTGGCCCGCATTTCTATGTAAGAAAGTATCTCCTTTTGATATCGGCGTTTTGCGAAACCGTGCCAAGGGACAAAAGAGAGCAATGCGATGCTGCCAAGTCAGAAGCGCGCCATCTGTTAGAAGGTCTTCCTTCCGATCTCAAGGTACAAGCCAAGTTGGATGGATTATACACAAAGTATCCATGGCTCACGGGTGGTAACAATGATTAAGAGGCTAACGCTTTTCTTGGCTGTAATTCTCTTGATTAGCGCAAATGTGAACGCTTACAAAAGAAAAGGAACAGGGCACAATGAGATCACAACCAAGGCAGAAGACATCAAGGAGGGAATTCATGGGTCCGAAGCATGCTGGTCCAGCCACTATTTTCAGGACGCACTAAAGCCTTTTCACGATCAAGCTTCTGACGAGGACAACACGTCCCCCGACTCGGGCTGGTGGCAGCTCTGGCGTCCTCTTTATCACTTCTACGACCCGGCGACTCATGGCGGCCTTCTCCCCTGGGGAAACGCCCTGACCCGGATGAAGGGCATGCAGGAAGACGCCGACAAGGCA